>NZ_JAWPOX010000996.1:0-546 GCF_033344475.1 Vibrio sp. 1288
AGTCATCCTACAGTTGATGAAGAACAAAATTAGAATAACAAGGATCGTTATGACTCAGTGGGCAAGTTGGAAGCAGGCAATAGTGAGCCTTGCTATGCTCGTCAGTTTTTCTCTGTTTGGGCAGCAAAACGCCCAAACTCCACCAGAAGTTGTTCAAGCTCAGTTTATTGGTAATGAAACGTGCATCGATTGTCACCAAGTCGAAGTGGAAGCGTGGCAAGGCTCGCACCATGATATGGCGATGCGCCATGCTGATTCAGAATCCGTACTGGGTAACTTCGACAATCAAGTCGTTGAACATCAGGGCAAAGCAAACCGTTTTTATCGCAAAGGCGATGAATATTGGGTCAACATCCAAGGGCCAGATGGACAGTGGCACGATTACAAAATCAGCTATACGTTTGGTTGGGTGCCATTACAACAGTACATGGTGGAATTTGATGATGGACGCATACAACTGATTCCTTTTGCTTGGGATTCGAGAAGTGTGGAACAAGGCGGGCAACGTTGGTTTCATTTATATCCAGACACGACCACAACCGATGA
>NZ_JAWPOX010000997.1:0-545 GCF_033344475.1 Vibrio sp. 1288
CTCAATGTTACAACGGACACATTCGGACTCGAACTGAATACCATGACAAGCGGGCCGTTTGTGGTAAATGGAGACAAAGGCTTTCAAGTTAAACATGCACTGCAATCTGTGGCGTCGTTTAGCTTTAGCGCACCGTTTCTTAATGTAAAAGGTACATTGAACTTAAATGGCCGCCTCATCCCCGTAACAGGCTCAGCCTGGACGCAAAAAGAATGGGGCAGTGGCTTAATCGGCCAAGGCCAACAAGGTTGGGATTGGTTTGTCTTTAACTTGGATGATGGACGTGCGTTAACGGTTAGTCGTTACCGTCATCACGGTCAGACGCCTCATATTTTTGGTACGCTATCGACCCGTTCGGGAAAAGTGGTCAATCTATCAGAGAAAGAGGTCTCGATTACGCCAATGCAGGTAACAAGCCTGTCGAATGGCAGACGTTTACCGTTGCAATGGATCATCAATGTACCTGAACACAAAATTAATTTGACGACTCGTATCATAAAATCCGATATGTGGTTGCCATTTGTTATCCCTTATTGGGAAGGTCC
>NZ_JAWPOX010000998.1:0-545 GCF_033344475.1 Vibrio sp. 1288
CATCCCCGGCCAATCCCACTCTGGTACGGGCTGGTGGTTGATGGTCAACATACGATGGTCTTTCATCACATCAGTGATCTCGCCCTTCGTCCAAGCCGTTTGTGCAGTGGCTTCGGTCGGTGATGAAATGCGCGATAGATCAGCCGTTTGGCTCGATTCTGAATCCAACATAAAGTGAGCTGAGGTTACGATGCGATCGTCTTGAGTCAGGCCTTGTAGTACCTCGATTTTGTCGTCAGCTTCACGACCGACTTCGATGCGCGTTGAGCGGTATTTGCCGTCTCCCTCAGACAGCACGACGCGAGTCATACCCCCCGAGCGGATAACGGACGACTTGGGAATGGTTAACACCGCGTTGTCGCTGACAGGCTGTAAGGCAATATTGGCGAACATGTTCGGTTTCAGCTCGCCATTGGGATTAGAGAATTTAAGACGAACACGAAGCGTGCGCGTTTTAGGATCCAAAATTGGATACACATAATCGACGCTGCCTTGCCACTCTTTACCCGGAATCGCATCCAACGTCATAGTGGCGTCGCTGCCTG
>NZ_JAWPOX010000999.1:0-545 GCF_033344475.1 Vibrio sp. 1288
GGGTTTTCATCCCGCAGCAAAGCTTATCCGTTGTTTAGAAGGATAAGCAGCGTAATGTTACTCAGTAAACAAGGTTTCGTATTTCACAAATGCTGTTTGTGTTTCGCCGTAGTAAAGCGTGCCTTCGGCTTGGATAACGACTCGTAACCAGCTCTCTGCGGAGGTTGGCTTTGGCAGAGTGATGTACCAGTTTTGGCCAGCTTGATCGGCGCGTGTCATATCAATCGGCTGAGCATTCTGTTGTTGGTCATCGACTACGGACACCTTGACGCCTTCCAGCGGATAGGCAGCGTTGAGAGACAGTTCTAGGCTATCTTTTGTCAGTTTTTCAGAACGGAACTTAACTTTAAAATCGCCATTTTCCATGTCACATAGGCCACTGGTGTAACGGCAGTTGGACTTACTCGCGAGCTTGTAAGTTTCCCCTTCTTTAGCGGCATGAGGCTTTTCGCTCAGTGCCATATCGGTACCAAAGTAGGCAATGATAGAAAGGATGGGCGCGATTAACAGGGCGAGAATAAAGTGCTTGTTTTTGAACATCTTGG
>NZ_JAWPOX010001000.1:0-545 GCF_033344475.1 Vibrio sp. 1288
GTCATTATGTGACCAAGCTTTTTTTGTATGTAATGGAACAGATTCAATACTACGCGACCGACCATGACCAACTGAGTCTGATCGAGGCGAAATACCACAAGTTTGCTTTTCAAAGGCACTATCATTTGGATTTTCACCTCGGCTTGATCACGCATGGTGAGCAGAAGTTTCATTATCAAGGCTCTCATCACCAAGTCGGTCATGGGCAAATCGTTATTATGCCGCCCGATGAACTGCACGACGGCCAATCTAAGCTTGCCAGTGGCTATCAAGTGAATGTTTTTTCGATCGAACCACACTTACTTAGCGATCTGGCAGATCTTAAACAAAACGGTCAAATTATCCGCTTTAATGAGTTGATCATCTCCGATCCACAGATATTTTCACAACTTAGTAACTTACATGCTCTGTTGAGACGCGAAAATCTCAGTCAGTTAACCAAAGATTGTCTGCCGTTTGAGGGATTTAACCAACTTTTTGATCGCTACGGATCGCTGGCAAGGCAAAAAGTCATTCCATTAGGTAAGCAATCTCTCAACACCTTA
>NZ_JAWPOX010001001.1:0-545 GCF_033344475.1 Vibrio sp. 1288
TGCTCGTCCGACAAAGCGCACTTCGTAGTGCAGATGTGGGCCAGAAGAGAGCCCACTGTTGCCAGAAATCCCAATCAAATCGCCTTTTCTTACGAATTGGCCGCTTTGCACTTTGAATTTCTTTAAGTGCGAGTAAGAACTGGTAAAACCGAAAGAGTGCTGTAGCCTCAGAAAGTTGCCAGAGCCGGTATTGCTGCGACGAGTGACTTCCACCACGCCATCGGCAGGGGCATAAATTTTTGTTCCGATGTTCACCGCGAAATCTAATCCGCGGTGCATTTTCGCTACCTTGGTGACAGGATGAATACGTTTGCCAAAACCGGATGAAAGTCGAACTTTACCCACAGGCGAACCGTTTGGAATTTGATTGAGCATCAGCGTTCGTACATTCGAAGTGATCGCTGCTGAATCCAGTCGAGTATCCAAATCTTCATTGGTGGCGTGATTGTCCACGCCAAGCACTTTTTCTAGCTCGCCTAAGCGTTCGGAAACCAACTGAACCCGCTCCTCTCGCTCTGAAAGGTCGTTTTCTAGTTCAGACTTCA
>NZ_JAWPOX010001002.1:0-545 GCF_033344475.1 Vibrio sp. 1288
ACCTTCCGCACATAACCAAAAAATGCCGCCAAAAACAAAGGTAAACGTCATTAATAAGTAAGCAAGCCCCGCTCCTAAAAATCCCCAAAGTGACATGGTTTCTGATCCTTTTAAGTCCCACTTCTTTCTGGTGTGATGGAAGGGGATATGTAGTCCTAGTTCAGTGCCGTGATTTGCTCGATGCAGGTTTTACTCTCATTGATATTACGTTTCGACAAAAAAGGATGATGTCATTATGCAATAGAGTATTAGGCACGGCGTGTGGCGAGAATTTACCATCATCTATTGCTTTCAGATATGTGTTTTGATGCTTATTTGGTTCATGTCTCATAATGAAAACTCGTTTTCAATGGTTCTCAGTTGAGCTAATAACTAACTTTTTGGTCTGGTGCGATAAATTTCATTTTATGAGTCACTTTTGACTCATATTGACTTATTTAGAAAAAGGTAAATTAATGTTTTTATTAATAATTATTGAATCTTCCTGTGTGGGATTGGTCCCATTAAATTAGAGTAATAAGTCTATTTTTGGGATCGATTTCATA
>NZ_JAWPOX010001003.1:0-544 GCF_033344475.1 Vibrio sp. 1288
TCGGACTCTGATAATCAATATTCTGGTGGTAGCTATGCCAATTTTCGCCTGCTTTTGGTTGCCAGTCGCCCCATTTCTTAGGCAGTTCGGCATTAGGCTTTAACACATCGATACCATCAAACTGTAGATCTGCCAATGTTGAGTAACCAGAATGGTTGATAACCGCATCCATCAAGACTTTGAGGCCACGCTTGTGCGCCTCTTCCACCAGCGTTTTTAAATCTTCTTCGTTACCGAAGTTCTCATCAATCTTGGTGAAATCGCGCGTCCAGTAGCCATGGTAAGCATAAAACGGGAATGAGCCACTATCACCACCACCGACAAAGCCGTGCACTTGTTCAACGATTGGCGACAACCAAATCGCGTCTGTACCTAGGCTCTTGATGTAATCCAGTTTCTCAATTACACCTTTAAGGTCACCGCCGTGGAACGTGCCAACTTCATCTTTGCCGTCTTTTTTGCGACCATAACTGTTGTCGTTACTTGCGTCTGCGTTGTTGAAACGGTCAACCATCACGAAGTAAATGTTTGCATTTCGGTAATC
>NZ_JAWPOX010001004.1:0-544 GCF_033344475.1 Vibrio sp. 1288
GACACAGCACCAAAGCCTGCACGCGAAATCGTTTTACGTTTAGATTTGATAGTACGCCAAGACCAAACGCAGCTGTTTTACCCGAGCCCGTTTTACCCTGACCAATTACGTCACGCTGATTCAAAATCGCCGGTAAGCTTAACGCTTGAATTGGCGTCATATGGGTGTAGTTCAATGAATCCAGCGTTTCTAGTAGCGCTGGGTTCAGGCCTACTTGGTCAAAAGTTTGTTTGCTCACAGGGAAATATCCTCAGGTGGGATGAAAAAGAGGGCACATTATCGCCAGATTTTCTGGGAAGACCAGTGAAAATTAACCATTGTTAATGAGTATTGAAACAAAAGCGAGTACATTCAGGCACTCTACTATCATTATGGACGACGGACATGACCACTTGGATCACTTTGCCTTTTGCTCAACTAACTACCTTACAACTGTATGAGATGCTGCGCTTACGCGTCGACGTGTTCGTCGTCGAGCAAACTTGCCCGTACCCGGAGCTAGATGGTAAGGATATTATTGACGGCGTTCATCACCTACTCGGCT
>NZ_JAWPOX010001005.1:0-544 GCF_033344475.1 Vibrio sp. 1288
TCGCAGTCGTCTTCACCGACGTTAACTGGGAACAAACACATTAAGCGACTGAGGACGAATCTTGATCTCTAAACGACGGTCAGAATAGAGCTCACCGTCGATGACGTAGTCAATCGGCTTATCCGCAGTAATCGTTACCCCTGTCGCGCTCGCGTACTGAAACAGATTCGACTCATCCTGCGCACCGACGCTGGTTAATGTTAGATCCGACAACGCCACTAAGCGTCCACCCAGCGACTGAGTGTTATCAAGGTAGGTAATGTGCAGTTTCCCATCATCTGGCTGCGGCGCGCCGCCACCTTGCGCTAACACAGTACTGAATGGCGCGATGTTGGCCACGACGAAGCTGTGCACGTCCATCTCCTGACTCTCCCATCCTTGTTCACTCGCCGCCTGCCCTTCGAGGGTTACTTGCAGAGTTTGCACCTCTTCGGAAGTAACAGCGTTAAAAAAGCCCGTTAAATACGCCAGTTGCCCAAAAGCATTTTTCTCTTCACGATGCGCGTGTTCAATCATCTTCTGTTCCAAGCCAATACCCAGCACC
>NZ_JAWPOX010000100.1:0-1332 GCF_033344475.1 Vibrio sp. 1288
ATATCGAACGACTTACACACTTTAAGATTGGCAATACCGATAGAACCAAAACGGATGGTTAACACGGGATCATCATCAAAGGTTGGTTGAGCCCAAGCACTAGGCATGAAACCAACGTCATTCTCCTCATTACCGCTGGCTTCATCTGTGTCCTCACCAGCAGAACGTTTGATGGTTTCGTCGAAGTCGGTTTGACATGCTAGAGCGTTTGCAAAGCCTATATGCAGATCGCCATCTTCGAACGTCGGTGCAAAGTCTCTTAAATCTGCGAAGGTTGTGAAGTGAGTGAATGGGGTGTTCATTGCGGTAAAGCCAACTTTTTTCGCCCACCACATGAATTGGTCTAAGCTCCATTGATGGTCTTCAACCCCAAAAACACTAAACGTGATTGGCTCGTCAGGAGAATCATTGGAAAGTTTAGTATTACGCATACCACCCATTTCCATCGCTAAGTCACGAATACCGAACTCCCAATTAGGAATAACTTCATCGATGATAGGATCATATTGGCAGTTCAGGTTTCTGTCGTGGAACGCACGAAAAGCAATATCAAAGTTTGGCGGTTCTGGCTCTGCAGTCTTCGCTTTGAAGTTATCTGTTTTCGAGAATCGAGGGATAAATCCAAAGAACCCGGCACAGTTTTCACCAGTTTCTTCGCCATACAGGTCAGTACCTTCACAAGCGGCTTCTACGCTCGCTGCTGTGGATACCCAAGCTTTGTAAACCCCACCGGAGTTAGGTGTGTTGGCAAATGGAAATAGCTGTATGGTTTCTCCATCAGGCAGAGAAGTAGGGTCGACATCTAAATACTCACTTCCCAATTGATGTCGACATTCTATGTCTATCGATTGGGTGACCATTTTGCCGCGAACTTTAACTTCTTGAGTGAGCGTGACGACGTCATTCATATATGTCACACCACCTTCACCGTCGAAATAGAAAAGACGACAGGCTAATGGTTCTGCGTAAAACTCTTCGGCGTTTCTAGCGTTCTTGCCTTTGATTTTTACATCTTGATAGCAGGTACCACCGTTGGTGTCTGCGCTATCTAAAGTACTTGATAACAAACATTTACCTGATGGATCGGTAACTTGAAAATAATACAAACCAGCAGGCAGTGCTGCGGCTGTTCTTGGTGCGTTAGGCCCTGGGCCTCCATCTAAAAATACTTCTTGTTTAGACTCGTAGCGGGAATTTTCATTGACGATATCACCAGCAGGTGTCGTCGTGAATATTGCGCCGTCTAATCTAGCGAAAGCTGGTACAGCAAACATGATAGCTAACGAAGATATCGCAAGAGTTGTTGTCCTTAATTTGGATAAAAACCTGTTG
>NZ_JAWPOX010001006.1:0-543 GCF_033344475.1 Vibrio sp. 1288
ACCGAAGCGACCGACGTCATGTACGGTTCTAACCATTCGTCTAATGAATCCAACAAACTGGCTTCATCAAACATTGGCCATGCTTGCTCAGGTAACCAATCCACCGCACAGCGAATACGTTCAAGCAGGCTTTCCGCTGCCGGCGTCCAGTTTAGACTGCTTAAGCCCTGACGGCGGACATAAGTGAGTAAAGCTTGTGTCATTTTTTCTTTACCCGGATTAGGTAATGACACCCTTTCAATCACCAATTGACCGAGTTTTCGTTGTTTCTCGGCCACTAAACGCCCTTTCTTTTCATCCCAATCCACTACTTCTTCAGTAGAAAATAGCGAATCAAAAGTCGTTTGCAATATATTGACGTCCAATTCACACGCTAAATGTATTTGGCTCGAATTGGAATGAGACCGCATCAGGTCAATCGCGACCAAGTACTCACAGCCGCCTAACATATCGTCAGGACGACATTCTGCACCATGACCATTCGCTAGTGCAAAGCGACCAAATTGATTGGTGCGTTGCTGAGCGATCCTATCGGGAAACGCC
>NZ_JAWPOX010001007.1:0-543 GCF_033344475.1 Vibrio sp. 1288
CAAGCTCATGAGTCGATGCGGCAAGTTTGTGTTCGTTGGTGATGCGCCAAACATTGCCAAGACCAATCAGGGATTCAATCTGAATCTCAATGTCATCGACCAAAGCCGATTGCTCCAAGGCATTAATCCAATATTGCTGCGCCGAGTAATATTTGGCTTGTCCCCAGTATTGAAGGGCGAAGATATGCAGAATTTCTGGAAGGTGATCGTCGGTGTCCAGTTGGATTTGCTTATTGTAGGCGTCTTTGATGAATTTCAGCCCTTGGCGATATTCCATCAAACACCAACAACTGTGCGCCATGACGAGTAACGCTTTGATTTCTCCGTCAATAAACAGTATTTGTTCCGCGCGAATGCGGCACTGCTCGGCGAGGCGAAGAGTGCGTTCAGGGTGCGTTTTCACTTGCCCTTTGAGTGAGTTAAGCTCGTCTTCTAGCTGAATTTGGGTTTTATCCAACGTTCACATCCATGACTATCGAACTGGAATTTACACCTAAATAATAAGTGGTTAGATGCGTACTTCATTACGAGTGCAGCATGAAA
>NZ_JAWPOX010001008.1:0-543 GCF_033344475.1 Vibrio sp. 1288
AAAAGGCAAACACGTAATCACTTGTAAAACAGAGCATAAAGCGGTTCTTGACCCATGTCGTCAACTAGAACGCGAAGGCTTTGAAGTGACTTACCTAGAGCCTGAATCAAATGGCCTTATCGATCTTGAGAAGCTGAAAGCGGCAATGCGCGATGACACAGTGCTTGTGTCTATTATGCACGTAAACAACGAAATCGGTGTAATTCAAGACATCGCAGCCATCGGCGAATTATGTCGTGAGCGCAAGATCGTGTTCCACGTGGATGCAGCTCAGTCTGCTGGTAAATTGCCAATCGACGTTCAAGAAATGAAAGTTGATTTGATTTCATTGTCAGCGCATAAGATTTACGGTCCAAAAGGTATCGGTGCACTTTACGTACGTCGTAAACCTCGTATCCGCCTTGAAGCACAAATGCACGGTGGCGGCCATGAGCGTGGTTTCCGTTCTGGTACGTTAGCAACTCACCAAATCGTAGGTATGGGTGAAGCTTTCCGCATCGCAAAAGAAGAGATGCAGAAAGATTACGACCACGCACTAGCACT
>NZ_JAWPOX010001009.1:0-543 GCF_033344475.1 Vibrio sp. 1288
TAACAGCTTTTTTCTGATTGGTGCATTACTGATTGCACTGAGCGTTCTTTTAAGCCCCGTGTCCTCAAAATTGGGGATTCCAATCCTTCTCGTATTTCTTGCGGTAGGTATGTTGGCTGGGGAAGATGGCCTTGGCGGAATCTTATTTGATAATTATTCCATCGCTTATTTAGTCAGTAACTTAGCGCTCGCCATCATTCTTTTGGATGGCGGGATGCGAACGCGAGTCGCCAGTTTTCGGGTCGCCTTGTGGCCTTCGGTGTCGTTGGCAACCATAGGCGTAGCCATCACGACATTGTTAACCGGTTTGATGGCGACTTGGTTGTTCGATTTGGATTTATTGCAAGGTATCTTGGTTGGCGCGATTGTCGGTTCAACGGATGCGGCCGCGGTCTTCTCTTTATTGAAAGGCCGCAGTCTGAACGAACGTGTTGGCTCGACGTTAGAAATTGAATCGGGCACCAACGACCCAATGGCGGTGTTCTTGACCGTCACGTTAATTGCGATTCTTTCTAGTACGGGAACGGAGTTAAGCGCCGGATT
>NZ_JAWPOX010001010.1:0-543 GCF_033344475.1 Vibrio sp. 1288
TGTGTTACCACGGATATCGCTAATGTAGCCTTCAGAGAAGTACAAAACGCTGTAATGGGTATTTTTCGGGAACTGCTTGCCAAACTCCACAGCGAGTTCGCGACTGCCTTCAGCGTGATCGAAACCGACGTACATAAAAGGCTGTCGAGTTTCCCATTCACGGACTGGCGTCGTGATATTTTGCAGGATAAGTTTGGTTTTGGTGGAATCTAAAACGTGTTCGACAAACTTACGATGTCGGGTCGTATCGAGTGTAAAAATTAAGTAGTCGGAATTGCTTTTCAGTGCTTCCATCAAAGAAAGGCTTTGTTGTTTGATATCGGCGTTCGGTCGCGTAAACACTTGATTGATTTGGTAATCAATATTGAGTTTATCTAAGCGCTTCTCAAACGCGTCGATGTTTCTTATCCAGTAATCAGAAATCTGCTGCCCTGGATAAACAACGGAGATTTTTAATGGGTGTCTTTTTTCAGGGGCAATAGGTACAGGATCGTCTCTCACGGCCGCAGCCAGAGCATCCGTTAAGTGTTTCTGTTCTGGGAA
>NZ_JAWPOX010001011.1:0-543 GCF_033344475.1 Vibrio sp. 1288
TCATAGATTGGCTGGTTATTACCATCGTACCCAACGAACGTTAAATCGACCGAGTTGCCATCATTATCAAATATCTCAACGCCATCAGGAATGTTGGAAAGTAGTACAGTTACCGTTTCAGAGTGGTCGTTCGGGTTGTCTTTGACTTCTCCAGAAAGAATGCTGAACGAAATATCAACTTGGCCATTTTCATCCACAAATGTTTGAACGCCACGTACGTTGCCATCATCAAACTCTTGCCAAATGCCTGATTTATCATTGAGTTCAACGATTGGAATATCCGCTACGCCTTTCACATCAACAATGACGGTTTTGTTCCCGAGTGAAAGTACATCTTGCGCAGAGCCTGTTGAAAGCGAAGCGCTGTCTTTTACGATGCCTTCTACGTTGAAGGTGAAATCGTCGTTACTGTGCAGTGGTGGCAGCACTTCTACATTCGTCAGCTGTGACTCAGGAATTTCGTAATACAGCACATTGCCGTTGCCATCCGTCACTTCAACAATCTGTGAAGGATTCGCGCCATCGAGCCAAACAAGCGTCACG
>NZ_JAWPOX010001012.1:0-542 GCF_033344475.1 Vibrio sp. 1288
ATGGTGCTGTTTTTTGGCTTCCAGCTCATGAACTTCAAAATGTCGAACATCGTCCCGAGCTGGTTCCTCTACCCTGTTGGATTAATCAGTAGCTCATTGGCTGGTTCGCAATTCGGTCATAATCTATTTTCCGAAACCCTCGCGATCATGTGTATAGGCATTTACTTCTTTATGCTGCCACTGGTGTTGTATCGCTTGGTGTTTTTTGGCTCACTGCCAAGACGAGCAAGACCAACGCTCGCGATTATGGCCGCGCCAGTTAACTTGTCACTGGCAGCTTATTTAGTGAATTTTCCCCAACCCGACCCTATTCTGACGGGCGCATTGGCGGGGATCGCGATCACAATGACGCTACTGATCTACTTATGTTATTTCCGCTTACTTCGATTGAAGTTCCAACCCTCGATTGCAGCGGTGACTTTTCCTTCAGTCATCAGCGCCATTGCGATGCACCGGTTAACCTCTTTTTTCGCACAATCTCATCCTCAATGGCATTGGTTACACGATTTCGGTTTTTTAGAACTCAGTATCGCGACTGTATT
>NZ_JAWPOX010001013.1:0-542 GCF_033344475.1 Vibrio sp. 1288
GCGGCGATCATCGTACCGAAAGATCGTTCTGCACCAATGAATGCCACGGTAAGTAAAGTAGCATGTGGCGCTGCAGAGGTTGTGCCTTTGATTCGTGTAACCAACCTAGCGCGCACAATGCGTACTCTGCAAGAGCAGGGCATCTGGTTCGTGGGTACGGCGGGTGAAGCGACACACGACATTTATCAAGCAAAACTGACTGGTCCTCTGGCAATCGTCATGGGCGCAGAAGGTGATGGCATGCGCCGCCTAACGCGAGAAACTTGCGATGATTTGATTAAAATCCCAATGGCAGGTAGCGTATCGAGTTTGAATGTGTCGGTTGCATCAGGCATCTGTTTATTCGAAGCAGTTCGTCAGCGCTTGGCTGCGAAGTAAGCGAATGAGAACATATGTCACTGAGCCCAAAGGCTTAGTGGCTTGAAGAATCAAACACATAGGATGGGAAACCATCCTTTGTTATTTTTAGCTAGGGAAATTATGACTCAACAAGATATAAAACTGATTGCGTTCGATCTGGATGGCACATTGTTGGACAGCGT
>NZ_JAWPOX010001014.1:0-541 GCF_033344475.1 Vibrio sp. 1288
GTGCTACGAAATTTACATTGTAAAACTCAAATAGAATATGAGCTCGGCCACGGCGCATTATTGATCATGGCTGGGGAGCTTCAGCACCATTGGAGACACTGCGTTCCCAAAACAGCCAAACCAAAAGGAGAACGTATCAACCTGACTTTTAGACATATTTTGAACTATTGACTCAGGTTTTACATTCTTAACAAACATTGATGATAAGTTTACATCCAGGTTATATCAGGGAATGGATTTATGCGTATCAAACCTATCAGCTTGGCGGTCTTGCTCTCTTGCTCACTCATCTTGAATGTTCAGGCATCTCAAGAAGAGATACCTGCACTTAATTACTCTCAATCAGCACAGCTGATTCGCGACACATACGAACGTGAGTTATTCACGCTTCCTCCTTTTAAGGAAGGCCACTTTGGGCTGCGTATGTTCCGCCAAACCTTAGATGAAAAATACTACGCAACCATTTGGACGGACATGGCTCAAGTCGCAAGCCGATTGAATCGCTTCGCGAATGACGTCGTCAAACCAGAAGACATCATTT
>NZ_JAWPOX010001015.1:0-540 GCF_033344475.1 Vibrio sp. 1288
TGTTCACCATATACGAGAGCGCTCCAAACGGCGGAGATCCTTAACCGTCGTCATGGATTTGAATTGTTTGTCGAACACGATCTGAGAGAGTGGCGGGCGGATACTTCTGGTGGTTATATTTCGTTGGCTGAGCGAGACCGGCGTTGGCACGAATATCGCGAGTTGCTAAAACTAAGACTGCCGATGAGCGACGAGCGCTATGAGCATGTGACAGCGTTAAAAGCACGAACGGTGGCGGTTTTGGAAAGGTACAGACAATAGGACAAAGTTATTGTCGTCAGTCATTTCAATGTTTTTGAAGCTTTGCAAGGTTATCAGGAACAAGGGTTGGCTTGCGGAGATTCTAAAATCTTTCGTCTGTGATCGATTTTCAATCTTATAGAGTAAAATCAATGAGTAATCGCTATTGGAGTTAAAAATGAAATCTATAACAGCATGGATGTTGTTATGTTTGATCGCGATGTTTGGTTGTACGTCAAAACCAATTGATCTGCAGCCTCCAAACTACTCTCCCCTTCACCCCTCCACCCGCAAACGATA
>NZ_JAWPOX010000101.1:0-1324 GCF_033344475.1 Vibrio sp. 1288
ATGTCAATGGGTGCTCTGAACGCAATCACAATGAAGATTAAGATGCAGTACTATAAGCGGTCATACTGGAATATTCTGTTCCGGACCAAAATGAAAGACGCTCGCAAGAACCTCATACGCTAATCGGATATTTAACATCCTAACGTTTTCTCAGGCACCTCTTGCGGGGTCTTAACCCTTATCATATTTGCGTTGTCATCATTGGTGGTAAGAGATTTATTTAGGTTGAATAACAATTTTCGAATGATTCACCATAGTGAAGTATTGCCCAACAGTGTCGTGCATTTTTTGCAGCTAAAGCAATAGCGGCTCGCCAGTAACCACGGCGATCTTTGACATCACAGACCCACTTACTGAGCGGATCGTCTTTTCGTCCGGCGCTAGCCATCATTGAACGCGCCCCCTGCACAAGCAGACTACGAATATAGTTGTCACCAGCTTTAGTAATTCGCCCTAATTTTGGTTTCCCTCCGCTGCTGTATTGAGAAGGCGTTAAACCCAACCAGGCCGCCAATTGACGGCCATTACGAAACTCTTTTCCGTCAGAGATCGCTGATACTAGAGCACTGGCTGTCATAGGTCCAACCCCCTTTAGTTGCATCAATAGTCGGCATCGTTCATCTTGCTCTGCCGTCTCTTTAATCAGTCGGTCGAACTTTAAAAGCCTGCGCTCAATGTTGTCTATATGAAGAAATAATTCATCCATGCAAGTTGCGGCTAAGGTTGGAAGGTGAACCTTCATGCTCTCGAACTCGTTACGCAATCGCTCCGGTGATAAAGGAGCAATCACACCAAACTCAGCGAGCAAACCACGAATGCGGTTGCATACTGCCGTCCTTTCTTCATTTAGGCCCTGCCTAGCTCGGTGCAAACATTGAATCGATTGCTGCTCTTCTGACTTGATGCTAACAAATCGCATATGAGGACGTTGAACTGCTTCACAGATAGCTTGAGCATCAGCAGCATCATTTTTCCCTGCTTTGCCAGACAGTCGATAAGGAGAGACAAACTTAGGAGCGATGAGGCGAACTTCGTGGCCGACATTTTTGAATAATCGGGCCCAAAAATGAGCGCTGCTACATGCTTCCATTCCAATCAGACACGGTGGCATATTGGCTACCGTTTCTAACAGCTTGGCCCGACTTACTTTGGGTTTGCATAAAATGGTATTGCCTTTGTGGTCAACACCATGCAATGCGAACACATTTTTTGCTAGGTCGATACCTAATACAGTCACAGCCATGTTGTTATCTCCGTATGAAATGGTGAATTTATCATCTCAGAACTAACGGCTGAGTGATAGGGAGGAAGTCCATTCCATACG
>NZ_JAWPOX010001016.1:0-540 GCF_033344475.1 Vibrio sp. 1288
AACGCGCTAAGCTGACCGCGCTTCGTTCCGTCATCGATATGGACGGTAACGTGCTTTATCAATCGTTGCCTCGTTCCTCTCGCGCGGTTGATGAACAAGCGGCTTGGCTAACGACTTACGCGATGAAACAAGGTGTCGCACAAGGTACGGGCCGCTACCTTCAAAGCCAATTCGCTTGGGCTGCGTTGGCGGGTAAAACGGGCACCAGTAACGATACTCGTGATAGCTGGTTTGTCGGGATTGATGGCCGTGAAGTGACGACCATTTGGCTAGGCCGTGATGACAACAAGCCAATCAACCTTACGGGGTCAAGCGGTGCATTGCGTGTTTACGCGGAATACTTGGCGCAGCGAATTCCTGAGCGTTTGGAGTTGCCTTGGCCTAAAGAAGTGACGACGCTTGGCTTTAAACCGACCTCCAACGGTGGTTTAGAGATGAATTGCCGCAGCGATTACAAACTTCCAGTATGGGATAAAACGGGTCAAATCAAACAACAGTGTGAGAAAAAATCTAACTGGTTGAATAGTTTGTTTGATTGGT
>NZ_JAWPOX010001017.1:0-540 GCF_033344475.1 Vibrio sp. 1288
GTTTGAAAAACATTTGGGCTTAATCGTCAAATCAAATAATATCGATTCTATCGCATCTAACTATTTGGGTATTCTCACCCACGTAGCTCAAAACGACTGCATCGGAGTCATTCCGCTATCTTTGGCAAAAAAATGGGGAAAAACCTTTAATATTAAGCATTTTACTTCCCCTTCTAGCGCTTGCTTTATTCAATATCAAATCGCATACCACCAACGAAAAGTGAACTGTAAAAGGCATGGAGCGATGCGAGCATTGATAAAATCTAGAGTATTAGAAGATCAACAACGTATCATTTAATCAATTGATTCCTCCCTACTTTTCAACAGATTTTATTGACAAAAAAGCCGTTGTTCATCAACGGCTTTCTTTTCACTTTCATTGCTTTAATACAACCGATTGATGAGAAAAGCTAAAAAGCGATACCTATCACGGCTTCCAACATTTTTAACTCTTCATGAGTCAAAAAATCTGTCGATTGCCTGCTGAGCACACTGCTATTGAATTCAACTATTGCTACATTCTGTTGCTCGTCTTTTTCA
>NZ_JAWPOX010001018.1:0-539 GCF_033344475.1 Vibrio sp. 1288
GGTCCGGATAATTTCTTCAAATTTGCTAAATTTTATAAGGCGGAAGAAATTACGGAACGTTGGACTGTCATGGCGTGCCCAGAAAAAGTTAAAATCAGAAGCACGGATATCCGTAATGCACTCATAGAAGGCAAAGATATCAGCACCTATACGACACCAACTGTCAGTGAACTGTTGCTCAACGAAGGCTTATATAGAGAAACATTATCTGGTAAATAAGAGGTCGGTTTTCATGGTCAGAGTAGCCGTATTTAGTGCATGTGCGCTGCTTGTGGTGACGCAAGCTAACTCCGCATGTAACTATCTTTCTGATCGCTCCGTGGTGTTTGAAGACAACACCATGCCCATCTGTGAAGAAATTTTTGATACTGTTGGTGTGCTTAGTACCGATACCTTAGATTGGTATGCTGCTGAAGCGACAGCAGAAGGACCAACAGAAAACTACTGGGAAGAGTGGGCAATCAAATCGCAAGACATTCCGTTTCTTACTCAAAACGTAGACAAAAACTATTTTGGTCTTGGTATTTGGATGCCAGAAG
>NZ_JAWPOX010001019.1:0-539 GCF_033344475.1 Vibrio sp. 1288
CCTCTAAGGGCGCTTGTGTTCATTTAATGAAGTTTCTTAACGGTATTGCGGATAACAATCGCTGGTTGCATCGCGAACACACGTTTTTCGTGTTCTTTATCTTTAATGCGTTCAAGTAGGATCTCAAACGCATTTTTACCCACACGACGTTTAGGTTGGTGAATCGTTGTTAGCGGTGGTGAGAAGTACTCTGCAAGTTCAATGTTGTCGTAACCGATAACAGAAACGTCATCTGGAACCTTGATGCCGTTTTGTTGCAGACGGCTCATTAAGCCAAGTGCCATGGTGTCGTTAAAACAGAATACTGCAGTAGGGCGTTTTTCCATCGCGGTGATCTTGTCTGCAACCAGTACCGCAGTATCACATTCAAAGTTACCTTCAAGAATCCAATCTTCATTGATTGGCAGTTTTGCTTCAGCCATGGCACGACGAAAACCAGCGATACGCTCTTGGCAAGCAAGTTTCTCAAAGTGACCACTCAGGCAGGCGATGTCAGTATGGCCGTTATCGATAAGGTATTTAGTTGCTAGGTAGCCACC
>NZ_JAWPOX010001020.1:0-539 GCF_033344475.1 Vibrio sp. 1288
CTTTTTTGCGTCTGGTGTTTGCCCACTGTGCATTTTTCAGTGTAGGTAAAAGAAGATGTGAATTGTGAGGGATGCGTTCCGGCAGCGTCAGTGGAAAAACAGAAAAATAACTGAGATGAATTTTTTTCTAGGATAGTCAGATTGTTAAATATGACCTATTGCTAACACTTTTTGTGTCCGAATAGCGCAAAATCTGAACATTACACTATGTTGTAAATTACTGCTTACCATCATGGAGATAAAAATGAAAAAGCTTATGACGTCATTGGCTGTTGCAGCCACTATCGCATCACCTGTTGCTCTTGCGAACAGCACCCCTGTGATGTTTTCAACGATCGACCATACTAACGCTCCATCAAACTCTGCTGTTGGTGGTGTTCGTTTGGCGGTACTGCATGGCCAAGTAAACGAAGTAAAAGGCGTCGACTTCTCAGTTCTAGGTATGTCTGAAACTGACCGTACTACTGGTGTGAACTTCGGTCTGTTCTTTTGGGCAGCGAAAGTAAACCAAGAAATGAAATGTGCGTCACTTGGTTTTT
>NZ_JAWPOX010001021.1:0-538 GCF_033344475.1 Vibrio sp. 1288
CGCTTAGGTGATGATATACAATACCGCGTCGAGTCGGCGAAAATGCTGGCGGCGTCTGTACATATGATGCAAGGCACGCCGTATGTTTATCAAGGTGAAGAGATTGGTATGACCAACCCTGGTTACACTGAGATCAGCCAGTACCGCGACGTAGAAAGCACCAACATGTACGACATCATGGTCAACCGCGATTACGTATCACACGAAGAGATGATGGCGATTTGGCGCAGAAGTCGCGTGATAACTCACGTACGCCAATGCAGTGGAACAGCCAAAAGCACGCTGGTTTTACCGAAGGCACACCGTGGCTTGAGGTGGCGCAGAATTACTCTGAAATCAACGCAGAAGCAGCGGTTGCTGATTTGAACTCGGTGTTCTACTTCTACAAACGTTTGATTGAGCTACGTAAACAGGTTCCGGTGATCACCGATGGCCGTTATGAAGATTTACTGCCAGAGCATCAACGTATTTTTGCTTACGCTCGCCAGAACGACAAACAAACGCTGCTGTGTATCAATAACTACTACGCTGAAGAGGT
>NZ_JAWPOX010001022.1:0-538 GCF_033344475.1 Vibrio sp. 1288
CTGCTTGGATGATGTCGACACTGAAACCTTCGTCTTGGTACCAAGCACGGAAACGGCCAAGCATGAAATCAATCACGTCTTGCTCAACATTCTCGTTAGTGAGTTTGTTACCAAACTGAACTTTCGCTTCACGGATCAGGTCGACAAGGTCTAGGTTGTAACCATTCTCAACGATGATACGCAGTACACCCAGTGATGCGCGACGCAGTGCGAATGGGTCGCTGCCTTTCGGTGCCTGGCCAATACCGAAGATACCCACGATAGTGTCTAGCTTATCTGCCATTGCGACTGCTGAAGAAATCGCTGTGCTTGGTAGTTGGTCACCAGCAAAACGAGGCATGTACTGCTCGTAAAGTGCGAGGGCAACTTGCTCATCTTCGCCGTCGTGCGTTGCGTAGTGCATACCCATGACACCTTGAGTATCGGTAAATTCGAATACCATCGAGGTCATTAGGTCACATTTCGCCAATAGGCCAGCGCGCGTCGCTTTTTCTACATCAGCATCAATCTGTTTTGCAATGTAGCCAGCTAGTGCAGT
>NZ_JAWPOX010001023.1:0-538 GCF_033344475.1 Vibrio sp. 1288
GTCGCACCTGCAAACTCAGCCGTTGCTGTGTTGATAATGTTGGCAACCGCTCGGCTGTTCACCGTGCCTGTAATGGCAAATTCAACCGTATCTCCTGGAGCAATATCGAGATTGGTCGCGATGTCCGAATTTGGTCCCGGTAAGGTCTCGATATTGGTGCGAAGGTCACCTTTGTTGGTCACGATAGTCCAATCGTTGAATGCCGCTTCCATTGCGCCACCAGACGTTTCAACCTCTAATGAAGAAATCAAATCCTCCACTTTGACATCCGCAGCAAAACCAGAACCATTGTTCGTGACCTTGACTCGGAATGTCGAGAACTCTCCCGGCTGGTAATATCGTTCGTCAGCGGACTTTTCGATAACGACATCGCCCGGATAAGGTTTTAGCGTTGCAGTTGCGAGAATATCTTTGCCGTTGTAGTTGAGTGTGGCTTGGTTAACGATGTCACCAGTTGCTTGTGCATTCACTAAACCAATCACGTACAACGTAATGCTGTCATTTGGTGCTAGGTCGATGTTGTAGTCAATATCTTTAT
>NZ_JAWPOX010001024.1:0-538 GCF_033344475.1 Vibrio sp. 1288
TTTCACCCACGACATCGTAAAGTTCAGTACCATCCAGTTCTAATGTATTGCGGTTAACACCCGGCTTAAATTGCAGTGGTAGTACGCCCATGCCAACCAAGTTAGTACGGTGAATTCGCTCAAAACCTTCTGCAACGATGGCTTCTACACCAGCTAATCGAACGCCTTTTGCTGCCCAGTCGCGAGACGAGCCCTGACCATAATCTGCACCCGCGACAACAATCAGTGGCTGTTTGCGGTTCATGTAGGTTTCAATCGCTTCCCACATGCGTACAACCTGACCTTCTGGTTCGATTCGCGCCAGAGAACCCTGAACCACTTCACCGTTCTCTTTCACCATTTCGTTAAATAGTTTCGGGTTAGCAAAGGTCGCACGTTGCGCCGTTAAGTGATCGCCACGGTGAGTCGCATAAGAGTTGAAGTCCTCTTCCGGTACGCCCATTTTGGCAAGGTATTCACCCGCCGCACTGCTCGCCATAATCGCGTTGGATGGTGATAAATGGTCTGTTGTGATGTTGTCCCCTAAAACCGCAAGTGG
>NZ_JAWPOX010001025.1:0-537 GCF_033344475.1 Vibrio sp. 1288
TTAATGGCAGGAAAGAGTTAAGACAATGTCAGAAATCTCAGTTAATTATGGCTTACGTGCTACCAGCACTGCGCGGCGTGGTGCCGGGTAGCCTTCCACTGTTTTGCTTGGATCGTTTGGATCTAAGTAATCTGGTAGAGAGTTGTGTGTCATCCAATCTGTTGTGCGTTGCTCATCAACTGAAGTCACGTTCTCATCAACAATATGAACATCTTCAAAACCAACCAGTTCTAGCCACACTTTTAGTGCTTTCGCAGACGGGAAGAAGTACACATTGCGCATTTGAGCGTAGCGTGAGGTCGGCACAAGTACTGCGTTTTCATCGCCTTCGATTACCAAGGTTTCCAATACTAACTCACCACCAGAAACCAACTGATCTTTTAGTTGAATCAAATGGTCAAGTGGAGAACGACGGTGGTAGAGAACACCCATGCTGAACACGGTATCGAACGCTTCCAGTTTAGGCAGTTGCTCAATACCCAGCGGCAATAGGTGTGCTCGTTGGTCGCCGCCCATGAGTTTGCGAATCGCTTCAAA
>NZ_JAWPOX010000102.1:0-1301 GCF_033344475.1 Vibrio sp. 1288
TGTTTAGGCCTTGATGAGGCAACATATGCGAACCTAGCAGCCTCACTGCTTTGACTATCAATCCAACTGCGCCAATGAGAACCAGGCTGCCCACCTGCGCGTGCCGTTGAAATTAGCATGGTGACATCGTGTGTTTCGCCTTTCGCTCCATGAATTGTAGTCTTTCGGTGCAATGTTGTTGTTTTAGTTGTTTGTCCTAAAAATGTGTCAACTTGGTTGCCTGCTTGACCAGAGGGCGATGCCAAATTTACATTATTTAGTGGGGATATGACTTGGGCAATCTCTTGTATGATGAACTTTTGACTTGATAGGTTTCGAACTAATGTCTTAGCACTACGTACCCAATTTGACCAAGAACCTGTCATTTGTTTTAGGTTATTATTGGTGAAATACTTAAGTGATGATGCATATTTCGGAGCATTCCGATCAGTCATTTCGGGATTATCCGATCACCCATTTCGGTTTAAACCGATCACTGATTCCGCGATTATCCGATCACTTTTAGCCTAACTCCGAAATCGGTGATCGGAATAGCGAAAACCCCGATCGGAATGCCCGAAATCCTTCCTTTTTCTCTTTTAAATCAATAGCTCGCTATTCTTTACTTCTTAAACAAGAACGTAAGGAAGCGACCATGGCCAAAAAGAGAACTCCAATGAACAAAATCAAAGAGGTATTACGCCTTAAGTACGACTGCGGTCTCTCCAATCGCAGCATCGCTTCTTGCCTGAAACTCGGCCCCTCCACCATCTCGGAACTCCTGACTCGCTTTAAACAAAGCCAACTTGGTTGGCCTCTACCCGAAAGTTGCAGCGATGCTGATCTCACGCAAGCGCTGTATCACGGCAAGAAAGCCAGTCGCGATAAAGTCATGCCAGACTTCACGCAATACGCAGTCGAACTCAGACGTAAAGGCATGACGAAGATGTTGCTCTGGCAGGAATATCATGAGCAATATCAAGAGAAAGCTTACGCTTACACTCAGTTCTGCGAGCACTTCACTCGCTGGTTCAAAACGCAAAAGCGCAGCATGCGCCAGCTTCATGTGGCGGGTGATAAGTTGTTTATCGACTACTGTGGGCCGAGGCTTCAGGTAGTCAACCCTGACACAGGCGAAGTGCGCGAAGCCGAAGTGTTCGTGGCGACCTTAGGTGCATCCAATTACACCTATGTTGAAGCCTTCCCGAGTCAAGGTAAGTCTTACTGGTTAGAAGCGCATGCGAATGCGTTCGAACACTTCGGCGGTGTACCACAGCTCTTGGTTCCCGATAATCTGCGCAGTGCGGTCACCAAAGCCAATC
>NZ_JAWPOX010001026.1:0-537 GCF_033344475.1 Vibrio sp. 1288
GTGTAACGCGGCAAATCTCTTTGTTTCACGACACCCGTCAATGGGTCGAACACACTGATGCAATCCACTTCATCATCAAACATTTCAACGCGCACAGCATCTTGGTCAGACTCGGCTGGGAATATGTCAATCACTTCGCCGCGAACACGGAACTGACCGCGTTCAAAAGCGACATCATTACGCGAGTATTGGAGTTCCGCTAGGCGACGAAGCATGTCACGCTGATCGATCACGTCACCACGGCGTAAGTGCAGCATCATCTGTAAATACGACTCGGGATCACCCAAACCATAGATGGCCGAGACCGAAGCGACGATGATGGCGTCTTTTCGTTCTAGTAAAGCTTTGGTGGCAGACAAACGCATTTGCTCAATGTGAGCGTTCACTGACGCATCTTTTTCAATAAAGGTGTCAGTTGTAGGCACATACGCTTCTGGTTGATAGTAGTCGTAGTAAGACACAAAATACTCGACCGCATTGTTAGGAAAGAACGATTTCATTTCCCCATACAACTGAGCCGCGAGGGTTTTATTTGGC
>NZ_JAWPOX010001027.1:0-536 GCF_033344475.1 Vibrio sp. 1288
GTGATTGGCCAGCAGCTGATCCGTGATAAGAATGGTCAAGGGCGTCATGGTGTGTTTGAGATCTTGCTAAACAGCCCACGAGTGTCGGATTTGATCCGTCGTGGTGATTTACACGAATTGAAATCAACCATGGCACGATCCAATGAGTTTGGCATGCTGACGTTTGACCAATCGCTCTACAAGTTGGTGATGCAAGGTAAGATCAGCGAAGAGGATGCACTGCACAGTGCGGATTCTGCCAACGATCTTCGTTTAATGCTGAAAACACAGCGTGGTGAGCCGTTCTCTACAGGCAGTCTTGCCAACGTCAAAATCGATATGGATTAAGCGTATTCAAGACACAAAAAAGGTTGGCTTCTGCCAACCTTTTTCATTGTGCTTGCGAGGTTTATTCACCCCAAAGCGCTTCAAACCAACTTTCTAGAATGACCACGGCAGATTGGCAGTCGATATTGCCTTTCGATAAGGCTTTGTAGCCACCCATACTGAACAATTCTGCGCGCGCTTCTGAAGTTGATAAGCGCTCATCATGCAAT
>NZ_JAWPOX010001028.1:0-536 GCF_033344475.1 Vibrio sp. 1288
CACATCGCGTGCTCGGCGGTTCGAGCCAGCAGTTCAGAACCCACACCACACGTTTTACTGGCTTCATGTACAACCAGCAGGCGTCCGGTTTTCTCTAGTGAACGGAAAATCGTCGCGGTATCAATCGGCTTAATACTTGCCAGATCAATGACTTCGACTTCGATCCCTTGGCTTGATAGGGTTTGCGCAGCTTGGAGAGATTCAACAACACATGCTCCCCATGTCACGAGCGTAATATCTCGGCCTTTGCGCAGCGTAAAACAAGTGTCTAACGGTAATGCTTCCCCGTTATCAATCACTTCGGATTTAACGGTGCGATAGATGCGTTTGGGTTCAAAGAACATCACTGGATCGTTACTGCGAATGGCAGCAAGCAACAAACCGTAAGCACGCTGAGGGGAAGATGGAATCACCACTTTAAAGCCTGCGGTATGTGCAAACAGTGCTTCAATGCTTTCTGAGTGGTGTTCCGGCGCGTGAATGCCGCCACCAAAAGGCGCGCGGAATACAGCCGGACAAGTGAGGCGTCCACGAGT
>NZ_JAWPOX010001029.1:0-536 GCF_033344475.1 Vibrio sp. 1288
ACATGTCTGAATCCAAACGTAATACGATAGGCAAATTCGGGTTGTTGTCCCTCACTTTTGCTGCAGTATTTAGCTTTAATAACGTAATCAATAACAACATCGAGATCGGTCTAGCGTCTGCGCCAATGTTCTTTCTGGCGACCATTTTTTATTTCATCCCTTTCTGTTTGATCATCGCAGAATTCGTATCTCTGAATAAAGATTCTGAAGCGGGGGTCTACGCATGGGTAAAAAGCTCACTCGGCGGTCGCTGGGCGTTTATCTCTGCCTACACTTACTGGTTCGTTAACCTATTCTTCTTCACGTCCTTGCTGCCGCGTGTTATCGCTTATGCGTCTTACGCGTTCTTGGGCTATGAATACATTCTGACGCCATTCACCACTACCGTGCTCAGTATGATTTTGTTTGCGTTTGCAACCTACGTATCGACAAACGGCGCGAAAATGTTGGGGCCAATTACGTCGGTGACCTCCTCCCTCATGCTGCTACTGACAATGTCGTACATTTTACTGGCTGGCGCCGCGTTGATCGGCGGG
>NZ_JAWPOX010001030.1:0-535 GCF_033344475.1 Vibrio sp. 1288
TGGTTATTATTGCCCTCGGTGGTGGTGTAATCGGAGATCTCGTCGGTTTTGCTTCAGCCTGTTATCAGCGAGGTGTGGACTTTATCCAAATTCCAACGACGTTGTTGTCCCAAGTGGATTCTTCCGTTGGCGGCAAAACGGCAGTCAATCATCCGCTAGGTAAAAACATGATTGGCGCATTTTACCAACCGAAAGCGGTGATCATCGATACCAACTGTTTATCGACGCTACCTGAGCGTGAATTTGCTGCTGGTATAGCTGAAGTGATCAAATACGGCATTATTTATGATGGTGCATTCTTTGATTGGCTGGAAGAAAATTTAGACCGTTTATACACGTTGGATGAAGACGCGCTTACCTATGCCATTGCACGTTGCTGCCAAATTAAAGCTGAAGTGGTTGCACAAGACGAAAAAGAGTCTGGAATTCGTGCGTTGCTCAATTTGGGTCACACTTTCGGTCATGCGATAGAAGCTGAATTAGGCTACGGCAATTGGTTACATGGTGAGGCGGTGTCTTCTGGTACGGTGATGGC
>NZ_JAWPOX010001031.1:0-535 GCF_033344475.1 Vibrio sp. 1288
GGTTGCAATCGTCATATAGCCTCCACGTGTATGAGACCCATAAAAAGTATAGGAGAGGACGGTCGCAATCGCGCATTTTACTCCGCTTGCACTGACGCTCTTTGGCTCCTGTTCTACGCTTATTTGAAAGCCAGCGACAAAGCATGGTGAAAAACAATAACTAGGGGGCAACATGAGCAAGCCAATCATCGCTGATAACAAGCCGATCAAAGTCGAATTGAAGGCCGGGCAAGAATACTATTTTTGCCGTTGTGGGCGATCAAAAAAGCAACCTTATTGTGACGGCTCGCATTCTGGAACTGGGATGAAGCCAATGAGCTTTACTGCGGAAAAAGATGAAGATGCTTATCTCTGCCAGTGCAAGCACACCGCCAATGCGCCTTTTTGCGACGGTACGCATAAACGATTTACCGCCGAGCAAGTGGGCAAAGAAGGCCCCGATCAAAAACGAGAGAAAAGTGAAAAGCTCGCCGCTGCCAATACTCAAGAGGAGCCAACTCTAGAATTTATTCACCAACTTGCCAGAGAAGGGCTC
>NZ_JAWPOX010001032.1:0-535 GCF_033344475.1 Vibrio sp. 1288
TGAAGAAGCAGCAAGTGAACTGGCTATCGACATCAACTGGAAAGAAGTGGGTGGCGGCTCTGATGCAAACAATACGGCAATTCTTGGCGTTCCAACTTTGGATGGTCTAGGACCTATCGGTGCAGGTTTCCACAGTGACCAAGAGTACTTGTTGCTTGAGTCTATCGAACCACGTATCAAAATGCTGATGCGTGTACTGGAGAAGATAGCTCAGTAGTTCACTCGACAACTTAGTTCCCAACATCACGATCCCCAGACTTCGGTTTGGGGATTTTTCTATCTGTGTTTTTGTTTCACTTTACTATCATTTCTTGTTATTAATCTTGCGTTCAGGTTCGATTTATTAATATGTTGGCCACAGTCATAAATTTCGGAGGCAACGATGACCACAACAATGTCTGTAAAATCGGCGCCGAAAGACGCCAAAGATCAAACGATGCAAGCGCCAGATGAGAAAACCTTCTGGCGCAAAATGAAAGGGTCGGTTAAGAAAGCGGGTGAAGAAATTGCCGTAATGGGCATCAAATCATGGCTC
>NZ_JAWPOX010001033.1:0-535 GCF_033344475.1 Vibrio sp. 1288
ATTCGGGATTGTTTGACCTCCTTCACGTGAGAGTAAGCAACACCCTAAAAGGACTTAGACCTATCTATGAATCTAGAAACCATACCGTCTGGAGAGTTGACGGTATCTAACCAACGCTCCATTTCTCGACTTGTCGCTCAAGCCGGACAAATGCTGTTGGCCCATGGCGCAGAAAGTACGCTTGTGTGCGATATCATGCGTCGTATTGGCTTAGCTTGTGGCGTGCATGAAGTGGCTGTAGCCCTCTCAGCCAATGCCTTGGTTGTCACGACCGTAATGGATGGACACTGCATCACCACTACTCGAAGCTGTGCCGATCGTGGCATCAACATGCGCGTTATTACGCAAATTCAACGCATCTGTATCATGATGGAGCGCGGGTTACTCGATGCTGCCATGGCGCAGAAAAAACTGAATACCATCAGCCCAGAACGGTACAACCGCTGGCTAGTGGTGCTTATGATTGGCTTATCATGCGCGGCATTCAGCCATTTAGCGGGTGGCGATTGGGGCGTATTTATTATGACCTTCTTGG
>NZ_JAWPOX010001034.1:0-535 GCF_033344475.1 Vibrio sp. 1288
ACGTTGGTGATCGTTTGGCGCTACTGGGTGAATCATATCGACGCCACCAGAAAGAAGCGCAGCCACACGAGTCGCGTCTTCTTTGATTGGTACTAGCGTTAGCTTATCAACGTTACCTTTCGACGCTTTATCCCAGTAATCTTTGAAGCGTTCAAATTCCACTTTTACGCCTTGTTCACGTGATGTCACGATGAATGGGCCAGTACCGGAAACGTGAGTCGATGCAAATGAATTACCGTGCTTCACTAGTTCAGACTTGTCTTTGCCGTCTTCTGTCTTACCTGAGTAGAACTTGCTGTCCATAGGGAAGATGTACGTCGCCGTTTGCAGAACAAGTGGGTATGGACCTTTAGTAACCAAATCGAACGTGTAGTCATCCACTTTTACGATTTTCTCGTACGGGTCGAAGATCGCTTTAAAGTCTGGAGAGCTTTGTAGACGCTCAAATGTCCACACCACATCATCCGCTGTTAGCGAGTTACCAGAGTGGAACTTCACGCCTTCACGCAGTTTGAAGCGTACCGTTGTGTCGTTA
>NZ_JAWPOX010001035.1:0-535 GCF_033344475.1 Vibrio sp. 1288
GATCGGAAGAGCGGCTAACCGCCGTAAAGCCGAGCCATTTGTGCACACCATAGGCCTTATCCATCCCGTGAACCCATTGCTCGATCACAGGTAAGCGCAGCGCCAACACCATCGCAATAGACATCAAAGCCAACGACAAAACACCAGAATATTGAATAAGCGCGGAGCGCCATTGGAAGAATTGGGTCGAGGACAGCAGTTGCGGTTCACTCATCCACCACAACACAGACACGGCGGCAATTATCATCCATACAAAATTTCGTACAGTTTTCATGAACATCACTCTCAAATTGACGACAACTCTAGTTTAGTTTTTCTAGCGTAATGCAACGTCAATATTCGTAAAGTTGAGTAAACCCACAATATACCTAAGGTCAATAACAAACTTGGAGGTATTGCGCAGAATCCTACAGAAAATCGACAGGGATTTAACAGTGGTTAGAGTATTCACTCGTTATAGTTTGCTTAACATCGCCAAAGTGCGAATCAAAACCAAAAGAACGAAGAACACACGCATGAAAAAGTTATTCCTGTT
>NZ_JAWPOX010000103.1:0-1275 GCF_033344475.1 Vibrio sp. 1288
CAGCTTGTTCAATCGCTCGAATAACGCGAGATGCCACTGGTAGTGGTTTCACTTCAATGTAATCGCGATCTCGTGGGTCGATGGCAAAATCAATATCTAGAGTGGTTTCTACCCAAACATTGCACTGGTTCTTCAATGCGCTAACCGCAGTGATAGGTGTTTCATCATGCAGTTTTAGCTCGAAAGGCACTTGTTTTTCTTCATTCGGTTGAATCACAAACGGGTCAACCGCCTTGAGCTGGTCGATAGTGAAGGTTTGATAACTTACGCTATCGTCCACTTCAACTTTCATTTCTGTGTTCAATTTAATGGTGATAGCGTCGATCTGCTGTTCAACATCCCCACCTTTGATATGAACATGTCCCTTCAGCGTCGCACCTTGAAACACGCTCATTTCATCCAAAATAGTATCCACTTTTGCAGATCCGATACCCAACGATGCTTTTAATTTCTTAAACATGTCTTTCCTTTTTTGCGACTGTTTTTATTAGTTGTGCTTTGTTTACACAATTGCCTTATAAGCTGCAAGCAATAGACCGCAAGAATACGGCTTGATTCCATTATCGATTCAAAAAATATCAAATCAGCCAAATCATTCAGCAAGCAAATGCCCGTTATTTGTATCTAAATGTCGTATTTGTCGATAACTATTTGCAATTTGTACCTAAATTAAGCAGTATTTGTATAGTCAATTTAAAAGGTATCATTATGTCTGCGCCACTCTACATGCAAATCAAACAATTTATCCTCGATAAAATTGATTCCGGAGATTGGATGGTCGGACAGCGCATTGCGACTGAAATCGAGCTGACTGAACAGTTCGGTGTAAGCCGAATGACAGTAAACAAAGCGATACGAGATTTGGTGAATGAAGGGAAACTACAACGTCGCCCAAGGTTGGGAACGTTCGTTTGTGACCCTAGTGAGAAATCAGAATCCCCATTACTAGATATTCGCAATATAGCGGAAGAAGTTAGTGACCGAGGACGCCTATACAGCAGTAAAGTAGTTCAACAAGTCGCGATAAAAGCGGACGATAGCATCGCAATAAAACTTGGTGTAATGCTTGGTACAACAGTGTTTTACAGTGAGATCATTCACTATGAAGACAGCACACCTATTCAGTTAGAACTGCGTTGGGTAAACAGCCAGTACGCCCCGAGTTACCTTAACCAAGACTTCACCCAAATTACTCCTAATCAATACCTATCTAATAACTGTCCGTTGAGCGCGATTGAACACACGGTTGAAGCCATTGTTCCCGATAATCGCATC
>NZ_JAWPOX010001036.1:0-535 GCF_033344475.1 Vibrio sp. 1288
AGTAGTTCAGCAATTCATGACAGCCAATCATCGGGCTAGACTGTTCAGCATCGGAAATCTCGTGGTCAAAAATGACATTATGTGCATGCTCTTTGTGATGCGGGTGATCGATGCGCTCTACGAAATCCAATAAATCTTCTGTTTGAGGGCAACCGAGTTGCTGACGAAGATCTTGAAAGTTCATATCTGAACTGACGAGCGTGTTGTCTAAATCGAAAATGACGGCTTTTATTCTTTCAAGTTCTAGTGGGAAGGGAATCATAGTGGCCTCGTACAACTTAACCAAACTATCGTTATAAAAACAAAAGGTTATTGTTAAGTTTAGATTCTTCTGGCTAAGTTGTACGAAAATAAATCACTGATGCATCACAAATCGAAAAAGCGCTGCACAGTTCTTATTGCTCGGTTAAGCGGAAGATTTTGCCGCTGTCGGTCGAAAAGTAGATATAGCCATCGGGGCTTATTGTGATATCTCTGATTCGTTCTCCAAGCTTTTCCAGTAAGCGTTGCGATTCTGTGAGCTTGCCATCGTTAA
>NZ_JAWPOX010001037.1:0-534 GCF_033344475.1 Vibrio sp. 1288
ACCAATGATCTCTGGTTGTTCATCGAAGATTTCCTGTAGCCGATTCCATGCGGCAGAACCGCGCTCTAAGATGTTAAACAAGAATGCGAACGCTAGCATTGGCCAAATCATCAAACCCAAGTACATGGTGAAGGCTGTCAAATCACCAAGAGTGATTTCGCCTTTGTCGACCAGATACGCGCCTGCCGCCACACTAAGAAGAAACGAAAGACCAATCGTCAACTGAATCGCAGGGTCAAAGCGCGCATCTACTCTTGCTACCGCGATGTTTTTAGCACCAGTATCGTCAACGACATCTTCAAATCGTTGTTGCTCTTGGTTTTCTAAACCAAAAGCACGCAGCATTCGCACACCATTTAGGGATTCTTGCGTCATATCGGACATCGAAGAGAATGCTTCCTGCGCGACACGAAAACGTTGGTGAAGAATGCGGACGATAAAGAAAATAATTACCGCGAGAAATGGCATTGGCAACAGGGCCATAACGGTCAGTTTCCAACTGACTTGCGTGACCATGATGATCAATACTGCTAT
>NZ_JAWPOX010001038.1:0-534 GCF_033344475.1 Vibrio sp. 1288
TGGTAGCTGCAAAATCAATACGTGAATAATCGATAGACCAGCCTTTGCTTTTAGCTAATCCATGCCATTTGCTCCAGTGGCGCATAAAGACCGCATCGGCTGTTTTCGTAGTAGCATCAACGCTTGCGATTTTCCTTAATCTCTCTTCTTCAAGTGAGATTTGCTTAGGTTGCTGAACTTTCGCATTCTGATACGCCTGTTTAGCCTCCTCACGCTCTTTAATCACTTTATCCAGTTCTTGCTTAAGCAAAGTGATAACACGCTGACAAGCGTTTGCAGAGCTTGATATTAAGCGAGTGAAGAAGTTGTTTCTTGTTGGCTTCTTATTGCTGAATCCTGCCATTCTGAATGGATGAGATACGCCAGTGAAGTTTTCATCGCCATAGCGTTTATTCAGACCTACAACCACCTTATTTGCGATCTCTCGGTCTTTTTCGTCGGTGGTTTTAGGCACTCTAAAGATTGCTTGATAGTTGTCCCTGGACGACTCTTGCACCAGGTTCGGAGAGTAGCCATTAGCAAGCATTTCCTTGT
>NZ_JAWPOX010001039.1:0-534 GCF_033344475.1 Vibrio sp. 1288
TACACAGTCAAAGTTGTGTTAGAAGTGAAGTTAGGAGCTTGGATAATCACCGGAAGTTTCTATTATGAAACCACTTACTCCTACAGCTCGGCGACTTAACAAAGTCGGTGATGCTGATTTGTGGAGACACTTCACTATTGATATGGATGGATTTGTCGAATGAAACTGTATTCGTGTTTGCTGGCTTCAGCTCTTAGTCTTAGCAGTGTTTCAGTCTTGGCTGATGTGCCTGAATTTGCTCACGTAACAACAACGGGTTACGGTGAGGTGGTCGCAACACCAGACATGGCGACCTTTTCTGTAAAAGTGGTGGATACCACCATGACAGCGGAACAAGCAAAACAATCCGTCGATAAAACAGTCGAAGATTTTCTCCAATATCTGTCTGATGCTGGTTTATCAAAGGACAATATCACCAGCTCAAACCTGTATCTTGCGCCTCAGTATCACTACCCTAAATCGGGCAAAGCTGAGTTGGTTGGATACAGAGCATCACGCAGCATCAATGTAACAGTGACAGATTTAGCCGATCTT
>NZ_JAWPOX010001040.1:0-534 GCF_033344475.1 Vibrio sp. 1288
TGGGGCTTTTTTTGTTTAGGAGCTGGAGGTTGCTTACATCGGAGTCGGGAAACACAGAGCAATGGTGTATGTTTACACTTCGGTCGCAACTACTCGGCCACTGAAGTATTCATTTGAGACGATGTATGCTGTGTTACGGACCAGTTCGTCTTGGATCTCTGCCCAGTGCCTTTCGTCAAGATCCTCTCGTGTATGACTGACAGAGGGAATCACGCCGCCGACGCGGATATTGAAAGGGGTGAGCTCTTTTGCCCAGCTGTGCGTAAAGCCAGACACCAAAGCCGCCATGCTTTCAACACCAGTCAGATCTTCGTGGTTATCATGCGAAATGACATTCACGATCACGCCTTTTTTGTTGCGCGCTCTAAATCGTTCTGCGCCGACTTGCCCGTAGGTATAGAGAAAACGTGCTGCGGAAGAAAGGTGGTCGATATAGATACTCATTGGTTCTGGCGCCATTAGGCTTGGCATCGGTGAGCTCGTCCAACAATTAACGATAACATCTGGCGTTGCTCTTAGCTGCGATTCGATCTG
>NZ_JAWPOX010001041.1:0-534 GCF_033344475.1 Vibrio sp. 1288
AACCCGTCACGGCTTGGGCAGCTCGTCAACAAAATAAGCCGTGTATCGGTATCAGTCACCAAAATGCGTTTCGTTATCCAGTGCCTCTGAAGGGGGCGAGCTGGCTGGATAAATCAGTACTTGAGTATTTTGCACCATCTCAACATCAGCTTGGATTGCACTGGTATCACTTTGACCAGCCGTTGCTACCGCCCATCGTTCACACTTTGGATAACCAAGCGGATAACGATGATTTCGTGTTGGTGTATTTACCGTTTGAGTCGATTGAGGACATCTGCGACTTGTTGTTCCACTTTAATCAGCAGACGTTTATTTGTTATCACCCCGACGTGATAGAAGTAGAGAAAGTGGAGAACATAGAATTGCGTCCGCTGTGCCATACCAACTTTCAACACCATCTACATCGTTGCTGTGGGGTCATCGCCAATGGCGGTTTTGAACTGCCTTCAGAAGCACTTTCTCTTGGCAAAAAACTGCTAATGAAACCACTGGCAGGACAATTTGAACAGCAGAGCAACGTAGCCACGCTTGAAG
>NZ_JAWPOX010001042.1:0-534 GCF_033344475.1 Vibrio sp. 1288
AAAACCGTTTGAACAAAACGCAATCGCAAGCTCGTGGCCAGCTGAAACTGTCACACGTTGTGCAATCGGGTGAAAGTTTGTGGTCTATCGCTCGTGACAACAAGGTTTCACACCAATCGCTAGCAAAATGGAACGGCATGGGACCAAAAGATACCCTGCGCGTCGGTCAAAAGCTGGTGATTTGGAAAAAATCAGACCAAGGCGCCGTGATTCGTACCGTGTTCTACAACGTTCGCTCTGGCGACACCATCAGTGGCATCGCAAGCAAATTCAAGGTGAAGAGCAACGACATCGTAAAATGGAACTCGCTGCATAAGCAGAAGTACCTAAAACCGGGTCAAAAACTTAAGCTGTACGTAGATGTAACTAAGGTAAGTGTATGAACCCGTCAAGTAACCCACTCGTAATGTTGTTGGATATATTCCGTTCTCCAACCTCTTGTTTTCTTGCGCTTTATCAGCGTGGTGGTTGGGGATGGCAACCTTTCATCTTTTTGATGCTAAGCCCATTCCTATTTTGGGGCGCGTACTTTTC
>NZ_JAWPOX010001043.1:0-534 GCF_033344475.1 Vibrio sp. 1288
GTTAATTGCGACCTGCATGGAGAACTTTCTTAAAGCCATGTTTATTATTGCTGGTTTAGCAGTTGGCCTCGCAGTTCCTGGGCTGTTATTCTACCGCCGCAGACCGATAGTATAAGGACCCGACATGATCATTAGTATGATTGCCGCGATGGCAGACAACCGCGTTATTGGCAAAGATAATCAAATGCCTTGGCATCTTCCTGCGGATTTTGCTTGGTTTAAACGTTGTACGATGGGGAAGCCCGTCGTAATGGGAAGAAAGACTTACGATTCAATTGGTCGCCCTTTGCCAGGACGTTTGAATATTGTCATTAGCCGAGATGAATCATTGAGTATTGAAGGCGTTACGACGGTGACTTCAGTTGAAAAAGCGTTAGAGGCTGCGGGTGATGTTGAAGAAGTAATGATCATTGGTGGCGGTGCTATCTATGCTTCTTGTTTAGCGATGGCAAATAAACTGTACGTCACACATATTGATGCTGTAGTTGAAGGTGACACCCAGTTCCCAGACTGGGGTAATGAGTTCAAAGAGAC
>NZ_JAWPOX010001044.1:0-534 GCF_033344475.1 Vibrio sp. 1288
TCAAATGGCGTCAATGAAAACGAGCCCAAGAACATAGAAGGCACAGGACGAATCTCATCTTTGTTGACGCCTAAGCGTTCAAGTGTGCCAGATACTTCAGGAATACCAAGCTCCATCCCCAACCTTACCGTTGGTACATTCAGTGACTTCGCAAGCGCAAGGTAAAGTGGCACATCACCACGATATTTACGGTCGTAGTTACGCGGAGTCCATACCGAGCCTTTGCTACCTTTCAAACTTAGAGGCGTGTCGTGCAGCGTCGTCCCCAAATTGTATTTGTCTGGCTGTTCAAGCGCGGTCAGGTAAATTGCCGGCTTGACCAACGAACCAATTGGACGACTAGCATTAAGCGCACGGTTAAAGCCTTCATAACCCACGCGTTTACCACCAACCATGGCACGAATTTCACCACTGTGGCGATCAACAGCCACGGCAGCAGCTTCAAGCTCTTTGCCGCCTCGCTTCGCTAAATCCGGTATTTTCTTCGCGATAGCCTGCTCCATTTTACTTTGAGAGACAGGATCAAGAGACGTA
>NZ_JAWPOX010001045.1:0-533 GCF_033344475.1 Vibrio sp. 1288
TTCCGATCTTACAACCCGGAAACCGAAGCGATGACAAAGCGTGATGTAAACATGACGCCAGTACACCGTGACGCGTTCCCACCGAAAGTACGTACATACTAAGGGAGGATATGATTATGAAACTGAACTTCTCTTTGTACCGTTACAACCCGGACGTAGATACTAAGCCTTACATGAAAGAGTACACACTTGAGGTAGACGAAGGCTCAGACATGATGGTGCTTGATGCATTGATTCTGCTAAAAGAGCAAGATCCAAGCATCGCATTCCGTCGTTCTTGTCGTGAAGGTGTGTGTGGTTCTGATGGTTTGAACATGAACGGCAAAAATGGTCTGGCATGTATCACTCCATTATCGGCTCTACAAGGTGACAAGATCGTCATTCGTCCTCTACCGGGTCTACCTGTAGTGCGCGATCTTATCGTTGACATGACGCAGTTCTATGATAACTATGCGAAAGTTAAGCCTTTCTTAATTGATGACGGTGCTCTACCGCCATCACGCGAGAACCTGCAATCTCCAGATGAGCGTGCG
>NZ_JAWPOX010000104.1:0-1270 GCF_033344475.1 Vibrio sp. 1288
GCGGTACGGTCAATATCGTTTAATGTCGCGCTGCCATCCCAAATTAATTGGGTTAGGGTGATAGACGCTTCTTTTCTCGTATAGTCAGTGTTGCCTCGTCCGACTTCATCAGATGGGTCGAGGCCTTCGTAACCAATGCCCGCATCAAGATCGAGAGAAGGCAAATAGGCGCCTGTTGACGCCTCATTGATGTACCTTCGGCTCTCAAATTCATTAAATGCGCTTTTGATATCTGGGTTATTTTTTAACGTTAATGCCACGGCTTGCTCTAAAGTTTGACCGAAAACGGGTATAGACACTATTAAGCTAAAGCAGCAAGCAATACTTAGTCGGTTCCATTTCACGGTGTTTCTCCTAAAAAATCGTGTTGCTTTTTGCTGTTTCATCTCACATTTGAGATAAAACATCACAAATAACAGTGTTTGAGTAAGTAAATTATCAACCTACTGTTAAACCTAGGCTTTTGTTTCGAATATCCAGAAGTTCGCCTGATTAAACCTTAGCACATGTGCAAAATGTTGCTTGGCAACCGTTTGTGTTTAAGCAAGAGAAAAGCTTGATTTCTTAATATCATAGCATTCCACGACCTGTGCAATTCCCTGCTGCACCTGTAACCCCGCCCCTTGAGTTAATCAGCACATCGCCCCTTGCACATACAACGAAAATATGAAGATTTTGACTAAACTATAGACGTAAATATTGGGGTGACAAACTTTTGACTTAGTTCAAAGTGGGGCGAGGTAGATATGGAGCGAGTAACTTTTGGCTCATTGATGAGTAATATTGTAGTTATCGGTCTCGATGGGGAAATTAGAACCCTCGAACAAGGACAGTTGCCTAAACCAGGGTAACTAATTATTAACGAAGTTTCAGACACTTCAGAACTGGTCATTGAGCAAGTGACACCGCAAGGCAGTTCCATCAATGTAACTGGTGATATTACAGCGTTGATAGAAGCTATTGCAGCGGGACAAGACCCGACCCAACTAGGTCAAGAGTTTGAAACCGCAGCGGGCGAAGCAAATGGGTCTAGTCCTCAGACAACAGGGAATGTTGCGCGAACAGGGGCAGAATTGCTCGCCAGTACCAACTTTGAGACAGTTGGCACTGAAGGAGCGGGGTTTTCAACCACTCAGATTCTAACTTTATTGGACATTCTCCCTCCAACTCAGGCACCAGCTCCGACAGGAATTCCGATTCCAGTAACAATTACGGTGCAAGATATTTCTAGCCCTGCAGTAGATGAAGGGCAGCAAGTCTCTTTCGACGT
>NZ_JAWPOX010001046.1:0-533 GCF_033344475.1 Vibrio sp. 1288
CTGTGGAAGCGTTGTTTTGCTTCATCACTTTCAATCACGATGAATTTCCATGGTTGCGAGTTAATTGACGATGCAGACAGACGAATGGCTTCTTTGATGATGGCCATATCTTCTTGAGAAATGCGTTTTTCTGCGTCGTATTTTTTCGCTGTGTAGCGGCTGTTTAGATCTTTAATGATTTGATGAGACACGTTTTTATCCTCGTTATTCAGTTTTATATCGGCCGCTTTTAGCTTCGACAACCACGCGTACCTCGAAAGTGAGTTCATAGTACCGAATAACCAGCAATTGATAAGATGGCTTTTATTTAAATCACTTTTAACTTTTTGTTGAAAATCGAACAGAGAACTTGGGAGTGATGTTTCAAACTCTGCGTAGAGAACGTGGTCTTTGCTGTTTCTTGGCCAAAATTACAAGCTTTGAGATATTCGCTTGCCCCTTGTTTGAGATATTAAATTACACTCATAAAATATGAGTTGTACTCTGGTTTTCGTTTGGAGTGGTCATGAATGTGATTGAGGTTTTCAACGACA
>NZ_JAWPOX010001047.1:0-533 GCF_033344475.1 Vibrio sp. 1288
TGGGAGTCAACTCTAATGACTTCCCTATTTTCTGGTAAACAATAGGCAAGAAAAAAAGGTGCCACATTGGACACCTTTAAAATCAACGAACAGAAGTTACGCCTCCGGATTCGATTCAGCAATATTCTCGATTGGCTCTGGTTTTGCGTACACATAGCCTTGAATCAAATAGATATTGTGCGTAGCCAAATACTCAATCTGTTTTCTGTTTTCTACACCTTCAGCAATCATTTCACATTCCGCTTTCATCGCCGCAGACACAATAGAATCCAACACTTTGAGTTTTTGGTCGTCTGAGCCAATTGGATCAACGAACATTTTGTCCACTTTCAAGCAGCGAATACCCAAGTCCTGCAAGTAAGAAAAGCCACCATAACCTGTTCCAAAGTCATCAATTTTGAACTTGTAACCTTTGTTGGTGAGGTAGAGAATCTCTTTTTTCGCGGCTTCTACGTCTTTAACCGGAATTCTTTCTGTTAGCTCAAAATGAATTCGGTTTGCACACGGCCAATTCAAATCTGCCAGAAGTTTGG
>NZ_JAWPOX010001048.1:0-533 GCF_033344475.1 Vibrio sp. 1288
TGTCATCAAGCTTGTTCGATCTGTTTCAGCTAAAGACGTTCACTCGCGATACGGTTAAGCCGTTGATCTTAGAAACCGAGTTGGAAGGAATGGACATCATTCCTGCGCACATGTCATTGGCTACGCTAGACCGCGTAATGGGTAACCGCAGTGGCATGGGGTTGATTTTGAAGCGCGCACTTCAAGCGGTTTCGCAAGATTACGACTACGTGTTGATCGATTGTCCACCAATCCTTGGTGTGATGATGGTTAATGCACTCGCGGCGAGTGATCGTATCTTGATCCCTGTACAGACTGAGTTCCTCGCGATGAAAGGCTTGGAACGTATGATTCGTACGTTGACGATCATGCAGAAATCACGTCCAGATGGGTTCAAAGTCACCATCGTACCAACCATGTACGACAAGCGAACTCGCGCTTCGTTGCAGACTTTGACGCAACTGAAAAAAGACTACCCGAACCAAGTGTGGACTTCCGCAGTACCGATTGACACCAAGTTCCGAGACGCAAGTTTGAAACACTTACCAGCGTCG
>NZ_JAWPOX010001049.1:0-533 GCF_033344475.1 Vibrio sp. 1288
TGCAATAAGCGACGCTCACTGATCCAAGCTCTTGGAGAGATGCCATAGTGCTCATTAAAAAGCTCTTTAAAGGTTGTGAGACTGGCACCAAATTCTTGAGCATAATCCGTCAGCTTCCACTCTTTCAAATAGTGCTGCTCCATAAAGCGGCGTAAGCGGTCTGAGGTTCGGTTAGTTTGCTGCGATAGCAAAGCATAGAGGACTTCGCCCCCTTGACTGTGCAGCAATAGAATCAGCATTTCTTCGTACTTCAAACGCATGATAGCGTCTGGGTACGACTGCTCCTCCAGCGTTTTCATGCCAGAAAGCACTTGCTCAATGAGAATGTTCAAACCAAAAGAAAACAAGCCCGAGTTGAGTTTGTCCACTTTTGGCAACGTCATGAGAAGATCGCTGTGTTTTTGCAGTAATTGGCTTACTAGCTCATTGTCGAACTCAATGATAGATGAGTGATAATTCCCACCCTGCGGTGAGTACTCTAATAAGTAGTCACCTTGAGAGAGAAATACCCCACTCCCGGCAACGACATCTAT
>NZ_JAWPOX010001050.1:0-533 GCF_033344475.1 Vibrio sp. 1288
GATATTGGCAGGGTTAAGAAAATAGCCCTTGCTAGGATAAGTGACCAAGAGCTTAGCCGCATCGTACTCGGGTAGGTGTTGCTGTAGCAGCGCACGTAAGGTGCTAATGCGGTTAGTGAGCACATTCTTGGAGATGAATTTGCTCTGCCAAATGGTTTCGATAATGGTGTCGGCAGAGAGCGGATGCCCCACGCTTGTTAGCAGAAGTTCTAATAACTCAATGGTACGAGGTTCGAGAACAATCGCGATAGTGTCTTGATGAAGAGTCTGTGTTTTCGGATTGTAGACCAACTCGCCAATCGCAATACAACTGTGAGTTTGTTTGGCTTGTTGTAGAAAGTCGCGCATACCGTACCGAGTTATTTGGAAATCGCGAAATATTATATAGTTATTGAAGCGCGAAATCTTATAAATCGCGCGTCAATTATCATCAAAAGTTTATGAACCGTAGGTAACGGAATATCGGTGTGGTTTGTGATTCATCGCCAATACGACATTCAGTGCAAAGGCACCCAAAATCGAAAGGCCAATCA
>NZ_JAWPOX010001051.1:0-533 GCF_033344475.1 Vibrio sp. 1288
CTTGGCTATACGGCGAATCCGATTTTGCCATGATGGCTTTCGAAATATTGCTCTTACCTTTTAATGTCTCTAATGAGCCGATTTTTCGGTAAGCGAAATCTTCATACGGTTTGAACCAGTCAAGTAAGGCATGTGAACTGTCTTTATCTACTGCGTATTTGCGGATCAAGAACATGGCTGACTGACCTGCTTTCAGCTCGCACAGTAAGTGATCCAATAAAATGGTTTGCAAGTTTTTTGGTTTCTTTGCTTCTTCAACCCATTCGTTGGGTGTGCTGCATTGCAGAAATTGATTGATAGGAGCAAGAAGATCTTGATAGGCGTCGAGATTAATCATTTTATTTTTAGTACGTTACGTTCAAATTTGGTTCATCCAGAGCATGAGTAAAACGGAAATCTGGATAGAAAAAAGGCTGCAAACGCAGCCTTTAATCGGATAGGGCGAAAAGCTGGTGTGGATATTACCACTTTTTCTTCTCGCCGAAGAGTGCTTCCATGTCGTTGTCACGCTCTTTGTCTGCCATTTGCTGCAT
>NZ_JAWPOX010001052.1:0-533 GCF_033344475.1 Vibrio sp. 1288
TTAAACGTTTATTAGCCATATTAGTACCAGACATCATCAGTTGTCTTCGATAGGATTCAACACCAAAATAGGGTAATGTATGTGACCTCTCCATTCATCACCAATCCTAAAAACTTACAGCAACGGACGAGACTACTTGTCGACAATGGAGTTTGCCTCGCAGCAATGTTAGGGACAATATCAAAAGGGTTAGTCCTGGTTTTCGTGTAATTAATCTTCAAGCCAAGCTGCTGTGCACTTTTCCCTATCTTCGTTGGGTATGCGCCACCTGCGTATGAACTCCCATTAATGTCGCTGCTTTCTCATAATCATTCAGCATTCCATTTACCGAGGCGTGAAGCGTGTTAACTTGATGTGTAGAGCGTGCCTGAGCATGATCCCACTCAGCCAAAAGTAACTCCGCTTCCTCGTTACTCTGTGTTCCATCGTATTCACTTCTTCTACCTTCTATTTTTTCACATGGTACATCTGGGTTCTTTGTTCTGGATGTCTTCCGATCTCCTTGCCATGCAATCTTTCATCAAATGCAATAT
>NZ_JAWPOX010001053.1:0-532 GCF_033344475.1 Vibrio sp. 1288
CCAAATGCTCGCATCGTTTACGACTTGTTCCACGTCGTTGCTAAGTTTGGTCGTGAAGTGATGGATAGAGTCAGAGTCGACCAAGCCAATAAGCTAAAACAAGATAAAAAAGCAAGGCAATGGGTCAAGCGTTCGCGCTGGGTGCTATTAAAAAATAAGGATAATTTGAATACACAACAGGAAAGTTACCTCACAGAAATATTGAATATGAATCAGGACTTGATGACAACCTACTTACTGGGTGCGCAATTAAAGGAACTGTGGCGTTGTGGATCAGAACTTCAGGCTAAAAACCTATGGCTGGTATGGTGGGAGCAAGTGAATGAGAGTGGAATTAAGCCACTTAAAGAGTTCGCTCGAAAGCTCCGTCCATACCTTCATGGTATCACTGCTTCAGCAAGCTATCCGCTGAATACCTGTACGCTTGAAGGGATAAATAACAAGATAAAGTTAATCAAACGGATGGGATATGGCTATCGAGATACTGATTACTTCTTCTTGAAGATAAAAGCGGCTTTCCCCGGAAAGCCGC
>NZ_JAWPOX010001054.1:0-532 GCF_033344475.1 Vibrio sp. 1288
CACCATGTAAGTTAGCTCATCGAATAAGATGACATTAATAGAGTCGTCTTGCAGCATGCGCTTACATTCTTTCCAGACCAGTTGCGCTGCTTCGGTATCGGCGGTTTTGTTCTGCGTCTCCCAAGTAAAACCAGTCGCCATAACTTGGAATTCTACTCCCAATTTTTCTAGCAAGTTGCGCTCGCCGTTGTCCCAAGTGCCTTTGATAAATTGAGCCACTGAACACTTAAGGCCGTGACCGACGGCGCGAGCAATCGTGCCAAAGCCAGATGTCGATTTACCTTTACCATTACCAGTAATGATCAGCAGTAGACCTTTCTCTTCTTGAGCGGCCGCAATTTTTGCGTCTACCTGTTCTTTTACTTTTTGTTGGCGTGCCTTATGGCGTGCTTCTTTATTTTCTTCGATAGACATAATACTTCCTTAAATCCGTTTCGTGCTTTGCCCGCGGTAGCTTGGGTTCATTGAATTATCTCGCTATGATAGACCAACATATCGTGAAGAAAAACCATCGATAATTCAGGGAATAAAA
>NZ_JAWPOX010001055.1:0-532 GCF_033344475.1 Vibrio sp. 1288
GCCGGAAGCAACAAGTCGGCATAACGCGCAACATCCGACTCTACGGTAATATCCGAGACAATCACAAACGGACAGCGTTCTAGCGCCCTCTTAACAAACTGATTGTCTGGCAAAGAGACAACGGGGTTGGTCGCCATGATCCACAGAACTTTAATCTCACCACGCTCAACCGCTTCAAACAGTTCAACCGCTTTTAGCCCCGGTTTTGTAGCGATTTCTGGTGACTCCCAAAACGCTTGTACTTGTTGAATGGATTCGCCATCAAACCCTCGGTGCACCGCTAATTGATTGGCTAAACCGCCAACTTCTCGCCCGCCCATTGCATTAGGTTGCCCGGTAATGGAAAACGGGCCACAGCCCACCCTGCCAATTTTACCCGTTGCTAAATGCGCATTGATGATCGCATTCCCTTTGTCGACACCGTTCTCAGCTTGATTGACCCCTTGGCAAAAAAGCGTAATCGCAGTCGGGCTGTGGGCAAACCATTGGAAAAACGTTGTGAGTTTGTCTTGTGAAACGCCTACATCAGCTG
>NZ_JAWPOX010000105.1:0-1252 GCF_033344475.1 Vibrio sp. 1288
ATGCTTTCAAAGTAGCTGGAACTGGCACGTACCCAAATCTCCTTACCGCTCAACTGCTCAAGTTTAGTGATGGTTGGAGTATTTTTGTTGGTGATCACCCACTCTTCGATGCCGGATAAGATTGGGGTACTGAAGTCGACTTTTTGTTTGCGGGCCTCAGTGATCGTCAAGTTTGCCACCACTAAATCACCAGAGCCGTTTTCGAGAGAAGGGAGTAATTGGTCTCGCGCTAGAGGGATGATTTGTACGTTCAGTTTGGGTTTGATTTTGCGTAAATCTTTTTCAAAGTGAGCCAGCAGCTCTGCGCCAATCCCTTTTGGTGTTCCTCCTTCGATATAGTAGAAGCCTAAATCGGCAGAGACTAAAACGCGCAATACGTTTTTCTCTTTGATGACATCTAAGTCACCCGTGTACGGAGGCTGTTTTAATGGTGAGATTTCCAAAGCGTAAACGGACGCCGACAACAGAAAGAACAGCATTGCCCAAAACTTAGATATGGTCACGTTCACGTCCAGTTTAATGGTGGAGTAGAACTCTAAGCATAAGTTGTGCTCAAAAAATCATCAAGATTGTTCAAAGAGAAGGAATTGGTGGTAGAAAACAAAACCGCCACAGTTTGAGCTGTGGCGGTAGGCGTTTATTTGACAGGATTTAGCTTAATGAGTGCTTCTGTTCTTGCAACGGCATCTTCTAGTTGCAGCTGCTTGTAGGCTTCCAGCTGAATTTCTAACGATTTGCGAGCTGCTTCTGTATCAGGGAATGATTTTTGAAGCTCTTGGCTACGGTTAATGGCTGCGATCCATGCTTCACGGCGAAGGTAAAAATCAGCGGTAGCTAAATCGTAATTCGCTAAGCGGTTTTTCAAGGCCACCATGCGTTTTTGTGCATCTTCCGCATATGGGCTGTTTGGATAACGTTGAAGCAGCTTCTTAAAGTCATCAAATGCTTTTTTCACGGGCTCTGGGTCGCGGTCGCTACGATCGATGCTAAACAGGTCGTGCATAAAGTTACGATCTTGAGCCATGTGGCTCAGGCCACGCATGTAAAGTACCCAGTCCATTTTTTCATGGGTCGGGTTTAGGCGCATAAAGCGAGAGATGGTTGCTAAGCCTAACGCTAGGTCGTCGTTTTTGTAGTATGCGTAAATAAGGTCAAGTTGCACCTGTTCAGAGTAGGCACCGAATGGGTAACGTGAGTCTAACGCTTCCAGCTTCTCAATCGCAGAAAGCCAGTTGCCACTTTGAAGTGAGAC
>NZ_JAWPOX010001056.1:0-532 GCF_033344475.1 Vibrio sp. 1288
GGAGAGAAGTGTCCCGTTTGTGGTAGTACCGAACATCCTCAGCCTGCTCAATTTGTTGGTGATGAAGTCACAAAAGAGCAAGTTCAACAGGCTCGTCATCAGGAGCGTGAGGCTCAAATCACGCTGAACCAATTGAGCAACCAGTTGGAACAACACAATATTGCGATTGCTCAATACACGCAGCAAATTGAGCAAATGGTTTCGGAGTTGGGGCAGAACGCGAACTTAGAGCTGCAAGCATTACAGGCATCAATTCATCAACTCAATGAACGATTACAGCATTTGAACGCAATTAATATTGCTCAGCTTGAGCAAAGCGTGAACGAGTTGAATCAACGTTGTGTGGTTGGCGAAGGTAAGATCAACGATTTGCAAAACCAGATGGCTGCAAATGAATCGACGATTAAAGCAAATCAGCAGCAGTTAGCGAAATTGAGTGCGTCATTAGATGATAAATACACATCACTAGAGCAACTAGAAAACGACTTGACTCAGATACACAAGCAAATTGTTGAGCTGAATAACGGCCTAG
>NZ_JAWPOX010001057.1:0-532 GCF_033344475.1 Vibrio sp. 1288
CAAAGCGAAGAGATGATGAGGTTGATACGACGCCACCAACACTCTACGCACTTCGATGATCCTATTTTCGAACTAAAAAATGGCCAAGTTGAATACACTGAAAAACGTATTTTCACTGACCTGAATTGGCGCATAGATAAAGGACAACACTGGCAAGTTAAAGGGCCAAACGGCTGTGGTAAAAGTACGTTATTGGGGCTGATATTTGGCGATCATCCACAATGCTACAGTAACGACATCCACATCTTCGGCAAGAAGCGAGGCTCTGGCGAAAGCATCTGGGAGATAAAACAGCATATTGGCATGGTCTCCTCTGCGTTGCATCTTCAATATCGAGTGAATTGCAGCGCGTTAGAGGTTATTCTGTCTGGGTTCTACGACTCGATTGGCTTGTATAATCAGCCTTCGCGTAAAGAGATTGACGTAGCTAAAGAGTGGCTTGATATCTTACACATGCGTCACTACGAAAAGACGTCTTTCAAACAGTTGGAATACGGTCAGCAACGTTTGCTGTTGATCGCGCGCGCTATAG
>NZ_JAWPOX010001058.1:0-532 GCF_033344475.1 Vibrio sp. 1288
GGATAACTGCCCAATGCGGACAAGGTACCGATTTCACGTGTACGCTCAGTCACAGACATAGTCATGGTGTTGAACAACGCGACAAACACGACCAGAGCCATCACAGCGCCCATAATGCCGAAAATACGGTCATACAAATCTTTCACTTTTAGATAGAAAAACGCACGCTCTTGCCAAGGCGTAATTTCAACCTCTTGATCACCAAAGCTCGGTTTTTGTTTGTTTAGAATCGTCGCGACTTGCTGTTCAACCTTGTTGGTTAAGCTGGTGTCGAACAGAAATACTGACAGCGCACTGACTTTGTCCGACCCCAGCAGAGACTGAGCACTGTTGATGTGTACGTAAAGTTGGCGTTTATCCAGCTCAGGCACACCAGTTGAGTAGATACCGCGAACTTTAAAGTCGTAAGCGTTCAAAGCGCCATCTGTCGTAGTAGCAAGTAAGGTAATCCAATCTCCCACGTTGACGCTCAGATTACTGGCGAGATCCACCCCAAGCATCACTTCTGGCTCAGAAGCGTCGTAGCGAGAGG
>NZ_JAWPOX010001059.1:0-532 GCF_033344475.1 Vibrio sp. 1288
TCGCTTTAAAAATAATGAGAAACACATCTCATAAGATAATGAGAGCAAAGTCGAAATAAATCAGACACAAAAAATAAGCCACTCGATGCGAGTGGCTTATACCGTAAATTTAATACCGTTTTAGACGCGGCGTCGCCAGCCCAATACAGCGAGTAACATCAGAGCCCAATAAGAAACACTGCCGCCACCCTCCGAATTTTTGAACGTCGTTGTTTTCAAAGAAGCAACAACCGTCACGGTCACTTCACCCGTTGCAGTCGCACCTTTGCCATCCGAAACCGTGTATTGCAGCTTGATACCGTCAGCCGGACTATCCGGTGCTTGAAAGCGGATTTTTCCGTTCTCTACACTCGCGATTCCTACGCCCGTTAAGTTTTGTACACTTTGTACAACCAGTTTATCGCCGTTCACGTCCGAATCATTGCCCGCTGCATCAATCACAATGCTTTCACCGACGGCTACTGTCGCCGTATCCGCTAGCGTAATTGGAGCTGAGTTTCGCACGGTTAAATCGATGGTCGCACTGGAAGTT
>NZ_JAWPOX010001060.1:0-532 GCF_033344475.1 Vibrio sp. 1288
ATATGCTCAGAGTTGGAAGCGCTTTGAAGGTATTCATAGCCAATTAACAGATGAACTTGTCAATAAAGAGTCTCCATTTTATTTAGAAGATTTTGCTAAGCACTACGAATTAGCGCTCAAGAATAAAGGTTAAGGTGGGATTGTGAAACAAATTTATAAATCATTTTTTTTATTTATATTTTTAGTATTAATGGGATGCTCCGCCGCTAATTTAGTGGTCGACCCATATGCGGATTTAGAAATAACGGCAAATCATAATATCAACCCTGACTCGAATGGAAGACCATCACCAGTTGTTGTATATGTATTTGAACTTACATCAAATACACTGTTTGAGAGCCAAGATTTTTTCTCTATTTATGAGGAGCATGAAAAAGTACTCGGTCCAGACTTGGTGAATAAATATGAAATATCTTTGACACCAGGCCAAAAAGAAATCTACCAAGCTAGTATGTCTCCTAAAACAGAATATTTGGGTATCGTAGCCGCGTTTCGCGATATTGAGAATTCAAATTGGCGACAAGTCATTAAA
>NZ_JAWPOX010001061.1:0-531 GCF_033344475.1 Vibrio sp. 1288
AAAGCAGTGCAAAATGGACGACCTATTTTTTACCTAACGGCTTCTTATCACGGCGATCAACCGGGGTTCGATCACCAGAAAGCCATGCCAGATATTCCGGGGCCTGAAAACTTCGCCTCAGAGAGTGAACTCGCAAGTCATATCGCGGAGTTTCTGCCAGAGCGCTTGCGTAAAACATTCTGCGGAGAAAAACCGATTGAGACTCGCCCTGTCACGGTGATCAATCCTCTAAAACCCAAAAAAGCGGAGCCAAAACAGTACCTTTGGATTCGTGCTAACGGTGAGATGCCAGATAACCAACTGATTCATCAATACTTGCTGGCTTACGCGTCAGATTGGGGATTTTTGGTCACGGCGATGCATCCACATGAAGTGTCGTTAATGACGCCGAATTTCCAAGTTGCGACGATTGACCATTCAATCTGGTTCCATCGTCCCTTCAAGATGGATGAATGGCTTTTGTACGCAATAGAAAGCCCAACGGCGAGTAATACTCGAGGCTTAGTGCGTGGCGAAATTTATAACCAGCAA
>NZ_JAWPOX010001062.1:0-531 GCF_033344475.1 Vibrio sp. 1288
CCAAAGGATAAGCAGCTAAATCGTGAATAGTAACTAAGTCTTTCTTCGCCAACGGATGATCTTTTGGCACCACAATAGAGCGATTCCAGTGGTAACAAGGCAACATGATAGCATCTTGGTAAAGATGGAGAGCTTCTGTTGCAATCGCAAAGTTGGCTGTACCTTTTGCAATCGCTTCAGACATTTGAGAAGGCGTACCTTGATGCATGTGCAAAGACACTTTCGGGTAACGTGCCGTAAAACCTTTGATGACATCAGGCAATGCATAGCGCGCTTGAGTATGGGTTGTTGAAATATTTAACGTGCCCATTTCAGGGTGAGTATGCTCGCCCGCCACCGCTTTGATGCTCTCAACCCGAGCAAGGATTTCTTGGGAAATACGTACGATCTCTTCACCTGCTGGTGTCACTTGCGTTAAATGTTTACCACTTCGTTCGAAGATCTGGATTCCCAGCTCATCCTCTAGTAAACGAACCTGCTTACTAATACCAGGCTGAGAGGTGTATAAACTCTCCGCCGTCGCAGAAACGT
>NZ_JAWPOX010001063.1:0-531 GCF_033344475.1 Vibrio sp. 1288
CACGGTTGTATTCCAATCTTCGACTACCACTGAATATGACAAACAGTACGCGCAAAAGCTGGCGGACATTGCAGGCATCAAAGACATCAAAGGTTTTGGTGAACAAATGTTGTTGGCAAAATCGGATCTGAGCCATTTCTCAGCAGAGACGATTTTGACGATGGACTACAAGAACTTTGAATTCGCAGGTAAAAAGGTAGGCATCGGCGTAGCTGAAACGCTCAACGCGCAGCAGTTGATTGACCGCAAACAGGACTTCAACGAAGCCATTCAAGCGTATAAGAAAGCTCAGAATCTTGATTACTTGTTCTTCTCGATCACAGATACCAAGCACAAACGTGCAAACATGCTTTGGGCGGATGACGCAGATAAGAAAGTGCTATCAAAAGCTTTTGATGTGAAAATTGACAATGACATGTTGGTATTGGATGGCGTGACGTCTCGCAAGCGTCAAATTGGTCCTGCAATTCAACAAGCGATTGAATCACTCTAGTGACTAAGCCACACTGAAAATAATCAAAAAACCACCGT
>NZ_JAWPOX010001064.1:0-531 GCF_033344475.1 Vibrio sp. 1288
CGGTCAACCCTTTTCTATTGTCCTCAGAAATGACACTGCCCCTAATTTCTTTACTATTCATTTCGTTAATCTTTGGTTCAGCTTGTCGTTTGTACACTGATCTCAACATTTACAGGAGGTCAGTTATGGATTTAAAAAGTCTTCTAAACCAAGCGCTCAACTCTGATTTACTCAAACAAGGTGCTGACGCCCTGGGTAAGCAAACTCAAAACATCAAATCATCATCCAGCTCTAGCCAGTTCAAAACTCTCGGCGCAGGAGCCATCGGTGGTGGATTGATTGGCATGCTTATGGGCTCAAAGAAAAGCAAAAAGATGGCGAAGAAAATGGGTTCTGGCGCGCTTAAAGTCGGTGGAGCGGCAGCACTCGGTGCACTTGCCTACAAAGTGTATAACGATTGGCAAGCTAAGCAGAGTGATCAAGGCGTCCATGACCCCTTCGATCCACAAGATAGCAAACACAGCGTATTAATTTTAAAAGCCATGATTGGTGCAGCCAAAGCCGATGGTCATGTCGATGATGTGGAAATAG
>NZ_JAWPOX010001065.1:0-531 GCF_033344475.1 Vibrio sp. 1288
TTTGCGTACCGTTTTTGATCGCTATTCAATTCCCCAATCCATTCTTCCATCCACTCCTCAGTATTCTCTAAAATAATCTCTCTGATCTCTGCTTCGGTTTTATCCGCATATTTTGCGTTTCTTTCTTGATAGTCCTTTCGCACGTTTTGCAAAAACTCTTGTTGTTGCTTTGGCGTCAGTTGTAAGCTCAAAGAGAACAAATCTGGCGCCGATCTCGACACAATACGGTCATAGTGCGCTTTCATTTTTTCTCGGTTTTGCTGCAAAAACGCAAGAGTAATATTGTTTGCATTAATATTCTCAAGCTCTTTTAAGTGATCGATATATAACGGTAATTCTTCTTTCTTATGCCAATCTGCTAATAGCAATAGTCGCTCTTCTAACAACGTTTCTTGTTCATCGTTAAGCGATACGTAGTCATCTAAATATTCAATAACAAACCAATCGATGTTGCTATATAGAAACTTTTTCGTACATCCGGCCAGTAAAATAACCAACAAGAACACGAATCCGTATTGAAGAACTTTATTG
>NZ_JAWPOX010000106.1:0-1239 GCF_033344475.1 Vibrio sp. 1288
AATCGCGGTTCTCACCTTGTCTGGTTCAGTCTTGGCAAATCAGGATCCAACTGCACCCCTTGGTTGGCAAAAACCAGCAGAGGTGTCTGCCAAGCCCAAAGCGAAACAATACCGCTTGCCGACACTGAACAGCATTGTCTGTAAGCCAAATACCGAATGTGTCGCAATCATGAATAACCGGCTTGTCGAACAGGGTGAACTGTTTAACGGTTATCGAGTAGCAAGCATCAATAGTGAATTTGTAACTTTAAAGCGTGGTAGCCGTCAGTGGAACCTTGAGCTTTTTGGTTTAAACGTAAAAAAATAATAACCAGAGCCTGATCAGATATGCGCAAATTAGTTGTAGGAATAACGATTGCTTCTTTAATGGGATGTTCGATGGGTCACCGCGATCCGGTTGAAGTGAAGCAAGCTCTCAATGAATCTATCAATCAAGCGAATAGCCGCGCGTTGGAGGAAATTCCTTCTTCGGTAGAAGCGGATCTTATGCCTAACTTAGACTCCAATGTTTCTTCCGATAACGGAACGTCAAAGCGTTTTCGTATCCAAGCCAATGCAGTAGAGGCGAGAAGTTTCTTTGCTTCGTTGGTAAAAGGGACAGAATACAGCGTTGCGATTCATCCAGCGGTTCAAGGCAATATCACGGTCAACCTTTCTGACGTGACATTAGATGAAGTGCTTAGCGTTGTACAAAACATGTACGGTTACGATGTCATGAAATCGGGCAAAGTAATCCAAGTTTATCCGGCAGGTATGCGTACGGTGACGATTCCAGTCGACTACCTACAGTTTAAACGCTCAGGTCGCTCACTGACGAGCATTGTCACGGGCTCCGTTACTTCGGCTGGTACGTCCAATTCTGGTGGTAGCTCTGACAGCTCAGACTCTTCAGATTCCAACAACAGCAATAACGGCAATGATAGCTCGACGACGTCAACAGGCGGAACGCGCATTGAAACCATCACCGAAAGTGATTTTTGGCCAATGTTGCAACAAGCGGTGGCGAACTTAATTGGTTCGGGTAAAGGCCAAAGTGTGGTAGTTACGCCACAAGCTGGCGTGATCACCGTGCGAGCTTTCCCTGATGATATTCGTGAAGTGCGCGAGTTTTTGGGTGTGTCTCAAGAACGAATGCAACGCCAAGTGATTCTTGAAGCGAAAATCTTAGAAGTCACGCTCAGCGATGGTTACCAGCAAGGTATTAACTGGTCGAACTTATCGGCGTCAATTGGTAACTCA
>NZ_JAWPOX010001066.1:0-531 GCF_033344475.1 Vibrio sp. 1288
CCCTCGTCGACGATATGCACTGAGCTTTTCAATTCGTTTCTGTTTTTCTTGCCACAGTTTTTGCGTTTCTAGATCCAACGATTCATTGCTTGTTGTGCTGTCCGTTTGGATTTGATTAACGGGCAATGGTGCGGTGTCGCTTTGTTCTGGATTAAAGTACACGAACTTCACACCGAGATGACGAATCATCTCGATCTGTTCCTGGTCTTTAATTTTAAAGCTATTGAGTAGGAAGGGGGGATCGTTCCACTTTAGCGGAAGGCGGATATGTAATCCCGGCTGAATACGATCCACTGTAAGTTTAATTGCTGCCACTTTTTCACTACTATTAAGTTTTCACGATAAACCAAGAATAGTAGTAGATTCTGTAAATAAATTCATCAATAAGAACTCACAAGTGCGAGTCATTCGCGTTAAGAACCAAAGTGTTGTTCATAATTTGAATCAAGCTCATACCTGAATATCAATCAGAGTCTTGTTTTAAGACTCGATCCGCATGACGCAATTTCAGCTTTGCTTCGAAGACAGGTT
>NZ_JAWPOX010001067.1:0-531 GCF_033344475.1 Vibrio sp. 1288
CGGGGTATCACAAGGAGTCTCTTGCCCGCCTGAATTTTATGAAAGGTAAACCGCTTCGAGACGCCGCGGTTCTGATTGGTTTTGTGGATAGACCTGAAGGCCTACAAGTGATTTTGACCAAGCGAGCCGAACATCTTCGGCATCATCCAGGACAAATCAGCTTTCCTGGCGGTAAGTTTGAACCCGAAGATATCCATCTGGTGAATACGGCGCTTCGAGAGACTAATGAAGAGGTCGGTATAGAAGATAAACACATTCATGTGTTCGGTCAGTTGCCAAAACTGCCAACGATTAGTCAATTTAATGTGACGCCATTTTTGGCCTTTATTTCTCCGGATTATAAAACGCATATTGACCCAAATGAGGTCGAGTCGGTTTTTGAGGTACCAGCCAACCATATTTTGAACCCAAATAAGCTCTACAGCAGTAAGTTTGAGTTAAAAAGAAGCAGTCATCGTGTATTTGCTATCCCATATCGTCAACATTTCATCTGGGGCATGACGGCGCAGATCATTGAGTCGATGCAAAAGC
>NZ_JAWPOX010001068.1:0-530 GCF_033344475.1 Vibrio sp. 1288
TGCACCAAGGAGGTCAGCATGGCGATAACCAGTGAGTTTCTACAAAGCAGTGTCGTGTTTCTGTCGGCGGCGGTGATTGCTGTTCCTTTGGCGCAGCGATTTGGCTTAGGTTCAGTGCTTGGCTATTTGTTGGCAGGAGTATTGATTGGCCCTTGGGGATTACGCCTGATTAGCGATGTCGATGCGATTCTGCATTTTGCCGAGCTCGGGGTGGTGTTGCTGCTGTTCTTAATTGGCTTGGAATTGAACCCGAAAAAATTATGGCAAATGCGAGGGCCGATTTTAGGTCTTGGCGGCGCGCAAGTTGTGGTGACGACGGCGGTTATTGGTAGCATTGTCAGTTTGTTTGGCTTGAGTATGCAGGTGAGTTTGGTCATCGGCATGGGGCTCGCCCTTTCCTCTACGGCTATTGCACTCAAAGTGATTGAAGAGCAAGGCCTCAATGGCACCGAAACGGGCCAGTCTGGTTTTGCTGTGCTGCTTTTTCAAGATATCGCCGTCATACCGATGTTGGCTATGTTACCGCTTTT
>NZ_JAWPOX010001069.1:0-530 GCF_033344475.1 Vibrio sp. 1288
ATAGCGCATACTATGCGTATAAAAACATTCGGAAGTAACTTTTTCATTACATGTTTCAACAGAAAATGGAGCATATTCCATTTGCTCTGTTTTATTTCTATTAGAGATTTGTGTATGTTGAGAATCATTAGTGCAGATAAGTTCATCTCTTCAAGGTTCATCTTGGAATACAGCAAAGCGGAGTTTGCGTCTTTGTTGGGAGTTTCCGTAGCTAAGATAACCAATATTGAAAGTGGCAAATCTTCGATTCCCCCGGTGTACGACTACGCCATCAATCATTTACTCAGTGAGCATCCGTTCAAGGAAAGCGCAGTGGAAGCCCTTTGCTCTCATGAGACTCTTAACTTTGCCCGACGCATAGACGTGAACTCTAAGGTGCAACGCTTGTCCTGTAAGCGTCGCGATAGCCGTAGACTGCACGTTATGGCTGGCATGAGTGGCTTGTATTTTGTCGAGTGCAAGGATTGTAAACACACTATGTACTCGTCAGGCATGTCTGGAAAACGATATCAGCAATGGTCGAATGATGG
>NZ_JAWPOX010001070.1:0-530 GCF_033344475.1 Vibrio sp. 1288
TGGGTAGCTCGAATCAAATGCCTATCACCCAGCCTTTGGGTTGCTTCTTTATATTGGCGATCAAGCAAGGATTTTCCTCTCCTATATGAATGCTAAGAGGTGATACCACCGACACTCGGTCTCCAACCTTAAACTCAGGTTCAATAAAGGTCTGAACACCGACGCCTGCCAGTGAAAAATCAACCAAACTGCCGTCATAAATATTGCCGCTGTGATCGATGGTACAGTCCATTTGTAGCTTGTAACGCTCGTGCTCTCTAACAGGCTTAGTTGCAAACGTACCGGGTATGCGAATAAAGAGCAGAGGGGAAGGGCGAACGGCTGTCATTAGTACACTGGATTTAAAAGCCAACACGTGACCAAGCTCAGTGTCGGAAACGCCGCGCACAATCACATCGGCGTTATGCAGTTTTCTCATCACTTGATCTTCGAGCAATCGCATCGGAATATCGAGGATCAAATAAGAATTTTCTTTTATTCCTAAATAAACGGTTGAGTAGCTGAATTTATCTTTTGGTCCAAATTCGAAG
>NZ_JAWPOX010001071.1:0-530 GCF_033344475.1 Vibrio sp. 1288
GCCATATTTTGGCGCGACATATTTCGGAGCCCAAAGTTTTAGCTTTTGACCTGGATAAATGGTGTAAGGCTGAGAGAGTTCGTTGTAACGTACAAGATCATTTACATCTTTATCTGTGACGTAAGCAATGAAATAAAGTGTGTCACCTTTCTTTACTTCGTAGTAACTCCCTCTATAACTGCCACGCTCAACGCTCGAATAATCCTTCTTTAGGCTGGAAACAGGCGCAGGTGAGTGAGCCGCGCAACCAACGAGTCCCGCAGCTAATACAAAGCTAATACCAATATGACGCAGTAACTTACTCACCTAACCTCAGATCCTTAAGCCAAATCACCCGCGACAAGAGGAACAAAGCGAACCATTTCCACAACGGTAGAAAGGTACTCGTCACCCTTGCGTTCAATTCTAAGTAGTTGCTGCTCAGCATCTCCGACAGGAATCACCATTTTACCGCCATCTTTTAACTGTGAGAGAAGCGCTTGGGGAATCACTTCTGCAGCAGCGGTAACAATGATGGCGTCAAACGGACC
>NZ_JAWPOX010001072.1:0-530 GCF_033344475.1 Vibrio sp. 1288
GATTTAATCGGTTGCATCTCCGATCTGGAGACGAATTGTATAGTAAACTCGTTGCAACGAAAAGCCATTCAATCGAAAAGCTTACAAAAAAATAGCTCTTTCCTGACACTTAAAGCGTCAGAAATGTGTCGGTTTTATAAAATTATAATTATCAGACGCCCATTTACGTAGTTAAGACTAAGCAGCCAGTGACGTTGATTCCAAAAGCTTAAATGCAAATAATTGCAATAATATGAATTGCATCACAAGCAGTTGCAACTTAACACAGTCAAATTTATGACGAATATCTAAGTCTCTCTAAACTTTCAGTTTTGCCATTTTCTTTCTCCTATTTTGCTTGCCTACAATACGCTCACTTATTCACTATCTGCCCGCTTACCCTAGCTACTGAGCGATTTACCGAATCGCTGCCAAATAGTGAGGTTTGGCTATGTGTAAAATAGATACTCGCAAGCGTAAGCTAGCAAAGGTAAAAGCGTCGTTTTGTTATGAAAGTACTGCACCACGGTGGGAAAAATACGGTTACTGGC
>NZ_JAWPOX010001073.1:0-529 GCF_033344475.1 Vibrio sp. 1288
TTTTGCTGATCATGTTTCCAATCGTTATTTTTATCCTCGCTCCGGGTTTCTTGCAAATCGATTTCTCGACACTTTCAGGGAGTGGGTAATGAAAAAAATCGCATTGATGGCTTTAACACTTTTTTCTCTCATGGGGTGCAGCTCGACGGCGTACAACGAAGAAAGTACTGTTGAAAGCATGAAACGTGTACAAAATCATGCAGGCCTTATTGAGCATTACAAAGCACGCTTAGAACAAAAATCCAACGATGTACAAGTGATGCAGGATCTCGCTTTTGCTTATCTGGCAAAAGAGGATGTGGAGTCTGCAAAATTTTATGTTCAGCACTTATCTGAATTAGGAGTTGAAAATGCGCGACTTGCACAGCTAGGTGGGCAAGTTCATAGCCTCGAAGGCGAAGATGCATTAGCGTTGGAACAGTACCAACGTTCCATCGCTATGGGTAATAGTAGCGGAGAAATTCAGGTACTAACCGCCATTGCGTATAGTAACTTGGGTGAGTTCTCTTTGGCTATACGGGCTTTTAAT
>NZ_JAWPOX010001074.1:0-529 GCF_033344475.1 Vibrio sp. 1288
AGCCTGCCGTTTGCAGGCTCTTTTTGTTTTATACCTAAATGACTTTAAAGGCCGATAAAACCTTGAGGTTGTTTAGGTATACAATAACAACATTAATTTCAGGTTAGGTTCGCTATGGAACTGGTTATCTCTCTCTTGCAGCAAATGTGTGTTTACTTAGTCTTGGCTTACATGCTGAGTAAAACACCCATCATCTTACCGCTACTGAGTATTTCGTCTCGCCTTAGCCATCGTTTAATTTGCTACGTGCTCTTTTCTGGCTTTTGTATCCTCGGGACGTACTTTGGTCTACACATCAATGATGCTATCGCCAACACCCGTGCCATTGGCGCTGTCATGGGCGGGTTGTTCGGCGGGCCAGTAGTTGGTTTTGCTGTCGGCTTAACTGGCGGGATCCATCGTTATTCCCTTGGCGGCTTTACCGACCTAGCCTGTGCTATTTCAACCACTGCTGAAGGCGTGATTGGTGGCTTGTTACATGTCTACCTTATCAAACGCAACAAGGGCGCATTGCTGTTCAACCCAAGCG
>NZ_JAWPOX010001075.1:0-529 GCF_033344475.1 Vibrio sp. 1288
AAGCGTCTTTTCAAACGTTTCGATATGGATATCGGACGCACCTTCTTTGATCGCTTCACCCAACATAGCATTGATCAATTTGATGATTGGCGCATCGTCTTCCGACTCTAACAAATCCTCGTCATGCGGTAGCTCTTCTGCCAACGAGAAGAAATCATCACTGTCGGCACCGATATCTTCCATCAATTGACGAGCTTCTGATGAATCACGTTGATACGCTTCAGTCAGCTTTTTATCGAAGGATTCTTTGTCGATGGCTTGAGGCACGAAACTGCGCTTAAGCACGCGACGCACTTCAACCAGAGCCGCAGGATTTAGCGGCTCCACGTAGTAAAGAATTGGAGGACGCTCTGGATGCTCAGTCTCCAAAACCAGTTTAAAGCGATTGGCAAAACTGAATGGCAGACGACGCATACTTGGCGCAGTGTCTAACATATCTACCATTAGTTCTTTTCCATTTGATCGATAAACGCTTGAATTTCAGCAGGATGCTTACGATCTTGGCCAAATGCAGGGATCACAGGGATCT
>NZ_JAWPOX010000107.1:0-1234 GCF_033344475.1 Vibrio sp. 1288
ACACAGCTTTAAGGCAAAACCGCTTGGTTTGGATTGCCGCTTCAACAAATTGTTGCGAAATCCAGTTAGTCCCGATAACAGCGAGTTTAAACATGTCACTTCCTTTATATTCGTTCTAAAAAGCCGTAATGAATTCGGCTTATCAGTGTGATTTAAGCAAGCTTTAGTTCATTAAACAACTCAAATAACTGGTTAGATTTATACGGTTTTGGCAAATACGCATCCATACCCGCAGCAAAACAATTGTGAATGTCCTCTTCCAACACACTCGCGGTCAAAGCAATGATGGTTGTTTTCTTGCAGCCCACTTTCTTTTCCCAACGGCGAATCTCTTTTGTCGCGGTTAGGCCGTCCATCACCGGCATCATACAATCCATCAAAATGGCGTCAAACTGCTCACCTTTGGTGATGGCATCCAGCGCTTCTTGCCCGTTACTCGTAATTAAGTAGTCGTACCCTGCTTTATCTAAGAAAAAGCTCGCGATTTTTTGGTTCATTAGATTGTCTTCAGCAAGCAGTATTCTTCGATGAGTTCGAGATATTTTAGACTCAGCGCGAGATGTAATATTTGTGACATTGTCACGCAATGTATTCTTCTCGAGCTTAGCTAGCTCCTCGATGGCATGTTTGAATCGATTACCCAAAAATGGTTGAGTCAACACGGCATGCACGTTTTCCGCGTTCGTGTAAGAGCTCGTCAAATGGTGCTGGCACACTACTACTCGACGAACATCATAAACTTCAGTCAGTTCACTCAGACAGCTATCGATATCCATCTGACCGTCATTACATAAGAAAATGACATCGAAATCTTCATCTAGCGCTTTTGCTTCCGAAAGTGAGTTAACGCCTACCAGCTCAATTTGAGCCATACGACATTCTTGGACAATTTGCTCTGCATAAGCATAGTTATCACATATAAAGAGCCCTCTTTTGACCACATCGGAATGCCAACCAAAGAGAGGTAACGCCTCTACTTCTATTGAAAAACCAAAGCATGTACCCACCCCCTTGGTCGAGGTTGCCACTAGCTTGCCTCCCATCATTGACACTAATTGGCGACAAATCGCAAGCCCTAGCCCTGTTCCGCCAAACTGTCTCGAAACACCTTCGTCTTCTTGAGTAAACGGCTCAAAAATGGTCGCCAGTTTGTCCCTTTCAATGCCGATGCCCGAATCCTTGATAAGGAATGTGAGCGAACCTCGCCCTTGCTCTAACGCTTCTTCGTAGCTCA
>NZ_JAWPOX010001076.1:0-529 GCF_033344475.1 Vibrio sp. 1288
AAAGCGCGAGCAGCGAATATTCCTGTTTTCATTGATCCTAAAGGTGCGGACTTTGAACGTTACCGCGGTGCAACTCTACTGACACCAAACATGAAAGAGTTTGAAGATGTGGTCGGTAAAGTGAAATCGGATCAAGAGCTGGTAGAGAAAGCTCTGGCACTTGTTGAAGAGTTTGATTTTGAAGCGCTATTGGTAACACGTAGTGAGCACGGTATGACGTTGATTCGTCGTGGCCAAGAGCCATTCCATCTACCAACGCAAGCGAAAGAAGTTTACGACGTAACAGGTGCTGGCGACACGGTGATTTCTGTACTTGCAGCGTCGGTTGCGGCAGGTAAGTCCTTCGAAGAAGCGTGTGCACTTGCTAACGCAGCTGCTGGCGTTGTCGTGGGTAAACTGGGTACGTCGACGCTGTCTGAAATTGAATTGGCAGAAGCGGTTCATGGCAGTCAAGATACCGACTTTGGCGTCATCTCAGAAAAAGCACTGATTGAAGCGGTGAAAAAAGCACGTGCTCGTGGCGAGAAAG
>NZ_JAWPOX010001077.1:0-528 GCF_033344475.1 Vibrio sp. 1288
AGAGCGCGGTTTATTCGATGAGGTGATGGTACTTTGCTATAACCCGATGGAAATGATCCCTGTAAGAGGCAAAGGCTCACGTATTTGGGATCAGGACGATAACGAGTACATCGACTTTGCTGGTGGTATTGCAGTGAGCTGCTTGGGTCATTGTCATCCAGTAATGGTTGATGCGTTGACTGAGCAAGGCAACAAGCTGTGGCATCTAAGTAACGTGATGACGAACGAGCCGGCACTTCGCCTTGCGAAAAAGCTAACTGAAGTGAGCTTTGCTGAGCGCGTATTCTTTGCTAACTCGGGCGCAGAAGCAAACGAAGCGGCACTGAAATTAGCACGCCGTTACGCGGCAGATGTTCATGGCCCTGAAAAATCAGAAATCATCGCATTTAAACAAGGTTTCCACGGTCGTACATTCTTTACTGTTACGGTTGGCGGTCAAGCAGCTTACTCAGACGGTTTTGGTCCTAAGCCAGGCGATGTTACGCACTTACCATACAACGATATCGAAGCACTTCAAGCACACATGTC
>NZ_JAWPOX010001078.1:0-528 GCF_033344475.1 Vibrio sp. 1288
TAGTTGTGGCGGTTATCGACAACGTGCTAACCGTGACGGTGGATATCGCGGAGTTGGGTGATCTTAACCCGTTGAAAATGGCGCTGGGTCTTGAGTCTCCAACCCAATCATTAGCGGATAGCGGTCGTGCTGAAGCCATCCAAACTCAGTATGGTAAAAACAACAACTCTTTTGGCTACATCGACCATCGTGAAATCATCAAAGGTTTAACCACTGTTGATGGCAACATGTTTGCTCGTCAATTAACTCGTCTTAACGTCGATCCAAACATTACGGAAATGCGCACACCAGTTTGTCATAACGAGTTTACGCAAATTGCAGAAAACTGGCCTCAATCGGTGGCGTTTGCGGAGTACAAGCTAAACGGTGAGCAAGCGTCAATCAAAGGCGGCTTTGTTGTTGAGTCGAAGAATAAAGTGATCGTCGATGCGCTTAAATCGATTCGTGGTGTGTTAACCGAGTCTAACAGCGATAAGAGCTTCTTTAGTTTGGCGCTAGGCATCGACATCAACACGCTTGCGCCATCGA
>NZ_JAWPOX010001079.1:0-528 GCF_033344475.1 Vibrio sp. 1288
CAGCAGCGTTGACCGTAGGTTTAATTTTCCAACCGGGTGCTGGTGCAAACTTAGCGGGTACGGTTTCTGAAACCGTCAAGCTGACGACAACTGAAACACCAGATATTTTCTCGCTCGTGGTAAACATTGTACCAAGCAATCCAGTACAAGCTTTTGCTAACGGCGACATGCTACAAATTATCTTTATGGCTATTTTGACAGGTCTAGCCATTCAAGCTCTGGATTCTCGAGGTGGCCCTGCTATCCGCACGTTTAAGATGGCCAATGAGATCATGATGAAGCTGGTTGGTTTGGTCATGAGTCTAGCACCTTACGGTGTGTTTGCTCTGATGATTCAACTAGGTGCAACCTTAAATGCTAATACATTGATGTCTGTTGCAGGTTACGTTGCGCTTGTCGTGGCTATGCTTGTGTTCTGGATTTTCATCTTCTATCCAATGGCAGTTGGCATTACGACTGGAACTTCTCCAAAGGCGTTTCTCCGTGCAACTCGTGAACAAATCCTATTTTCCCTATCTACGGCAAGTT
>NZ_JAWPOX010001080.1:0-528 GCF_033344475.1 Vibrio sp. 1288
AGCGCTTTTAGTGATTCCTGCACCATAATTTACTAAATATTTAGCCACTCGTTCATCGTCACCAGCCACATACTTTATGAGAGCGTCTACGGTCTGCTCAGTGTGCTCACCGCCTTTTTGTGCAGGTTCCTTATAGATCATGACTTGACCCTCTGAATTCTTTCAGTGCCTGAACAAGCTTGTCTTCACTTAAATGCTGTTTTGCTATTTCATAAGCCGCTTCTTGAGTAAAGCTATTTACTAGCAAGTGACGAGTTGCCTGAAACTCTCTTAATAGTCCCGCTAATATTACAAGAGTACTTTCTATTTCATCTCTTGTGAGAGCTTTACTATTCTCAATATCGGTGGCAATTGTTTTAATTTGATCACTGAGTTCTGAAGTTTCTGTAAAGAACTCTTTAGATGCCTCTAGAATGATGGGTTTGACTTTTACAGCATTATTGATGACGTCACGAGTAAATGCTGAAAGCTTTGAATAACCAGCCATACATTGCTTTTTAACTAGTTCTTGATATTCTTTTTCAGTGA
>NZ_JAWPOX010001081.1:0-528 GCF_033344475.1 Vibrio sp. 1288
TCGCTTGCCCGTTTGTAGCTCCACGTTCGGAAGAACAAAATTAAGCTCTAACCGTCCTTTGTCTCGATGCTCTACCCAGAGGCAAGAGTACTGATCGGCTTCGAGCCCTGGTAACAACGCTTTTTCAAAACTCGACATGATGTGATCTTTGGCCTCTCTAGGGAGATCGAATTCTTCAAAGGACAGCACACCAGACGTGTATTTTTTTGCATAAGGACTCGAATCTATCAGCTCTTGAACCTCACTTGGTGAGCCTCTATCGAGTGTGGCACCCTCTCGATCTCTCTGCTTACCAAGTAAATAATCAACCGGACCAGAGCCTTTACCGACACCACGAGCGTGAAATTTAACAATCATGAACGGGAATACTCCCGTTTTAAATCTTGCAACGTTCGTTCAATGTTCATCAAAGCAGAGACAACCTGAATACGATCCACCGGCTTCCAGTCTTGGGAATGAATCGCTCGAGCAATTTGATTGAGATTGTTACCCATACCGGCTAACTGACGAAGCAACTTAGGGTCAACT
>NZ_JAWPOX010001082.1:0-528 GCF_033344475.1 Vibrio sp. 1288
TTTAGAAATACGCTTACTCAACTTGCGACGTAATGAGAAAGACTTTTTACTTCGCAGCAATGTCAAATACTTAGATAAATTTGATAGTAATGTTGATAAGTTTTTAAGCACCGAGAAAGAGCTCGCTCAAATCCTAAACCGATACGACCTACCCTCAAGTCAGCGTTTTAAGCAGGATTTACTCGCTTATCAAAAAGGTTTCCAAGCATTAGTTTCCGCTTCTCAAAAGTATGGCCTAGACAAAGAAAGTGGCATTCTTGCGCGTTACGAAAACCTGCTACTTGAAGCAAAGAAAAGCGCCGACCATCAGCAAATCCTTTCTCTTATCCAGTTTGATAATGCGGTGAAAGTGGGCGAATTTGACTCAAGCAAACTGTCTGACCTATACGTTCCAGAACTGTTAGAGTCAGCGAAACAACTTGCAGCTCAAAAACAAGTCATTGGTGTGGCGTACAACAAAGGTTTACTGGGCGAAACTCGCGCGCTATCTCACGCCGTGGAAGAGCAGTTTGAAGCTTTCTCATCATC
>NZ_JAWPOX010001083.1:0-528 GCF_033344475.1 Vibrio sp. 1288
GATGCCAATTGATTTGCTACAAGCAAAAGCTAGTTCTTATAACGCCTCTCTTCAATATGAAGATTTTGAACTTGTTAGAGGTGTGTGGTCTTCTCATCCTTGATTAGCAATTGGAGTTTGCAACTTGATACGATACATGTGGCTGGCACTATTAAACATTGTTTCGAGTAGCTTAGGATTTCTTTATGCAACTTCAACTCAGCGCTACCAATGCACTCAACAAATGGCTGAAAGCTGATTTCCCTCGTTTGCCAGTGGAAGAGGGCAAACAAGCCGGGGTTAATAAACTGAGCTCGGATGCCGCTACTATGAGCTGGCAGGTGCACCTGATTGAAAACCGTTACCAATCCTCATAGAAGACTTTGATCGTCTGCGAAGCCAACAGCCGCTTCACCTATTTTATTCCGCTCAATCGGATGATTTTCTCGCCCGACGAACTCGCTGAACGGTTAAAAATAGAGTGGCAATTTGCCTTTGTTGAAGCTTTGGAAACTTATGCTTTGGAAAGTAACGGCTTAATTAGCCATT
>NZ_JAWPOX010001084.1:0-528 GCF_033344475.1 Vibrio sp. 1288
TAAGTTATTGGTTGATATACCATTAGCCATGAATACGGTCGTGGTCGGTGATAAAGGTCGGATTAATCAAATCTTACTTAACTTGCTCGGCAATGCAGTGAAATTCACGGATGAAGGTCATGTGCAGCTGAAAGTAAGAGAAAGTGAGCTCGGTTTTGATTTTTTAGTGACTGATACAGGTATTGGAATTCCTGAAGACAGGCTAACTCATATTATGGATAAATTTGAGCAGGTCGATACCTCCGCGACAAGGCGACATGAAGGAACGGGCTTGGGGTTGGCAATCTCCAAACGATTGATCAGCATGTACAACGGTGAGCTTTGTGTGCGCTCGGATTTTGGCAACGGATCGTGTTTTAGCTTTAGTTTGCAGTTGCCTAAACGAAGTCAGCCTCATTCTGAACCGGTAGAACTGAATGCAAATCGACTATTGTTGATTGATGATTATCTACCGCGCGTGGAACACTTGATGCGTTTAGCTAAAGAGATTGGCATAGAGGTGACTCATCGCAACGATTGGTCTGCGGC
>NZ_JAWPOX010001085.1:0-528 GCF_033344475.1 Vibrio sp. 1288
GCTGTTTTACTAGTGTTAAGAGCTCCGCAGGATTGATCGGTTTTTCTAAAAACTCACACGCGCCCTGCTTTACTGCATCAACCGCCATTGGAATATCCCCGTGCCCAGTGATCACAATGACAGGGATTCGCTCATCGACGTTTTTGATCATCCGAAGCAGTTCTAATCCATGCATTTGCGGCATGTACATATCGAGAATAACAACGCCCGCCCACTCTGGAGAGACATATTGCAGCGCTTGTGTTGGGTCGTTAATGGCTTTTGACTTGATTGATGATATGTTCATCAAGTACGAATAAGAGTCCAAAACATCCTGATCATCATCGACCAATAATACTGAATATGGGTTATTGCTCATTGGGTAACTCCAACACAACCATCGCACCTTTTTCTAATGAGGAAGCGAGGTAGGTACTTCCTTTATGCTTTTCTATTAATGACTTACAAATATTCATCCCCAGCCCTAGACCAACTTCTTTTGTCGACACAAAAGGTTGAAAAATCCGCTGCACAATCTCTTCACCAAAC
>NZ_JAWPOX010000108.1:0-1227 GCF_033344475.1 Vibrio sp. 1288
AACTAAAAGAACTCAGCGCGATTACTCCCTCGCTTTTAAACTCACTGTAGTTGATGAGGTTGAAAAAGGAAGCCTCACTTACAAACAAGCCCAAGAGAAGTATGGCATCCAAGGTTGCTCTACGGTTTTGGTTTGGCTTCGTAAGCATGGTCGACTAGATTGGTCTAAAGGGACACCTAACTTTATGTCCAAAGGAGACTCTATGGCCGAGTTCAATTTACCTCCTACACCAGAGCAACGTATTAAAGAGCTTGAGAAGCAGCTCGAAGATGCTCAACTCAAAGCCGACTTCTTTGAAGCTGTCGTGAACGTTATGGAACGTGACTATGGTGTTAGAGTGACAAAAAAGCACAAAGAAGCGTTGTCCAAGAGAAAACCATAGTAGGTTTGAGCGTTACGAAGTTTTGTCAGTTAGTACAAATCTCTCGCCAAGCTTATTATAAGCAATGCCAAACTCAATCTCGTTGTGAACATCATGAGCATGCTGTCATTGGCTTTGTCCGTGAAGTCAGGCTGAAGCAGCCACGCATTGGCACGCGTAAACTGAAGTTCTTAGCAGCAACAAAGGGCATTCAAATAGGTCGCGATAAGCTCTTTGAACTTCTCAGAAAGCATCGGCTGTTAGTGAGAGCAAGACGAGCCTATCACCGAACGACTGACAGCCGTCATCGATTTTTCTGTCACCCAAACAAAGTGAAAGATGGGCTGACACCAACGAAGCCAGAACAACTGTGGGTTGCTGATATTACTTACTTGCCAACTCAAAATGGAGAGAGTTATCTCAGCTTGGTTACAGACGCTTATTCAAGGAAGATTGTTGGTTTTTATGTGGATGACAACATGAAAACTCAATCAGTTAAGCGGGCATTTATCTCAGCTCTCAGGCAACGGCAGAGTGAAGAAAAGCTAATACACCACTCAGATAGAGGCTCACAATACTGTTCGAAGGAATATCAAGATATCCATAAGAAACATAGAGTGACTTGCTCAATGACAGACGGGTATGACTGTTATCAGAATGCTTTAGCTGAGCGTGTAAATGGGATACTCAAAATGGAGCTCTTGCTGAAGAAACCGAAAGATCTGAAAGAAGCAAGGACGATGGTAGCAGAGTCCGTAGATATCTATAATCAAATGAGGCCTCATACGGCTTTAAAATACAAAACGCCCGATGAAGTACATCGAGCGTTTTAGTTAAAAAGTGTCAACCCATATCAGGACGGGTCA
>NZ_JAWPOX010001086.1:0-528 GCF_033344475.1 Vibrio sp. 1288
TTGAATGACAAGAAATCTCCAATTGTTGATGCGGAAATCGAACATTTCCTTGCAAACAAAGAACTCAACTTTATCGCGACGCTAGATAAAGAGCTGGCTTACAAAGGCGCAGAGTTTGTTGTTATTGCCACACCAACGGATTATGACCCTCAAACGAACTACTTTAATACTTCTTCAGTTGAAGCAGTGATTAAAGATGTGATGGCAATTAATCCAGACGCGGTTATGGTGATTAAGTCGACTGTACCTGTGGGTTATACTGCGCGTATTAAAGAGGAGATCGGTTGTCAGAATGTTATGTTCTCTCCAGAGTTTCTTCGTGAAGGTAAAGCACTTTACGATAACCTCCATCCGTCTCGCATCATCGTTGGTGAGCGTAGCGAACGTGCAGAGAAGTTCGCTAACCTTTTAGTTGAAGGTGCGGTAAAAGAAGACATCTCGGTTTTGTTTACTGACTCTACAGAAGCAGAAGCGGTTAAGTTGTTCTCAAACACATCCCTCGCGATGCGCGTAGCTTATTTCAATGAG
>NZ_JAWPOX010001087.1:0-528 GCF_033344475.1 Vibrio sp. 1288
GTAAAACGTGGGTTGAAGCCGATTGTGGGATTGAATCAGCACATTCAACAGATATCACCAGAGCAAATGGGCATTCGTCTCGACCCCGATTCGTTGCCAATAGAACTGCGAGAGTTAGCTAACAAACACAACGCGATGCTCGATAGGTTGCAAACTGGTTTTCGCCGCTTGAGCGAGTTTTCTTCTGATATAGCACATGAGTTAAAAACGCCACTCACCAACATTACCACGCAAAATCAGGTCATTTTAGGTGCGTGTCGAACGCCTGAAGAGTATCAGGATGCTATTGCCTCAACGTTGGAAGAACACAACCGCATCACGAAAACCATCAACGATTTGCTCTACATTGCCAAGGCTGAAAACAAGCTCATTCATCGCCATGACGAAGTGTTTGCGGTGCAGGAGGAAGTCGACCGTTTGGTCGCGTATTTTGAAATATTGGCCGAAGATGCCGAGGTGCGAATCGTGAGCTCAGGCGACGGTCAGCTCTATATGGACAAAAACATGTTTGAGCGTGCAGTGGGCAAT
>NZ_JAWPOX010001088.1:0-527 GCF_033344475.1 Vibrio sp. 1288
AAAGATCGCATCCGGTTTTACGCCTGCTTGCTCAACAGCTTCTGTTACCAGCGCCGTCATCTTGTTCTTTGGTGATTCAATCGCTTCAATCATCTCATCACGCTGAACGTCCACTTCAATCAGCTCCGACAACAAGTTGATGCCAGTACGGTAAGCCGTTTGATCAGAGAGTGCCACCTTCGCTTCTTCTGCACGGCGGACAATGTTGTAGCCTAATGATTCGTGATAAACCTCAAGCAAGCGGGCTAGTTTTTCTGGCTCTTGCGCCTGTTTCTGCAACAGTTTTAACGCCGCTAAGTTCTCACGTGAGTAAAAGTCGTTTTGCGCTTCAACGTTATTGATAGCAATCGGATTCCAAAACTGAGTCGTCGGCATCACAATGCCCGACTCCATCTTGCTTTCCATCCCAAACGGGAACATCAACTGTTTGAAAGCCAACGCGATATCCAGAGCGTTACCGCCGACACGCTGGCCACTGTGTGCCAATAAGCTTGCCGTCCTGTCTGCTTTTCCTCGCCAAGATGGCC
>NZ_JAWPOX010001089.1:0-527 GCF_033344475.1 Vibrio sp. 1288
GCCTCAGTGTTTGTTGCGGTGCCGTTTATTTTGTATCAGGTTTGGGCTTTTGTTGCGCCAGGTCTGTACAAGCACGAACGTCGTTTGATCATGCCATTGCTGTTTTCTAGCTCGTTGCTGTTTTACTGTGGCGTGGCCTTTGCGTATTACGTGGTATTTCCACTGGTATTTGGCTTCTTTACTGCGATTTCTCTCGGTGGGGTTGAGTTTGCGACCGATATTTCGAGCTACCTAGATTTTGTGCTGGCGCTGTTTATGGCGTTTGGTATTGCGTTCGAAGTGCCCGTGGCGATTATCCTACTTTGTTGGACTGGGGCGACCACGCCGCAAGACCTAAAAGAGAAGCGTCCATACATTATTGTGGCAGCGTTCGTTGTCGGCATGCTGCTGACGCCGCCAGACATGATTTCGCAGACGTTACTTGCGATCCCAATGTGTTTACTGTTTGAGGTTGGTCTGTTCTTTGCTCGTTTTTACACTCGTAAAGATGAGGAAGAAGAGGAGTAATCCTTCAGTTTTTCGACAGT
>NZ_JAWPOX010001090.1:0-526 GCF_033344475.1 Vibrio sp. 1288
CTTTTTCTAGTTGCCTTCCAACCTGTTTCAACCAAGCTTCTCATGCCACTTGAGCGCGAGCATAAGGCCTTTTTACCTGTGTCGGGTACCATTGACTACGTTATGGTGCTGGGTAATGGCCACGTGGTCGATGACGAAATTCCACCAACATCGCAATTAAGCCGCGCGGCGTTGATGCGATTAACGGAAGGCATTCGTATTTTGCGTATGTACCCAGGCGCAAAGCTAATTTTATCTGGTTATGATGGTGGCTCTGAGATCAGCCATGCTCGTATGATGGCAAACGTTGCTTTGGCATTAGGTGTTGCAAAATCCGACATTATTTTGTTAGAAGACGCAAAAGACACGTGGGAAGAAGCAAGACAAGCCGCCGCTTTTGTTCAACAAAAAGAGATTGTGCTAGTCACGTCAGCGAGCCACATGAGCCGTGCGCTGTACGAGTTTAACGCGGCTGGAATTAAACCCATCCCTGCTCCAACGAATTTCTTAGCGATAGACGAAGTTAGCCAACCGTGGGACAAGTATT
>NZ_JAWPOX010001091.1:0-526 GCF_033344475.1 Vibrio sp. 1288
ATGGTCGCTATCGATTTGATCGCTACCATGTTATTAAGCACAAATCCCTTGCAGATACGATGGTGAACTTCGTTCAAAATGAAATGATTGCTCACCCTGCAGTAAACGACTTGGCCGATCGAGATAAGCCAGAAACCAAAGAAATTAAATCGGCAATTCGCCAACTTCGCTCTTCTCTTGCTCAAGCCAACTATCAATTTGCCCATGAGTCAGCGGCAGAAGATAAAGTAAAGCTCACACCACTTGTTGGTCTTGGTAAGCGTCGAAACTTACTAAACCAGCAAATCGTCAAGCTACTAGCAGCAGCAAAGAACGAAATTTTCATCTGTACGCCATACTTTAACTTCCCTAAATCAATTCACCGGGAAGTAAAACGTGCGATGAAACGCGGAGTAAAAGTAACGATCGTGGTAGGAGATAAAACCGCGAACGATTTCTATATCTCTCCAGAAGAAGATTTCAAAACCATTGGTGGTCTTCCTTACCTTTACGAGGTAAATCTGCGCCGCTTTGCCAAAGCAAATGA
>NZ_JAWPOX010001092.1:0-526 GCF_033344475.1 Vibrio sp. 1288
TGTGATGCTTTCTTCACTTGGGAATAAAATCACCGGGTACAGCGAAGGATCAGCCAAGCGAGTGAGCAACTCTGCTGGTGGTTGTTTGCGATCCCAGATTGCTTGCTCGACGTTGAGTTGGCAATGCTGTAATAGCTGGCCCGTATTGGTGTCACGAGTTAGCTCATTTGGGTGCATCAATAGCAGTATTTCGTGCTTGCTGGTGAGTTTAGGCACCAGCGAGCAAATACAGTTGAACTGAAAACCGCAATGGGGACACGGTTGTGACATTACAGTCGAACCCCTTCACGCACTGGGCTAATACCATCCGAGAACAGACGAACACCACTGATTTGTTCAGGTGTGGCTGTTGGTGCCATGCTCGGGTTCAGAGGGTAGCTTACGCCAGTGTACTGCATGACATGTTTTGCTGGTGTTGCGCCGCCGCCACTAACATCGAAAATCAGGTCGCGCCAACCGTGCGACGTTTGTTGGCCGAGCATCATTGGGCTTCTTACCAGTGTAATTCGACTATTGAAGCGCCATT
>NZ_JAWPOX010001093.1:0-526 GCF_033344475.1 Vibrio sp. 1288
CGAACTAGAATGCTGGCGTGACAACTGGAACAAAGTGATCATCTCTGGTCGTGAAAAAGGTTTGATGCTGCAGATCGGTTGCCAAGGTGAACGCTTATCTTTGCAAGATTGGGCGAAACGAGTATTCGTTGAGTTGCGCCAAATTGCAGTAGAGATGGATTCTGCGGCTGGTGGCGACGCTTACCAAGCTGTATGTGACAAGCTAGAAGCATGGATTGATAACCCTGAACTGACGATTTCTGGCCAATTGCTTGAGCTAACCAAAGAACTTGGTGGACTTGGCAAAGTAGGTTGTGCTCTTGGCATGAAGTTCCGTGAAGAAAATCTGGCTCACGGTTACCAACATTACTCGCAAGATATAATGGAAACGGAAGTGGCTTCTTCAGTTGAGAAACAGCGACAAGCGGAAGAAAGTGATACGTTATCTTTTGACGAGTTTCTGGAAAACTACTTCGCTTATCTAAAACAATAATCAATAAGTAAGGATTGGGTGGGATTGAACATTAAGCCGTTGGTTGTATCGGTT
>NZ_JAWPOX010001094.1:0-526 GCF_033344475.1 Vibrio sp. 1288
CTTCTGGAATGAACGCGGCTTGCTTAGCTTGCTCTGTCGCTGGTTCAACAGATTCTTGACTCGTGGCAACGCCTCCCAGCCAATCTTCAGGGATTAAATTTGGAATATCGAATTCGGAAGGGATACTGAAACTGTCATCAACGACTTGTCGCGTATTTTCGATTGTCTTAGCCGGTGCAGGCTCAGGCTTTTCAACATCGCGGATAAGATAGTCGTCTTCACGCTGCATCGAAAACTTTAGATGCGCAATAGGATCGTCAGTATTAACACCGTCTTGCTTGGTCTCCATGAATAAGTCTTCTAATGCACCGACTTTTTCTTCCTCTTCTACGACCGCCTCACCGAGATTGACGAGTGGATCATTCGATACTCTTTCTGGGGCAATATCGGCGGCAATATCTTGAACAGCGGATATATGCTCTAATGCAACGCCAATCTCGTACTGCCCTAGTGAAACAACGTCACCGTCAACAATAGATATCGGTTGATTCTTTAGAATCTTATTACCATTAACCATAGTGCCATT
>NZ_JAWPOX010001095.1:0-525 GCF_033344475.1 Vibrio sp. 1288
CGTTGCTTGATGCATTGATGCAGAGCTACCGTAACTTGATTCAGTTTGCGCGTCGCAACGACATCACATCCGCGATCAGCCCGCAAGACATCAGCATTCTTGCGCGTAAGTTGTACGCTGCGTTTGAAGTGTTGCCGGGCAAAGTGACGTTGCTGAACCCACAAATTTCCCCTGATTTACATGAACCAGATTTGAGCTTCATCGAAGTTAAAGAAGGTGGGGTGAACAAGTCGGGTTGGTATCTCTACAAGCAACCATTGATCGCACATCGCATTCTTGGTCAGCCATGTCTTGAGCATCACGAGTACTTGAGCAAACTGGTCTCGTGGGCTTTCTTTAATGGCCTCATCACTGAATCTACGCGTTTGCATGCCGTGGTGCGTGAAGCACAGCTAGATATTGATAAGTTTTACCAAATGGTGAGTGACTTACGAAATACCTTTGCACTGCGTAAACGTCGTCCGACGATGCAAGCGTTAGCGAGCCCGTGTGAAATCAGCCAGTTGGCGATGTTCATCAACTTCG
>NZ_JAWPOX010000109.1:0-1227 GCF_033344475.1 Vibrio sp. 1288
CGACAACATGTCATTTGGTCTAAAACTGGCTAAAGCAGACAAGGCAGAAATCGACAAACGAGTTGAACACGCAGCAGAAATCCTACAACTGGGTCACCTGCTTGAGCGTCAACCGAAAGCACTTTCAGGTGGTCAGCGTCAACGTGTGGCTATCGGCCGTACACTAGTATCGCAACCAAACGTATTCCTTCTAGATGAACCTTTGTCTAACCTAGATGCCGCGCTACGTGTAAACATGCGTGCGCAAATTACCAAACTACAACGTCAACTTGGCTGCACCATGATCTACGTTACACACGATCAGGTGGAAGCAATGACCATGGCGGATAAAATCGTCGTACTAGATGGTGGTTACGTCTCTCAAGTTGGTAAACCTCTTGAACTTTACCACTACCCACAGAACCGCTTTGTGGCTGGTTTCATCGGTTCTCCAAAAATGAACTTCATGAGCGTATTCATTGATGAAGTAGAATCAGAACGCGTTAAAGTTCAGCTATCTAACGGCGTATCATTCTGGATTCCTGTAGATGGTACAACCGTTAACCGTGGCGACCGCATGTCTTTGGGTATTCGCCCAGAGCACCTACTTTCTGCAACCGAAGCTGACGCAACCATTCACGGTGAAGTGATGATCGTAGAGAAGCTTGGTAACGAAACTCAGGTATACCTAAACCTTGAAGGCGCAGACGCGGATGTGATCTATCGTCAACCAGACACGCTAGCTGTCGACACGGGCGATAAATTGGAAATCGGTATTCCTGCTCACCGTTGTCACCTATTCCATAGTGATGGTCGTGCTTGTAAACGTCTATTTAAAGAAAATGGCGTAGATTTCGAATAAATTATTCACCTATAGTTGTTATAAATCCCTCTCTCCTGAGAGGGATTTTTTGTATCAAAACCACATAAATGACCGACATCACTCGCTCGCTGGACTCATCACTCATACTCCGCACCCAAGACTAAATCATTAACTTCCCTGTAAATAAGTCATCCGTTAGACCATCAAGAAATTAAACCTTAGTTTTTATAATCAAACTCGCTTCTTAATACTTTTCCTCATCCCTGCGTAGCAAGTACCAGCTTTTTCCTAAACAGCAAAACTTAGCCAAAGGTCTAAATTTCATTCTTATTTCCACTTACCTAAACAACACGAATTTTTAATCTTAACTGCTAAGTCGACCGTTAAGATATATAAGAAACCTTTACACGACGCTCTCCGGATCT
>NZ_JAWPOX010000010.1:0-162242 GCF_033344475.1 Vibrio sp. 1288
TACGGCCAAGAGCAAGAAATCAACATCAGCGCAAAAGCGGGTGACGATATCGAAGAGCTTGCGACTTACATTAACGGTCAAACTGACCTAGTGAAAGCCTCAGTAGACCAAGACGGTAAACTGCAAATCTTTGCTGGCAACAACAAAGTCGAAGGCGAAGTCGAGTTTTCAGGCGGCCTATCTGGTGAGCTAGGTTTGGGCGAAGGTAAAAAAGTGACGGTAGATACTATTGACGTAACCTCAGTTGGTGGCGCACAAGAATCTGTTGCTATCATCGATGCGGCACTGAAATACGTAGACAGCCACCGCGCAGAGCTGGGTGCATTCCAGAACCGTTTCAACCATGCAATCAGCAACTTGGACAACATTAACGAGAATGTGAACGCGTCGAAGAGCCGTATCAAAGATACAGATTTTGCGAAAGAAACGACTCAAATGACCAAGTCACAAATTCTATCGCAAGCGTCAAGCTCAATCCTTGCGCAAGCGAAACAAGCGCCAAACTCAGCGCTAAGTCTGCTAGGTTAATCAATTTTACAAAGCAAGAAACCAAAGCCAGGCTCATCCCTGGCTTTTTGCTTATTAGCTATAACGATTCAGATATGTCCTGACAGTATGTTCGATAAGGCATTCATATCGATTAGATGATCTCTTTAAATTCCAATGTTTCTGCGATGGTGGCGCAGAGACACCTGAGTCAAGCAGCTGCGCAAAATGTTGAGTCACAACGCGACCTAACTTCGGGATTTCGAATCAACTCGGCGAGCGATGATGCGGCAGGTTTACAGATATCGAATACTCTCCATGTACAAACGAGAGGGCTTGATGTCGCCTTAAGAAATGCACACGACGCTTTTTCTGTTGCTCAAACAGCGGAGGGAGCATTGCACGAAAGCAGTGACATATTGCAACGCTTACGCTCTCTGGGGCTTCAAGCAGCAAACGGCAGTTATGACTCAAGTGATCGGCAAAGTATTCAATATGAGGTCGTAGCGCTGCAAGATGAGCTTGATCGTGTCGCGATCACGACAACATTTGCGGATAAAAACCTGTTTGATGGATCTTACGGTTCACAAAGTTTCCATATTGGCGCGAACGCTAATTCAATCTCTTTGACGTTACGTAACATGCGTAGCCATATCCCAGAGATGGGAGGGCAGCATTATGTTGGTGATGCGGTCGATAAAGATTGGCGAGTCACTAAAGATAACCAAACCCTAAAAGTCGAATACCAAGACAGTAAAGGGCAAACCCAAACGGAATCCATTGGACTCAAATTGGGTGACCGTATAGAACAGGTCGCCACTTACATCAATGCTCAACAATCGATAGTGAATGCTTCAGTAACGGAAAACAACGAACTGCAATTCTTCGCTTCTACGATGAATGCGCCAGAGGGTGTGCTTCTCGATGGGAGTTTAGCGGATGAGCTTGATGTGAGCGCTGGTCAATTAGTCACAATGGATGACATTGATATGTCGACGGCAGGTAAGGCTCAGCTTTCAGTTGGGGTGATTGATGCAGCAATTAAGTACGTTGATTCGCACCGAAGTGAAATTGGCAGCTTTCAGAACCGTGTAAACGGCTCGATGGATAACTTAAATACTGTGAATCGGAGTGTTACAGAGTCCAAGAGTCGAATAAGAGATACAGACTTCGCAAGAGAATCTACGGAAATGGTGCGTTCTCAAGTGCTCCAAGATGCGACAACAGCATTATTGGCTCAGGCAAAGCAAAGGCCGAGTTCGGCACTTGGATTACTTAGCTGAGCGGATTTCATTGATGTAAGTCGATTAGAAACAAAATTTCAGGTAATAAAAAACGCTGCCAATGGCAGCGTTTTTTCGTGTTCGATTAAGTAAAAATTACTTAGTTACACGTAGAACTGGAGTTTCACCAACAGTTACAGAACCAGAAAGCTTGTTTAGCTCTTTGATTTCGTCCATGTTAGAGATAACAACTGGAGTTAGCGTTGACTTCGCTTTCTCTTCTAGAAGAGCTAGATCGAATTCAATTACAGTGTCGCCAGCTTTAACAGTTTGACCTTCTTCAGCGATACGCGTGAAGCCTTCGCCTTTTAGTTCAACTGTGTCGATACCGAAGTGAACGAAAAGCTCAACACCGTCGTCAGACTCGATAGAGAACGCGTGGTTAGTTTCGAAGATCTTACCGATAGTACCGTTTACAGGAGCTACCATTTTGTTGCCTGCTGGCTTGATAGCAATACCGTCACCAACGATTTTCTCAGCGAAAACAACATCTGGCACGTCTTCGATGTTTACAATCTCACCAGAAAGTGGCGCGATGATTTCGATAGCACCAGCGTCAGCGCTGTCATCAGATACAAGCTTCTTAAGTTTGTCAAACAGACCCATTGTGTCATGCTCCTAAGGTTTGGTTTTATTCTGTCGAATTATAGTATACCAATATAGCTCATTAGACGACTTTTTTCGCCGTCTAATGGCCATTAAGTATTGAATTACTTGGTACTACCGATTACTGAGCTTTCTCAGCAATAAACTTTTCTACCACGGCTTCGATTTCTTCTGCTGTCGGTAGAGAAAGGGCTTCTTCAGCCATTGCTTTCACTTCTGCGAAGTTAGAGTTACGAACTACTTTCTTCACTTTAGGGATTGAAATGCCGCTCATTGAGAACTCGTCCAGACCCATACCTAGAAGTAGAAGTGTTGCACGCTCGTCACCTGCAAGTTCACCACACATACCAGTCCATTTACCTTCTGCGTGAGAAGCGTCGATAACTTGCTTGATCACAGTAAGTACAGCTGGTGATAGTGGGTTGTATAGGTGAGAAATCATCTCGTTACCACGGTCAACCGCTAGCGTGTACTGAGTTAGGTCGTTTGTACCGATAGAGAAGAAAGACACTTCCTTCGCTAAGTGGTGTGCGATCGCAGCAGCAGCAGGAGTTTCAACCATAACACCGATTTCGATGTTTTCGTCGAACGCGTGGCCTTCAGCGCGTAGCTCTTCTTTGTACTCTTCGATCGCTTTCTTAAGCTCACGGATTTCTTCGACAGAGATGATCATTGGGAACATGATACGCAGTTTGCCGTGTGCAGAAGCACGTAGAATGCCACGTAGCTGATCACGAAGGATTTCACGACGATCTAGACTGATACGTACAGCGCGCCAGCCTAGGAATGGGTTCATCTCTTTTGGAAGATCCATGTATGGGAGATCTTTATCGCCGCCGATATCCATAGTACGGATGATCACAGCTTGACCGTTCATTGCTTCCGCAACTTCTTTGTACGCTTGGTACTGTTCTTCTTCAGTTGGTAGCGCAGTACGGTCCATAAATAGGAATTCAGTACGGTACAGACCAACACCTTCACCGCCGTTACGAAGGATACCGTCACAGTCTTTCACTGTACCGATGTTACCGCAAACTTCTACACGGTGACCGTCAGTCGTTTCTGCGTGTAGGTCTTTCAGTTTCGCTAGCTCTTCTTTTTCAGCTAGGAATGCTGCTTTAACCGCTTTCGCTTCTTCTAGCTCAGCTTCTGATGGGTTAACAACAATCTTGTTGTTCATTGCGTCAAGAATCAGCATGTCGCCATTCTTAACTTTCTTCGTGATGTCGTTAGTACCAACGATAGCTGGAAGCTCAAGTGAGCGAGCCATGATTGAAGTGTGAGATGTACGACCGCCGATATCACAAGCAAAACCAAGCACGTAGTCTAGGTTGATTTGTGCAGTTTCAGATGGCGTTAGGTCGTAAGCAACAAGAATTACTTCTTCGTTGATATCGCTAAGCGAAACAATGTTGATGCCTAGTGCGTTCTTAACAAAACGAGAACCGATATCGCGGATGTCAGTTGCACGCTCTTTTAAGTATTCGTCGTCTAGAGACTCAAGAGCACATGCTTGCTCTTCGATCACTGAGTGGATAGCGTTATCAGCAGTCATCTTGTCGTTTTTGATAAGTGCTAGGATTTCCTCTTCTAGCTCTTCGTCTTCAAGAAGCATGATGTGACCTTCAAAGATCGCTTCTTTTTCTTCGCCAAACGTTTCAAGCGCTTTTTGCTTGATAGTTTCTAGCTGAGCTGCAGATTTGTTACGAGCGTCAAAGAAACGCTGAACTTCAGCTTCTACTTGATCGTCAGAAATAGTGTTTGTGTTTAGGACAATTTCATCTTCTTGAAGTAGTAGTGCTTTACCGATTGCAATACCAGGAGATGCTAGGATGCCTGAAATCATAGCCTTACCTTAAGTTTGGTCAACTTTATAAAACGGGAGAATAATGGGTGCGCTAACGAATAGTTTTAGCTTAGTTTTGAGCCTATTTCCAACGAAGCCATTTTGCTTTCACAAAATGGCTTCTGGAGTAGGAGACCGGATTAGTGTAGTTGGTCCATTAGAGCAACTAGGTGGTCAACTGCTTGCTGAGCTTGTGGGCCTTCAGCAGAAATAGTAACTTGAGTACCTTTTACTAGGCCTAGTGTTTGTAGTTTGAACAGGCTCTTAGCGCTAGCGCTTTTACCGTTAGAAGTCACAGTGATGTCTGCGTCGAATGCTTTCGCTTCTTTAACAAACTGTGCAGCTGGACGAGTGTGAAGGCCGTTTTCTGCTGTGATTTCTACTTGCTTCTCGTACATGTGATATACCCCAATAAATGTATTTTTTTGTTAGTTTGTGACCAGATTTTAGCTTAACTGCTTTACATCTTGTGCGCTAGCACGGGAAGAGTTCAAAGCGCGTCAGTTCTGATACTAGTCAAAAGTTTGGTAACTACGCAACTGTTTGCGTGCGTAATCACTTTGAAACCTTTTTGTGTTCTGCTTCTTTATTTTGAAGCTAGAAATAAAACACCCTGATATTACCAAAGGTAGGGCAGGGATCAACAAAAAAGCCCCTAAACGGGGCTTTTTTAAACTAAAAATTGATTTGAACACATATTATTGTTGGTTCTCTTTTTCGGTAAAGATACCTGCAAAGAGTGCTGTACTTAGGTAACGCTCACCGGAACTTGGCAAGACAGTTACAATTGTTTTTCCTTCAAATTCAGGTAGTTCCGCAAGTCGGTTCGCTGCAACAACCGCTGCGCCTGATGAGATACCAGCTAGGATACCTTCCTCTTCCATTAGGCGACGAGCCATCTCAATCGCTTCTTCTGAGGTAACTTGCTCAACACGGTCAATAATGTCTAAATCGAGGTTACCTGGGATAAAACCAGCACCGATACCTTGGATTTTGTGCGGAGCAGGTTGGATTTCTTCGCCAGCAAGTGCTTGTGCAATAACTGGAGACTCTGCTGGCTCAACTGCGACAGAAGTGATGGCTTTGCCTTTTTCACCTTTGATGTAACGGCTTGTACCTGTGATAGTACCGCCCGTACCGACACCAGCAACGAATACGTCGATTTCACCGTCTGTCGCTTCCCAAATCTCAGGGCCCGTAGTCTTTTCGTGGATCTCTGGGTTCGCAGGGTTGTCAAATTGTTGAAGAAGTAGGTATTTCTCAGGGTTGCTTGCTACGATTTCTTCTGCTTTAGCAATCGCCCCTTTCATGCCTTTCGCCGCTTCAGTCAGCTCAAGGTTGGCGCCCAGTGCTTTAAGTAGCTTACGGCGTTCTAGGCTCATTGATTCAGGCATGGTCAATGTTAGCTTGTAACCGCGAGCGGCCGCTACGAATGCTAGAGCAACACCTGTGTTACCACTGGTAGGTTCTACAAGCTCTACACCTGGCTTAAGAAGCCCCGCTTTCTCTGCTTCCCAAATCATGTTTGCACCGATACGGCACTTAACACTGAAGCTAGGGTTACGCGCTTCAATTTTCGCAAGAACTTTGCCGTTGCTTACTTTGTTTAGACGAACGAGAGGTGTATTACCAATAGTAAGAGAGTTATCTTCGTAGATTTTGCTCATAGTGATGTTCCTTCATTACACGTTGTGTGAATATGGATAGAAGAATATGCGGTATGAAAAAAAGGGAAAAGGATTAAAAAGTTATATCTTATTAGGTTGGCCCAGAACTTGATAAAAGAAAAGGGAAAAGCTGGCGCTGATCCCTTTCCTTAATCTCTAGTCGACTATCGTTGGTGCTTAAACTCCGCGACCCACATAGCGGTTGCACCACATATTGCTACAGGCATGACAATGAGGTTCAAAATTGGGATCGTCGTAAACACAGACACCAATACCCCAAAGCCATAGGCCTTACCTTGCTTTTGTTTCAATTTGTAACGCATGTCGTTAAATGGGATTTTATGGTTATCAAACGGGTAGTCACAATATTGAATCGCGAGCATCCAGGCGGTAAAGATAAACCATAAAAATGGGCCTACTGTTTGTCCAAGGGCAGGGATGAGCAATAACAGGAATAGGCCTATTGCTTTAGGTAAAATGTAAAGGAGCTTTCTCCACTCACGAGCTAAAACGCGAGGAACATCTTTCAGGACGGCAGTGAAACCATCATCATTTACTTTTTGTCCCGTTAAGTACTCTTCCACTTTTTCAGCCAAGAGGCCATTGAATGGCGCGGCGATAAAGTTCGCGAGCGTGCTGAAAAAATAGGAGAAGGTAGCGAGTATCGTCAGAGCGAGTAAAGGCCAAAGAATGTAAGTTAACCAGGATAAAAACTCAGGCAGCTGCCCAATCCAGCCTTCTATCCATATATTAAGGTTTGAAAATAGATAGAAGATGGCACCACCTACAAGCAAGATATTTGCAAGTAGAGGTAAGATGACAAAGCGCCTGATTTTAGGGGCAAGTGCCAATTGTATCCCGTATAGAAAATAACCGAACCCGGTTCTCTGCTGATTGTTTTGCTTCATGTCTATTTTGGCTTCGTGTAAATGAAAACTCATTGTACCTGTGAGGACTTTTCTTTCAATGCCCTGACAAATGACGTCTTGTTAAGTGGAATCGTGGCAAGAATCACAACAAAAAACGGAACTTCTTGCATTAAGTTGTTCTAAATCTACATATAGTTTTGGTAAAGTAAACGTATCATTCAGATTTATTGCACTTGGGTTGCTGCTCAAGGAACTGCGAGTAGTAAAAACAAGTATATTGAGAGTAAATAATGCAGGAATTGCGATTCGTACTCATTGTTGTTGGCGCATTAGCCATCGCGGCATTACTGTTTCATGGTTTATGGAGCAGTAAAAAAGAAGGCAAAGCAAAGTTTGGTAACAAGCCACTTGGTAAGCTGGATGTTAACCAAGAAGACAAAAATGATCTTGTTGAGAAAGAACGAGACTTCGCTCCCGCTCCTGAAGATGACTTTGAGATCATTCGCAAAGATCGCAAAGAACCAGATTTTGGGATGGCGAGCTCTTTCGACAACAAGTTTGAATCTGACCCGTTATTCGGTGGTCCATCTGAAGTCAAACAGACGCAGCAGGAGCCGGATGACATCCCTTCATTTGTTGCAGAAAAAGATAAAGAAGAGGACGTTGAGCCTGTTGTTCAAGCAACAGTAGCTGAAGAGCCATTCCAGCCCGCTGTGGAAGAAGACGCTATTCCCGCCGCGTTTGATATTACGGAGAAAGAACAGCAAGTCGAAACGGTTAGTGAGCCTGTCGTTGCAGAGCCTAAGGAAGAGCCAAAGCCAGAATCTGAAATGCAAGTGATTGTATTGAATGTGCACTGTGCGGGTGAAGAGCCATTTGTTGGTACTGCTTTATTTGAGAGTATGCAACAAAACGGCTTAATTTATGGCGAGATGGATATTTTCCACCGTCATGTCGACTTGTCCGGTAACGGCAAAGTGCTGTTTAGCGTCGCTAATATGATGCACCCTGGTACGTTTGAGCATGCTGATCCTGCTGAGTTTACAACGAAGGGTATTTCATTCTTCATGACATTGCCTTGTTATGGCGAGGCTGAACAGAACTTCAACTTAATGCTTCGAACTGCGCAGCAAATTGCTGATGACTTAGGTGGTAACGTACTTGATGACCAGCGCAACTTAATGACGCCAGATCGTTTAGCATCTTATCGACGTCAAATAGTTGAGTTTACTGCCGCTAACGCATAATCTTAACAGCAAATAATAATAGGGCTCCGGATGGAGCCCTTTTTCTTGGATTTCCCAACCTCACCGATTGAAAATACACGGGGCTTTACTATGTCTGAATCAGTACTTCAGCGACTAGAAGAACTAAAAGAGTCGTTGCATTACCACGCTGTGCGTTACTACGTGGAAGATAACCCAGAGATCCCTGATGCCGAGTACGACCGTTTAATGCGAGAGTTACTGGATATTGAAGCTGAGAACCCTGACTTAATAACCGTAGACTCGCCAAGCCAACGTGTCGGTGGACAACCTCTCTCTGCGTTTAGCCAAGTGACACATGAAGTACCGATGCTTTCGCTTGATAACGCGTTTGATGATAGTGAACTTGATAGTTTCCACAAGCGCGCACAAGAGCGCGTGGGCAGCCAGAGTGTGAAAGAATACTGTTGTGAGCCTAAATTGGATGGACTCGCCGTAAGTTTGTTATATGAGAGTGGCGTATTAGTTCAGGCGGCCACTCGAGGCGATGGTACTACGGGTGAAAACATCACAGAGAATGTGCGTACGATTAAAGCCATTCCTTTAAAACTCAGAGGTAATGACTGGCCAAATCGTCTTGAAGTTCGTGGTGAAGTCTTTATGCCGAAAGCTGGGTTTGAAAAGCTCAATGAATTAGCAAGGAAGAAAGGCGAGAAAATCTTTGTTAATCCACGTAACGCTGCGGCAGGTAGCTTACGACAATTGGATTCACGTATTACGGCTTCTCGTCCGCTTAGCTTCTATGCATACAGTGTAGGCGTGGTGCAAGGTGCAGAATTGGCAGCAAGTCATTACGAACGCTTTTTGCAAATCAAATCTTGGGGACTGCCAATGTGTCCGGAAACTAAGCGAGTTGAAAGCTTGGCGGATGTAAAAGCTTACTACCAAGATATATTGCAGCGTCGTGATGCCCTCCCTTATGAGATCGATGGTGTCGTTATTAAAATTGACGATATTGCCGTGCAAGAGCGTCTGGGTTTTGTTGCTCGCGCTCCACGTTGGGCGATTGCCTACAAATTTCCAGCTCAGGAAGAAATGACGACACTGAATGAAGTGGAGTTCCAAGTCGGTCGCACTGGTGCGATTACACCTGTTGCTAAACTAGAGCCTGTATTTGTTGGTGGGGTAACGGTAAGTAATGCGACGCTTCATAACGCAGATGAGATAGAACGTCTGCAAGTCAAGATTGGTGATCACGTTGTGATCCGCCGTGCTGGCGATGTTATTCCGCAAGTCGTTTCTGTCATCAAAGAGCGTCGACCAGAAACAGCTCGAGATATTGTTTTCCCAACTCAGTGTCCTGTTTGTGGTTCGCATGTTGAGCGGATCGAAGGAGAAGCGGTAACACGTTGTATGGGGGGCTTAGTTTGCCAAGCCCAACGCAAACAAGCGCTAAAACACTTTGTTTCTCGTAAAGCGTTAGACGTTGACGGTTTAGGCGATAAAGTGATCGAGCAGCTTGTTGATCGTGAGATGGTGAAAACTCCTGCTGACTTATTTAAGTTATCAGCGGGGATTTTAACCGTACTAGATCGCATGGGGCCAAAGTCTGCGCAGAATATTGTGAATGCGTTAGAAAAATCCAAAGAAACAACTTTACCTCGGTTTTTGTATTCACTGGGGATCCGTGAAGTTGGCGAGGCAACCGCAGCAAACTTAGCAATGCACTTTAAAACGTTGGGAGCGATCCAAAATGCTACCGAAGAGCAGTTGATTGAAGTGCAAGACATCGGTGCTGTGGTTGCTCAACATATTACGACTTTCTTTAGTGAAGAACAGAACCAAGCGGTGGTTAAAGATTTGCTTGAACAAGGAATTCATTGGCCAGAGATTAATACTACTGAGCAGGTGGGGGAATTACCATTAGAAGGTAAAACAGTAGTATTAACGGGAACACTTTCTCAACTGGGGCGTACAGAAGCCAAAGAAGCCCTCCAAGCACTGGGGGCTAAAGTGACGGGTAGTGTTTCTAAGAAAACCGATATTTTGTTTGCTGGTGAAAATGCAGGTTCGAAGCTCGCAAAGGCACAAGAACTGGGTATCGAAATTAAAACAGAACAAGACTTACTCGAATTGATGAATTAAGTCTTCTCAAAAAAGCTAAAAAATAACTAAAAGCCCCGTATGGTAAGCATGCGGGGCTTTTTCTTGTTCATAATTAAGTGTTTTTTTATTGAGTAATTGATGCCTTTGTTCTTTTCAGTGATCAAGATCGAACCTTGGGTTATTGGTTTTTTGGGCTTTTTTAGTCTGCGAGTGACTTCAAGTTGATACTTTCAGGCTAAATTTAAATGTTTGATTTTAAATGATATTTTGTTGAGTTGTGTTGGTGTTGTTAAAAATAAGATCTGGATCAATAAGTTATATGGAACTTTGGAGTGGCTCATATTTTTTTAGAAAAAAAATAAGTTCCATTTGGATGTTTTTAGCTGCGAAGTTAGTCTTAATCACGTGGATACACGGTGTGTATGCAGGAACTAAAAAAAGCCAAATTAGAAATAATGAGGTTTGATCAGGAATTTACTTCTCTCCTTCGGCGGCCAACTAAAGGTGAGATAGAAAAATACAGCTATATCCATTTTTAGGAGTTTTTCCATGGACAAATTTTTTAAGGTTTCAGCGTTAACCGCAGCAATGTTTGGTGTTGTTGCTGTCGCTCCAGCTACAGCGTCTACTGAAAGTGCAGCAGGTGGCGAGTACGTAGAGAAAGTGAACGAATTTATGCAAGACTCAAGTCTGAATGCATTATTCATAGTTGATACTCGTTCACGAACTCGTACAACAGGTAAGCCCGGCGGTGAAAATGGTGACCGTTGGAGTCGTCTAAACTACTCTTCTTACAACGCAATTTTAGACTTCACTTCTGGCTACCACGATGGTTGGGTGGGCGCAGATGTTGCGGCTTACTACTCTGGCGATCTTTACAACGATAGTCTTTACAATTCAAACGAAGGCTACCTATGTAACGAAATCTCAACTTGTAACAACCTAGACTGGGGTGCAGGTGATGGTCAGCAGCTTAAAGTTTACAAAGCAGCGCTGAAATTCAAAGCAAACGAAAACTTTAATGCTCGTTTCGGTATGTTACAGGCTGGTGGTAACGGTACAATCGGTAACGTTTGGAGCTTTGTACCTGGTACTTACCGTGGTTTCGAACTAAACGCTAAACTTGGTGATTTCAACCTAAGCTACTTTGGCGCAGACCAATTTACAGCACCTTGGCTGCTTCACGAAGATGATTACGCACCAGCGCTTTGGTCTGACACTTCATGGAGCTACCTACACTCTCTAGGCCTAAACGGTAACCTAACTGACAGCTTGTTTATGCAACTTGGTTTGGGTCAAGCTACTGGCGTTCAATATGCAAATGGTGTTGACTGGGGTGCAGGTCAAGTAACTAGCTACCACAACGAAACTGACAACACTTCTTACAAGGCTTACTTGAAGTACACTGTTAGTGACCGTACAACTCTAGCATTTGATTTCTACGGTGTTGACGATGATGTGAAATACGATGGTCTAGGTTTCCACACTGGTCTATCTTTGAATCAATCTTTCGGCAAGCTAGCTTGGATGTCTGAGTTGCGCTACACAGACACAGATAACCGTGCGGACTTCGTTCCTCGTACTATTCATACATATGGTATGAACAATGGTACTTGGTCTCAGTGGTGGGACGCGCTGTCTGACTGGAACAAAGCGGGTGAGCTAGCATGGTACAACCGTCTATCTTACAACCAAGGTAACGGCTGGAACTACTACCTAGGCTTTGGTTACGGTACTGGCGCTGACTCTGCAGCAAGCGGAGCATCAGGTGACTGGGATTACGAAAGCGAATACGCAGTTAACGCAACAGTATCTTACTCACTACAAAGTGGCGCGCTTAAAGGTTCTACCATTCGTTTACACGGTACAATCCTAGAACGTGATGAGTACGCAGGTGCTGGCGATGCGGATGAAACAGACTTACGTCTACAAGTTCTTATCCCTTACAGCTTCCACTAATACTTAATTAGATAATAAAAGGAGCCGCTAGGCTCCTTTTCTATTTCACTTCTCGGCCGTCGTATATTTTGCAATATAACGGTGGCAACATATGTACATTACCGTTTGGCAACTCACACTTTATCTCTGGGCCTAACGTACGACCACCGGATGCACCATTAGCATGAGTGGTTAACGGAATTATGGCAAAAGATATTACTAATAGACCAGATAAAAATCTCATAATAATCACCTTAATATAAACTTTAAATATCTACGTGCTTGTATAAACCGTGACTACGCAGAAAGGCAAGGTTGAATAGGGCTCTTATATCAAACTAAGCTCTTACTTCTTTACTATTCCCATTCCCCACCTCTAAATCGACACATTTCACTTGGAATATTCGTAACGTCGCCACTTGGCATCTTACATTCGACTATAGGTCCCAAATTAGTTGTACCGCCGTTTCCGTTGTTGTAGGCAAAGGAAGAAAAAGAAAAAATACCGCACAACATTAAAAAGAGAAGCTTATTCATAGTACATCCTCTTACTTACCAAATAAAAAGCACTCAACTTAAATGCTTATGCGTTAAGTATGTATCCGAGGATAAAAAGATCAAAAAATAATTCAATAAAGTTTTATTTTTTAAAATAAATTTAGATAGATAATTTACCTAGATATATTTCTATCTTATTGATTGTCGTGTGTTGAATAATTAAATAATAGGAAATGGTAGGTAGGGTATTAATAATATTACTAATACTTATTTTTTTCTCGATTTTAATTAAGGTAATGAAATGAAAGCAGTTGTTTAGATTAAAGTAATGGAGCATGATTTGCCCCATTACTTTGGCATAAATTAATTAGAATCAGGCTCAATGATTAAAATAATACCTTCAACATCGGTGATTCTTACGCGGGTACCGGCTGGAAGTGCTTGATCCGATTGTGCGGACCATGTGGTATCGGCTACCTTGATGCGATTGAGCCCGACGGAAAAGTCTTCTTCAAGGATAAGAGTACGCCCAATTAACTGCTTGTACTTTTGGTTCAGATCTCTTTCTTGGTCTTCTTGCTTGTCTTTAGACCATTGTCGTCGCCACCAAAGCCAGGTGGTGATTAAGCTGAAGCTTGCAAAGCAAAGCCATTGCAATTGCCAGCTCATTGGCAAAACGGTCATGAGTGCTCCAACGATAAGTGCAGACATCCCGAGCCAGAGAAAATACCCTGCGGTACCAAGTAGCTCAACTGCTAAAAGAGCAAAGCCAAACGCTAGCCAATGCCAGAAAGAGATACCTTCCAACAAACTAAAAAAGTCCATAAATTATTCTTTATCTTGCTGTTTAAACATTTCTGCTATCCCTGCAACCGAGCCCATTAGTCCGGTTGCTTCTAATGGAAGCATAATGATTTTACCATTTTCGGCTTGACCAATGCTCTTGATCGCTTCGGTATAACCCTGTGCAATGAAGTAATTGACGGCTTGCATGTCACCTTTTGCAATGGCTTCGGAAACCATGTAAGTCGCTTTTGCTTCTGCTTGCGCGGCACGCTCACGTGCTTCTGCATGGAGAATAGCAGACTGCTTTTCGCCTTCAGCTTTTAATATCTCTGATTGTTTATGACCTTCGGCCTTTAATATCTCAGCTTGGCGAACCCCTTCTGCTTCAAGAATTTCCGCACGCTTATTACGCTCGGCTTTCATTTGCGCATTCATTGCAGCGGTCAGATCGGCTGGTGGCTGGACATCTTTAATCTCAATTCGTGTGACTTTTACGCCCCAAGGGTTTGTTGCTTGGTCAACAATCGCCAACAGCTTAGAGTTGATCATGTCGCGTTGGCTCAGCATTTCGTCCAGTTCCATTGAACCTAAAACGGTACGAATGTTCGTAAGGGTCAAGTTTCTAATAGCGTGTTCTAAGTCGTTGACTTCATAAGCCGCTTTGGCAGCATCGATCACTTGAACAAATCCGACAGCGTCAATAACCACGTTAGCGTTATCTTTTGAAATGACCTCTTGCGCAGGAATATCGAGAACGCGCTCCATCATGTTTACTTTTTGACCAATTTTATCAACGAATGGAATGATCAAGTTTAAACCCGGCTTTAATGTGTGGGTGTAGCGTCCGAAGCGTTCAACTGTCCAGTTGTTTCCTTGCGGAACCGTTTTAATGGCTGAAGATAAGATAACGACAGCAAGAACGACGAAAATACCGATGGTGATCAGTGAATCAATTGGCATGAGTTATTCCCTTAAGTGCATAATGTTCGATCCATTTTTACCTATTTATAGACAATAGACAATTGAAGTTCTGAGACCTTTGAGAGGTTATTGGTTTTTTATATGACAAAGGCCGGAAATCCCGGCCTTTGTTGTCTTATTCTTAGAAGAATGCGGCGCTTAGTACAAAATTGAGTAAAGCTGGCGACGATATTTGCTTGCTAATGCGTTACCTTGACCTAGCGCACTGAGAATATCCATAAAAGTCTTCTTCACGTCACCGTCTTGGGCGCCCAAGTCTTTTTTAAGAATATTCCACAGCAGTTCCAACGCTTCTTCATCCCGACCAACTTGGTTGTATTGTACCGCCAATTCACAAGCGAGTTCGAAGTTTGCCATGTCTGCTGCGTATGCTTGTTCTAGTCGCTGTAACTCAGGGCTATCTGCAGCCTGCAAATGCAGCTCGAGCTTGGCTATTAGGCTCTTGTAGTAGTTATCTTGATACTCGAGAGGGATAGCGTTCAGTAGTTCTTGGGCAATATCAAATTGTTTGGTTTCTAGCAAACAATCAGCCATCGCGAGTTTCACATCACCACGCTCTTGCAGCTCTGGCGGCAAAGTGTGGATGATGCTCAAAGCCTGAGCATGCTCACCTTGCTGAAGAAGTTCACTGACTTGTTTTAATAGTTGTTCATCTGGGCTTGGCAAATGCTTTTGTAGCATGGTAGCAATGGCATCAATTGGCTGGGGGCCTCCCAGACCATCGACGGCTTGACCATTTATAAACAGCGCGATAGTTGGCAATACTTGCACGCCAAATTGAGACGCTAAAGCGGGCTGATCTTCACAATTTAGTAGAGCAAGCGTAAATGCACCGTTGTACTGTTGAGCAAGAGATTGCAACTCAGGGAGTATCTGTGCGCTTTCTGGCTGAGCGTTGGCCCAAAAGTGGATCAAAACGGGCGTGTTCATTGATCCTTCAAGCGTTTCGCGAAAGTTCTGTTCTGTTATCTCAACGATAAATGGGGATTGCATCAGAGTATCCTTGCCTTGTGTCTTGTCGTTGATATTAGATATGGAGTTGATTTAGGTGAAATTCAAGCGACATTCACCATCAATAATGAATCATTCTATTTTGAGAAAACGTGAGGTAATAGAGTGAGGTTATTGCTGCTCAGGTGTTAGATAAAAAGAAAACGCTGCCGAAGCAGCGCAATTCTAATGCTATTTGTTAGTGCGGTATCAAAATAGGATGAACATGGTCAACACTACACCCACACTAAGCCAGTTAAGCTGATTTAATGTCATTGTTGCCTCGCAGTAGTATAAACATTGCTACAAAACGTAATGGGTGGCGATACCAAATCTAAGCAACTCAATCACTTTGGGCGAAAGAATCCCCGCTGAATTGCGTAGAAATTGATTCGTTTAGTTGAGGTTTTTTTAACCTACATGTTCATAATGACATCACATTGTTACGGTGAAATTACATTTCGACAAAACTTTTTTATGCAGCCTGTCGCAAAATTTTATCAAGTGCACGGGTTGGTAATAGTCTTTTCAAGACTGCGAATAATTTAGTCGGTGTAGTAATTCGATAACGAATTTTCGGTGAAACGCTAGTTAATGCATGAAGAACTGGTGCGATGCAAGACTCTGCAGGCAAAACAAATCGATTATTAGACTTGTCGTTGTTGAGTCGCTCTCTTTGTCCTTCATAAGCATCACGATGGGGGCTAGATTCAATATCAACCCACTTCTCAAAGGCTCGTAATGCATTGTTTCTAAATTGAGTTTCGATCGGTCCTGGTTCTATCAATGCTACTTTGATATTCGTATCCGCAAGCTCTAGCCTGAGCGTATCTGTCCAGCCTTCTAAGGCAAATTTTGATGCATTATAGGCACCACGGTATTTCATTGCGGCAAAACCAAGAACAGAGCTGTTTTGTATGATGCGTCCTTCGCCTTGCTGGCGCATATGGGGAAGCACTTCTCTGACCAACTGGTGCCAACCAAAAAAGTTGGTCTGAAATTGATCTTGAAGAGCCTCGGTGGGTAAGTCTTCCAGTGCTCCGGGCTGACCATAGGCACCATTATTGAACACTGCGTAAAGCTTACCTTCTGCTAACTCTAGCGCTTGCTTCACGCCCGAAGAAATGCTTTCTGGGCTATTTAGGTCTAGATTGATGCAGGTTAGCCCTTCATTAATTAGGCGCTGGACATCTTGTTCTTTCCTACAAGATGCAATGACATTAAATCCCTTGTTTTGTAGGGCGTGAGCGCACACGTAACCGATGCCGGTTGAACAACCCGTAATGAGAATCGATTTTTTCATAATTTAATTTAAGACTCAGAAACATTGATTAGAGCCATCATTCATCAGCTCCGTTCATGAAGCAAGTGCTTGAGTGCTGGCTCTATTCTGGAGTAGCTAAATTTAAAGCCCAGTTCGGTGAGTTTTTTGGGTTTGGCTCTCATGCTATCAAACAACAAGCAGGAAGATTCTCCCATTAGGAGTTCCATCGCCCATTTAGGCGTGAACAAGATATGCGGACGTTTTAGCGTTTTAGCTAGTGTGCCGCTGAATATACGATTAGTCACAGGGTGGGGGGCGCACATATTGAATGCACCGTGGGCATGTGGTGTTTCAAGCAAGTACATGATGGCGCGGACCATATCTAGGATGTGAATCCAAGGCATGTACTGATTACCGTTCCCAAGTGGGCCGCCTACGCCAAGCTTGTAAGGTAATAGCATCTTTGCCAACGCACCACCATTAAGGCCGAGTACCACGCCAGTTCTCATTAGACAAACCCGAGTTTGTTCCGACTCTGCGCGCTTGGCTATTTGCTCCCACTTTGCACATACCTCGTGAGGAAAGCCGTCGCTATTAACATGTAAGCACTCATCAAACGGATGATCTTGTTGATCACCATAGTAGCCAACTGCCGAGCCACTAATAAAAACAGAAGGAGGTTCGGTACTAGCGTGGATCAGCTCAACAATTTGCTCGGTAATTTTCCAACGACTTTTGCAGATTTTTTCTTTTTGCTCGCTGGTCCACCTTTTATCCGCAATAGGCTCACCTGCAAGATTAATGACGGCATCAACGTGATTGAGATCGGCGAACGACTCGAGCGAGTCAAGGTATTCGATATTACCCAGATCAGCATGCTGTAGGCATTGTTTTGCTCGCTCTGGAGAGCGTGTAAGTAGCATAACCTGGTGAGTTGATAGCAGCTTGAGCAACTCCGAGCCAATAAACCCAGTGCCACCTGTGAGTAATATCTTCATGTTATCTCTTTGAATGTACACGTATTAGAACATTATAGTCGCTTTGTGCTTAGCTTGATCATCTCAACACCATTATTTCTGGGATAGTGACAAGCTGGCAGAGATACTATTAACTTCACATATTAGAAAATATGTAACTAAATGTTATAGATGGCGCTAGTGCATTCACGGTAGAAGAGTGAAATCTATGCCAGACTAGAAGTTATCGCTCATTGGAACGAGCGTAATCAATTTGCAAAATCAAGGAGGATAGGCATGGAAGCATTTGTTGCGCTTTTTCGAGCGCTCCTCAATAGTGCTCGTGACTTATTACCCATCATCATTGTTATCACTTTTTTCCAATTAGTCGTTTTGCAAGAGCCACTGCCCAACCTGGTCTCCATTCTTTTTGGCTTGTTGCTTGTCGTTTTAGGATTAACCTTTTTTATCTTTGGCCTAGAACTTGGTCTTTTTCCTATCGGAGAGAGTATGGCTCAAGCCTTTGCAAAAAAAGGCAGCGTGTTTTGGTTATTAGTCTTTGCGTTTTGTTTGGGGTTTGGCACCACGATAGCTGAACCTGCATTAACCGCGGTAGCGGAAGAAGCCTCAGAAGTTGCGGCAGAGGGCGGAATGATCGCTAACTCAGAGCAGTCCATGCAGGATTACGGAGAAGGACTTCGAGTAACAGTAGCTCTCTCAGTGGGGATAGCCATCGTTATCGGTGTTTTGCGTATCTTAAAAGGGTGGCCGATTCATTACATGATCATTGGTGGCTACGTCGGCGTTGTAATACTGACGTGGTTTGCACCTGAAGCCATTATTGGTGTCGCTTACGATTCCGGAGGTGTAACCACGTCCACCATAACAGTACCTCTGGTCACTGCACTGGGCGTCGGTTTAGCGTCTTCTATTAAAGGGCGTAACCCTATGGTGGATGGCTTTGGTTTAATCGCTTTTGCCTCGCTGTTACCGATGATGTTTGTGATGGTTTACGGAATGGTCGTAACATGATTTCAATTGATCATTTCCTAGACACTTTATTATCGACCGTTCGAGACGTCGTTCCCATCGCCAGCATTATTTTTGGTTTTCAGTTAGCGGTGTTAAGGCGTCCTGTTAGCAACCTTAAGAAAGTTTTGCTTGGGTTCGTTTATGTGATTTTCGGGCTAGCTCTTTTTTTACTTGGATTAGAAATGGCGTTGTTTCCACTTGGGGAGACGATGGCTGTGCAATTAACGGCGCCGGAGTTTTTACAAGAGTTCAAAGTATCTGTAGGGAAAGCCTTAATGTGGGTCGACTATTATTGGGTTTACACCTTCGCCTTTTTTATAGGCTTTAGTACCACGATTGCAGAGCCTTCTTTAATCGCTGTAGCGATAAAAGCAAACCAAGTCTCTGGAGGCAGTATCAGTATTAACGGCTTGCGCGTAGCCGTTGCGTTTGGGGTGGCAATTGGTATTGCATTAGGGAGTTACCGGATTGTCGTGGGCGATCCCATTCATTATTACATCATCGCGGGTTACATCGTCGTTGTGATTCAAACGTTTTACGCTCCCAAGCTTATTGTTCCACTCGCCTACGATTCTGGAGGCGTAACAACTTCTACTGTCACTGTCCCACTTGTAACTGCATTAGGGTTAGGGCTTGCTTCGACCGTCCCTGGAAGAAACCCAATGATTGATGGCTTTGGCTTGATCGCGTTTGCCAGTCTATTTCCTATGATCTCTGTGATGGGCTATGCGCAAATAACCCAGTGGCTGAATAAAAACATCTCGGAGGAAGAAGAAAATGCGCTTTAAATTGATACTTGCGTTTGTTGAAGACAGCAAAACAGACAAGGTGTTGGACGCTGCACGCGATGCTGGTGCGACCGGTGCAACAGTGATTAACAATGCTCGCGGGCAAGGTTTAAATCAAAAGCGAACGTTTTTTGGTTTAACGCTAGAAGTGCAAAAAGATGTGCTGCTGTTTGTGGTCGAGGAACATCTCTCTCGACACATATTAGAAACCATTAATGAGGTTGGTGAATTTGACAGAGAGTCGGGACAGGGGATTGCTATTCAGATCGATATTGAAGATGCAGTCGGTGTCGCGCATCAAGTAGAAACGTTGACCAAAGTGGTTGAGGATGAATTATGAGCAGTCAAACGATAATTAGAGTTCGAGATGTTATGGCGGCAACGTATGTAATGGTTGATGGACTGATGACCGTATACGAAGGCATAACGCTAGCGAAAAAATACCAAGTCAAAGCGCTGGTGGTGAAAAAGCGAGATGATAATGATGAATATGGCATCGTGTTGATGAATGATATCGCCAAAAAGGTGCTGGCGAATAATCGTTCTCCTCAGCGCACAAATATTTATGAAATCATGACCAAGCCCGCTTTGTGTGTCGAACCAGATATGAACGTAAAATATTGTGCCCGTTTGTTTGAGCGATTTGGCATAAGCAGAGCGCCGGTCATTGAAAGTGGCGAGGTCATTGGGATGGTGAGTTATAACAATATTGTCATCAATGGTATGGTGCGAGAAGAAGTGTAATAGGTTGATATAAATGAAAAATCAACGAATTTTTTCTCAAGTCAGCGACTGTTACAAAGAACTAAAATATTTAATATATGTTAGGTTGCATATGTGTTAATTCACCATTATTCTTTGCGCCCTAAGCCTAATGTCGAGGAATCTGTATCATGCCTTTAGTCTCTTGCCCCGTGTGTGAGAAACAAATCTCAAAACGCGCTCATGCATGTCCAGGATGCGGAGAGCCCGATCCGCTGCACCATCTAGCCAAATCAAAATTTATGTCGATGGTGTTTTGGATACTGGTGTTGGTTGGAACAGCGTATGCAGCATGGTTCTATGTTTTGCCTATGGTCATTGAATCATTGCGCTATCAGTAGTATTCAAACCGTCGTAGGTTGAGCTGCTAAAAAAATGCCGTAGAATGACCTCATACTTTTTGAGGAGACGATGTCGTGAAACTATTTTTTGCCTCAGACCTGCATGGCTCTTTGCCAGCAACTAAAGAAACCATTGATCTATTTTTGGCCTCTGGTGCGCACCACCTGATTTTGCTAGGAGATACGCTAAACCATGGGCCGCGAAACCCTATTCCAGAAGGCTACAACCCTCCACAGGTAGCAGACTTATTGAACCAATACAGTGATCAAATTATTTCTGTACGTGGCAACTGTGATAGTGAAGTGGACCAAATGCTATTGAAGTTTCCAATGATGATGGATTACTCATGGGTGCTACTTGAATCTGGCAAGAGAATCTTTTTGACTCATGGTCACTTGTACAACTCTGAAAAACGGCCGCCACTGCGCGAAGGTGATATCATCGCCCACGGGCATACACATGTTCCCGTCGCAGAGATGCAAGATGGAGCCATTATATTCAACCCAGGCTCGATGACATTCCCACGTAATGGCTTACCGAGAAGCTTTGGTACTCTAGAAGACAATAAGCTAACGGTAAAAACGCCAGAAGGCGAAGTATTAGCACAAACCATGATTTAACGGTTTTACTAAGTAAAAAAATAGGGAGCGAATTGCTCCCTATTTTGTGTCTGAATGTCCTAAATCGCGTTCTGGGTCGATAATGTCTCTAACGCGCTGTTTTAGCACCTTGGCTTCAGGAAAGCCGCTGTCTTTTTTCCGTTCCCAAATTTGCTGGCCATTACAGAAAATTTCGAAGCGACCACCTGTGTCCGGGTGTAAGCTGATTGTTTCTATTTCTTCGCTAAAAGTATGCAGTAATTCTTGCGATAGCCAAGTTGAACGCAACATCCAGTTGCACTGGCGGCAGTAATAAATATCAATGATTGCTTTATCCATGAAACTTTCCTTTTAATCTTTTTAAACCAGCAACTTGATGCCCACCGCAAACGTGAGAATTTCGAATGCAACTTTAATCACTCTGTTACTGTATCGAGTCGCGGCCCATGCGCCTAAACTGCCGCCTAGAAAAGAGCTTAACAATAAAACAGGTAACCAAGCCCAGTGAATAGGCGCCCCTGCCTGTACGACGGCAATGCCTCCAATGCCATTCCAAAACAGGCCGACACAAATCATGGTGTAAGCAACGGCTTGTTTGTAGTCGTAACCAAACCAGCGCACCAAAAATAGTGTCACGAGCAAACCAGAACCTGCGGTAAGAGATCCGTTAATGATGCCGATAAACAGTAAGCCAATTCCACCAATAACCCAACCGATAGGATGACGGTTACGTATTACTTCAGCTTGGCCTAGCGATGTCTTAAATCGCGAGTAGATACCTAGCGCTAGGATCATCGTGCCGAGCATCTTTTCCGCGATACCATCAGGGATCTGTACAATTAAGTTAGCCCCTAAAATCACGCCAATACTACCGGACAAGATAAGGTAGAGCGCGACTTTCCATTTAATAGTGCCTGATCTTAAATGCGTGCTTGCTGCGCCTAAGCCTAAAGCAACCGAAGCCACCTTATGTGTGCCTAGCGCAACGGAGAACGGTAAGCCGAGAAAGATGAGTAAAGGGAATTGAAGCAAGCCTGCTCCGCCACCAGAAAGTGAAGCCAGCGTGTTGGCGATTAGTGAACCGAAAAAAAGGGTAAGGGTATCTAGCCAATCCATAAGCAAAACAAAGGGGGCGTCTTGCCCCCTTATCATCCAATCAAAATTAGTTTTTAAACAGTACCGAAGAACCGTGGTTCAAGCTAGTGAGCAATAGTGTTTTTTCGTTCACGACGTCAATACGACGACTTTGCTCCGCATCTAGCTTAAAAATTTGAGTAATCAAACGTAGCTGTGCTTCGGAAAAGTCTTTTGATTGAGAAGATGAAATATCTTTAAACTCCGAAGGCGAGACCAACAAATAGTTGTCACTTACTTCCCAGCGGCCTTTTTCCGAGATATTTATCGTTGATTCTGCGGTTGAACCTTGAGCGAATAGTTTGATATTTGCTACGCGAATATAGTCACCATTAGGGAGATATTTCACGTTTGATTCAACATTAACTCGGCGTAGTGGGCCGACAGTATCGTCAGGCAAGCTGTCTGTAATGACTGTCACCATGGTCGACTGCCATTCGTTTGCTGTGAGGAGCTGCTCCACTTTTAGGTCACTTCCCCAATACAACCAACTACTGAAAAGAACGGATACGGCCAAAACCGCAGATGCTAATTTAATCTTCATATTGGCCTCCTTTATTTGCAGATGTCTGTTGGATCGTTTTGACCTGCGAAAATACGCAGTGTTACGTTCTCGTAAGAGTGGTTACTGTCATGAATGTAGTTCAGAATCAGCTGGTTATTTTGTCCGCCAGTGGCAATCACTTCCACTGGCAACGAGTCTTCTGCATGGTGCTTCACGTAGCGCTCAATGCATTGCTCTATTGAGGGCAACCAGTTGTTGATTTGAGGGTGATTTACAGGTGTCATCACTGGTACATTTTGATACTCACCAATCTGACGGAATTGGGATTCCGCAGGGTTCGTGAATAACAATACGCAAACAGGAAGCAGCAGAGACAAAAAGATAATGACACGCGGTAGCCAGTTAATCGTGTTAGATGCTGGCTTCGGCTGAGTTTTAGTCGGCTCTACTTGAGGCTCAAGATCAGCAGTAGTATCGGTCACTATCTCTGTTGGTGGTGTATCGCTCGCTTCTAACTCCACTGCTGGCACTTCTTGTTCAGAAGCGGTTTCTTCAACGTCAGTGTTAGAGTCAGTAGAAAATGGGCTCAAGCGTTCCACTGAACAAATGAGTTGGTAGCCACGTTTAGGTACCGTTTTAACAAACTCTGGAGATTTTGTTGAATCCTTCAACATCTTACGCAGAGTAGAAATCGCTTGAGTCAGGCTTGAGTCATCCACCTCAAAACCTTGCTCACGCCAAACAAACTCGTGAAGCTCGTTACGGGTTAAAACTTCGTTTGGTCTCTCTGCCAACATCAGAAGTATACGGCTTTCGTTGCTTCCTAATCGTACAACGTCGTTGCCGTTTTGTTGGTCAGCGAGCGAATTACTATTTGGATCAAAGGTGAACCTTTGAGCAAGTAGAAATTTGGTGCCAATGTTAGTCATTTAGTTCTTCTTAGATGGATGATGTTGTAATTATGGTGATTTATATCACAAAATTACCGGGGCGCTTGGAGTGCGCACGACATTTTAGATGCTTTTAGACGGGTAGGATAATTAAAATTTTCTAAAAAAACACCGTTTTTAGCAATATTGACCTTGAATTTACATTTGTCAGCCACATGTTAAATGACATCTCGGTAAGGTGATTTCAAGGGGAAAGTCACAAACTTGTCCCTATGAAAAAGCCAATTAGTTTAGATGTTATGGAGCACACATGAGCGAAACCGTATCTCAAAATAAAGAAACTCGTGGTTTTCAATCAGAAGTAAAACAACTACTGCATTTAATGATCCATTCTCTTTATTCAAATAAAGAGATCTTTTTGCGCGAGCTGATCTCTAACGCATCAGATGCATCAGACAAACTGCGCTTTCAGGCGTTATCTAACCCAGATCTATACGAAGGTAATGCAGACCTTTGCGTGAAACTGTCGTTTGATGAAAGCGCAAATACCTTAACCATTTCTGATAACGGTATCGGTATGAGCCGTGATGATGTGATTGAGCACTTAGGAACAATCGCAAAATCTGGAACAGCCGAGTTTTTCTCAAAGCTATCTGAAGAGCAGAGCAAAGACTCTCAGCTTATTGGTCAGTTTGGTGTTGGTTTCTACTCGGCATTTATCGTTGCTGACGCGGTTACCGTGCGCACTCGCGCTGCCGGTCTAGCTGCTGATGAAGCGGTACAATGGCACTCAGCGGGTGAAGGTGAGTATACCATCGAAAACATTACCAAAGAGTCACGTGGTACCGACATCATTCTTCATATGCGTGAAGAGGGTAAAGAGTTTTTGAATGAGTGGCGTCTACGTGACGTTATCAGTAAGTACTCTGATCACATCGGCATTCCTGTTTCAATCCAAACTGTCGTTCGTGATGACGAAGGCAAGGAAACGGATGAGAAGAAGTGGGAGCAAATCAATAAAGCCCAAGCACTGTGGACGCGTAACAAATCTGATATTTCAGAAGAAGAGTATCAAGAGTTCTACAAGCACGTATCACATGATTTTGCCGATCCATTGGTCTGGAGTCATAACCGTGTAGAAGGTAAAAACGACTACACGAGCTTACTATACATCCCATCGAAAGCACCTTGGGATATGATGAACCGCGACCACAAATCAGGCTTGAAACTATACGTACAGCGCGTATTCATTATGGACGATGCAGAGCAATTTATGCCGTCATACTTGCGCTTCGTACGTGGTTTAATAGACTCAAACGATTTACCGCTAAACGTATCGCGTGAGATCTTACAAGACAATAAAGTGACTCAGTCTCTACGTAATGCTTGTACTAAGCGCGTGCTAACGATGCTCGAGCGTATGGCCAAGAATGACGAAGAGAAATACCAATCATTCTGGAAAGAGTTTGGTCTTGTGATGAAAGAGGGCCCTGCGGAGGACTTTGCAAACAAAGAGAAAGTTGCAGGTTTATTGCGCTTTGCTTCAACTGAAGTGGACTCTTCTGAGCAAACTGTGGGCTTGGCGTCTTACGTTGAGCGCATGAAAGAAGGTCAAGATAAGATCTACTACTTGACGGCAGACAGCTATGCAGCTGCGAAAAACAGCCCTCACTTAGAACAGTTCAAAGCGAAAGGCATTGAAGTTATCTTGATGTACGACCGCATTGATGAGTGGCTGATGAACTACTTAACTGAGTTTGATGGTAAACAGTTCCAGTCAATCACTAAAGCTGGGCTTGATCTAAGTCAGTTTGAAGATGAAGCAGAAAAAGAGAAGCAAAAAGAAACCGAAGAAGAGTTCAAGTCGGTTGTAGAGCGCACGAAGTCTTACCTAGGCGATCGTGTGAAAGAAGTTCGTACGACCTTCAAACTCGCATCTACGCCTGCTGTTGTGGTAACGGACGATTACGAAATGGGCACTCAAATGGCGAAGCTTCTTGCGGCAGCTGGTCAAGCTGTGCCGGAAGTGAAATACATCTTTGAGCTAAACCCTGAGCACGAATTGGTTAAGCGTATGGCTGACGAAGCCGATGAAGAAGCGTTTGGTCGCTGGGTTGAAGTTCTGCTTGGTCAGGCAATGCTAGCGGAGCGAGGCTCTATTGAGGATCCAACAGAGTTCTTAGGAGCTGTTAATCAACTTTTGACTAAGGTGTAATAACCTCTGCAAATCAAAAAGCTCGCATTTCGCGAGCTTTTTGTTTGTTGTCGCAAAATTTTGCATCTCAATTGCTGAGTTAATAATCAATAGGGCGTGAAAGAGGGTACTGTTAACATTCTTTAGTCTTAATACACTCTTTGCTCAGAGAACCTGTGATAGAATCTGCGACTTGAATGTGAGTAATAAGGCGTGTATTTTTGCTCGCCTATATACGTTATACCGAAACTTATCGTTGCAGGTGCTTCTCAGGTTTGATGTCTAAGAGGTCAGCTATTGTGAGCTTCGGTATAAATCTTAAATATTAAAGAGGATAAATCATGCGCATCATTCTTCTAGGTGCTCCAGGTGCAGGTAAAGGCACACAAGCAAACTTCATCATGGAAAAATACGGTATTCCACAAATCTCTACTGGTGATATGCTTCGTGCTGCTATCAAAGCAGGTACAGAGCTTGGTAAACAAGCCAAAGCTGTTATTGACGCTGGTCAGCTAGTTTCTGATGAAATCATCCTTGGTCTTATCAAAGAGCGCATCGCTCAAGAAGACTGTGCAAACGGTTTCCTACTAGATGGTTTCCCACGTACTATCCCTCAAGCTGACGGCCTAAAAGAAATGGGCGTAGACGTAGACTACGTTATCGAATTTGACGTTGCAGACGATGTAATTGTTGAGCGTATGGCTGGTCGTCGTGCTCACCTTCCTTCTGGTCGCACTTACCACGTGGTTTACAACCCGCCTAAAGTGGAAGGTAAAGATGATGTAACTGGTGAAGATCTTGTTGTTCGTGATGACGACAAAGAAGAAACAGTACGTGCTCGTCTAGGTGTTTACCACGAGCAAACTGCACCGCTAATCAACTACTACGGCAAAGAAGCTGAAGCAGGCAAGACTAAGTACCTTAAGTTTGATGGTACTAAGCAAGTAGCTGAAGTTAGTGCGGATATCGAGAAAGCACTATCTTAATTTGCTGAAGTCAAAAATTTAATATTTTGATATATTGAAAGCGGCCCAAGTGGTCGCTTTTTTTAGTTTACTCGTAAACATATATCTAATTAACTTCAGCTCGGCTATTCGTTACTTCGAGGTTACTTAAATATATGAACCAAGCCGTTTACCATGAATAGGATGTTATGAAAGAGAATAATAAACAGGGTGTACTCCTAGTTAACTTGGGAACTCCTGACGCACCAACCGCTCCTGCCGTAAAGCGCTTTTTAAGTCAGTTTCTTCATGATCACCGAGTGGTAGACATGACTCGATGGCTTTGGTGTCCACTATTGCACGGCGTTATCCTTCCTATCCGAGCTCCTAAAGTTGCCAAACTCTATCAATCAGTATGGATGGAAGAGGGATCGCCGTTGATGGTGTACTCTCAACGCCAAACGGAAAAGTTGGCACAAAAGCTTGATATACCTGTAGAGCTTGGTATGACGTATGGTAACCCAAGTTTGCAATCAGGCTTTGAAGCCCTATTGGCGCAAGGCGTTGATGAAGTCATTGTTTTACCTTTGTATCCGCAATACTCGGGCACAACAACGGCAGCGGTTTCTGACGGAATCACTAAAGCATTTAAGAACCTGCCTGTGATGCCAGGCTTTATCTTTATTCGTGATTATTACAATCACCCAAAATATATTGAAGCGTTAGCGCACTCAGTTCGTGAACATTGGCAAAAGAATGGTCAAGGAGATTACCTGCTGTGTTCTTATCATGGTATTCCAAAACGCTATGCTGACAATGGTGATGTTTACCCACAACATTGTGAAGAGACGACTCGCTTGCTTGGGGAAGCGTTAGGTTTAAGCGAACAACAAATTGGCATGACGTATCAGTCCCGATTTGGGAGAGAAGAGTGGCTTCAACCTTATACCGATAAGACCCTAGAGGCACTTCCTGCAAAGGGTGTGAAAAATATTAATGTTGTGACCCCTGCATTTTCGTCAGATTGTTTAGAGACGTTGGAAGAGATCTCGGAAGAGTGTAAAGAGATTTTCCTTGAAGCAGGTGGTGAAAACTTTACCTACATCCCTTGTTTGAACGATAGTGCACTTCATATCGAGATGATGGTTGAGTTAGTTCAATCTAAACTTTAGATACAAAAAAGGGTCGCAATAGCGACCCTTTCTACGTTTAGTTGAGCGATCAAGCAACTTGTACTTGCTGCTCTTCTACTTGCTCTGCCGTGCTGTGCGTATTTTCAGCGCCATGCATCCAGCGAACGAGTGTATTAGAGAATAGGAGCAAAATTACGCCACTTACGGTTGCGCTGACCGCAATACCACTAAAGATAGCCATAGCGCCTAACTCGCCTACGTGAGAACCCACATAGCCCGCAACATAGTTAGCAATCGCATTACAGCCAAACCATGCACCCATCATAAGTGAAGCTAAGCGAAGCGGTGCTAATTTAGTCACCAATGAAAGACCAATTGGAGATAAACACAGCTCGCCTAATGTGTGGAAGAAGAAAGCGCCGACCAACCATAACATCGATGTTTTTACTGTTGTATCTCCACCTTGTTCTAGCACTGCGCCAACCATACAAAGGAAACCAATCGCCAAGAAAAATAGTGCCATCGCAAATTTCACTGGCGAAGTAGGTTCACGTTTACCCAATTTTACCCAAAGGACAGCCAGAACTGGCGCTAGAGTAATAATGAAAAATGGGTTTAGTGATTGGAACCACGCAGCAGGAACTTCGAAACCACCAATCATGCGATCAGTATATTGTTGAGTGTAGATGTTCATCAGACCACCAGCTTGTTCAAAGCCTGCCCAGAAGACAATAGTGAATAAGCTCATGACCAGAATTACTTTTAGTCGATTCACTTCTTCTTTGGTGAGTGGCTGCTTCGTGGTGGCGTTTTTGTTGTTTAGATCTCGTTTCGCCGCTGGTTCGCGACCAATATCACCAAGCCATGATTGAGCCAGTACCATTTGCATCACTAGGCTAACCAGCATACCCACACCAGCGGCAACAAAGCCAGCTTTCCAACCGTAAGAGGTTGTCACAGAGCCAGAAACGACGCCGGCAAGTAATGCACCTAAGTTGATACCCATATAAAAGATAGTGAATGCGCCGTCACGACGGTTGTCACCTTCTTGATAAAGGTCGCCAACCATGGTTGAGATATTTGGCTTAAAGAGACCGTTACCAGTGATAAGTAGGCCAAGACCTAAATAGAAACTGTGTAGCGAACCAATACCTAAAGCATCAGCAGGAAGTGCAAGAGTAAACTGGCCGATGGCCATTAACGCGCCACCAAGCAAAATTGAGCGACGTTGACCTAAATAGTTATCTGCTAGGTAACCACCGATAAGAGGCGTGATATACACAAGCCCTGTGTATATGCCGTATAGGTCTAATGCGTCTTTGGTTGACCAGCCAAGGCCGCCATTCATTGTTGTATCAGTAAGGTAAAGCACGAGAATGGCACGCATTGCGTAGTAAGAAAAGCGTTCCCACAGCTCTGTACCGAACAATAAGAACAGGCCACGTGGATGACCAAAATATTGATGTTGGTTTGACATAAGCTCTTCTAATAATAGTTATTACATTTTTTAACGACTTCTACGTATACAATGCAATTCAACGAGTGACAAATAATAAAATTTTGCCATTCAACTATTTTTGTTTGTTAAGTGGCTGTTTTTGATTGGATTTGCAGATTATATGATGGTGTATTGGTTGTGTTACAAACTTAATTTCCATTTTTGCCTATGGACTTCTTTATCGTAAGTTGCTGAAAAATGTCGTTAATGCGAGCGATGTATAATCATACTTTTATAGATAAACTGAATATCAATGACTCAACTTTGGCTTAATGCTAGGATAAAAACAAAATAGAATTGGCTAGTAAAAAGATGAAACGTTGGTATCTACTTTATTGTAAACGTGGGGAGCAGGTTAGGGCGAAACAACACCTTGAAAATCAAGGTGTAGAGTGCTTTTATCCAACTGTAGAAGTTGAGAAGATTTTGCGCGGTAAAAGACAAAAAGTCGAGGAACCGCTGTTTCCTTGTTACGTATTCGCTTACTTTGATTATGAGCAAGGGCCAAACTTCACCTCAGTCCGCTCTACTCGAGGTGTTGTTGACTTTGTGCGTTTTGGTGCTCAACCGAAAGAAGTTCAAGGTGACTTGGTCTTCGAATTGATGCAGCTAGAAAAGTGTTGTAATGACAATACCGTTTCTGAATGTATGCCAAAACCAGGCGATCAAATTAGAGTTAAAAGCGGTCAATTTGCGGGCATAGATGCCATCTTCCAAGAACAAGATGGTGAGAAACGCTCAATTATGCTAGTTCAGATGATCACCAAGCGTGTGCCTGTCAGCATAGACAATAGTGATTTAGATTTAAAATAGCCTAATTCCATCAAACATAAAAAGAGGTGCAAAAGCACCTCTTTTTGATCGTATCTAATTTTTTGTCTGTTTTAAAAGGGTTGGACGAACCAACCCTTATCTTTATCGTAGAGAATTAGTATGAGTCGTTGTGAACGGTCTGTACTGCACGACCTGATGGGTCAACACAGTTTTGGAACGATTCATCCCATTCAATCGCCTTCGCTGAAGAACACGCTACTGAAGGGCCTCCTGGTACACACTCTGCTGCTGATGGAAGTGGGAATAACTCTTCAAAGATTTCACGGTACACGTAGCCTTCTTTTGTCGTTGGCGTGTTGTATGGGAATCGATATTGAGCTGTTTCCATCTGCTGGTCTGTCACTTTCTGTTCTGCTACTTCTTTCAGCGTATCGATCCAGCTGTAGCCAACGCCATCAGAGAACTGCTCTTTTTGACGCCATGCGATCGATTCTGGCAGGTAGTGCTCGAAGCACTCACGAAGGATGTGTTTCTCCATTTTACCGTTGCCACACATCTTGTCTGCTGGGTTCAAGCGCATTGCTACATCAATGAACTCTTTATCTAGGAAAGGTACGCGTCCTTCAACTCCCCATGCTGCCAGCGACTTGTTAGCACGAGCACAGTCGAACATGTTCAGAGCAAGCAGTTTACGCACAGTCTCCTCGTGGAACTCTTTCGCGTTTGGCGCTTTGTGGAAGTAAAGGTAGCCACCAAAGATTTCGTCAGCGCCCTCACCAGACAATACCATCTTGATACCCATCGCTTTGATCTTACGACCCATTAAGAACATAGGTGTTGATGCGCGGATAGTCGTCACGTCATACGTTTCAATGTGGTAAATCACGTCACGAATTGCGTCCAAACCTTCTTGAATCGTGTACGTCATTTCGTGGTGAACGGTACCAATTTGGTCGGCAACTTCGCGAGCGGCTTTCAGGTCAGGCGCGCCTTCTAGGCCAACAGCAAAAGAGTGCAGTTGAGGCCACCAAGCTTCAGACTTTTCATCATCTTCAATACGCATCGCTGCAAAGCGTTTTGCTACCGCAGATGTAATAGAAGAATCTAGACCGCCCGAAAGAAGTACACCGTAAGGCACGTCAGTCATTAGTTGGCGTTTAACAGCCGCTTCTAGCGCTTCAGTCAATTCTTCTTTGCTAGTGCTGTTACCTTGTACTGCTGCGTACTCGTTCCAGTCACGAACATAGTAACGTGTTGGCTCAGTATCTTTAGAGCTGTAATAGCTACCAGGAGGGAATTCACTTACTGTTTTACATACTGGAACAAGAGCCTTCATCTCTGATGCCACATAGTAGTTACCATGCTCATCGTGACCTTGATAAAGAGGGATAATACCAATATGGTCACGTCCGACTAAATACTCATCTTTTTCTTCGTCGTAGAGCACAAAAGCGAAAATACCGTTTAGTTCTTCAAGGAGATCTGCACCCATATCTTGGTAAAGTGCAAGAATGACTTCACAGTCTGAATCGGTTTGAAATTCGTACTTTCCTTCGTAACGAGCACGAATTTCTTTATGGTTGTAGATTTCACCATTGACGGCAAGGATGAGCTTCTTATCAGGGCTGTATAGCGGCTGTGCACCACTATTTAGACCAACAATCGCCAAGCGCTCGTGCGCTAAAATAGCACGCTCTGAAGAGTAAATCCCAGACCAGTCTGGGCCACGGTGACGAAGTTTTTTCGACATCTCTAATGCGATAGGGCGCAATGCGGCTGCATCGCTTTTAATGTCTAAAATGCCAAATACTGAACACATACTACATCCTTACTAAACTAAACAATTTCTAATCGGTATGGTTTAAATTTGCCATTACTAATAAAAAAAGCAACGTTTTGTGATTAAAAAAATGATAAAAGGCCTTGTTGTATGGAAAATATTTAACTCAACCGTTGTTTTGGTGAATGAGATCAAGGTTTGGTACAAAAACTATACAAAAAAGGCTTTCTATCAATAGAAAGCCTTCCGAAAAATATCAGTGCTGTTGCTTATTTAATTGGTGTGAATTTAGGTTGAAGTTGTTTACAGACGTGTCGAGCAAAACCGCTACCAGCTTCACTATAAATATTGAATGCTGCGTCAACGCCATTTTCAAGTAAGCCTTCCAATTGATCTGGGTATTCGGCGATAGCGGCAATTTGCCCCTTATATTTTCTGCGTTTAAGCTGCTCAAGTGCTGTTTGGTTACCTTGATGATGTGGCATTGCAAGCAGAACCAGTTTTACATGACCTGTATCTAAAATTCGCTCCCAGAAATCCGGGTCGGTGGCATCACCAGAAATCACATTTCTTCCTTCTGAACGATGATGATGTGCAGCGTCTTCACGAATTTCTATACCCAATGAAATTTTGCCATAGCGTGAACGTAGCTCATCATAAGCGCCCGTTCCAATACGCCCCATACCTAAGATCAATACTTGGGCATGACCTGGGTTGATGAGTTGGTCGCGTTGATTGAGCTTTTCTACCGCTGTCTCTTGCAGCCACTTACCTGAATGTTGATAAATTTTATGGCTAAGGCGGTTAAGTGGCGCGGAAATTACAAAGGATACCGACACCGCAACCGCAATCGCAGCAAGCATATCACTTGGCATCCAGCCCATTTTATAGGCCAACCCAGCAACAATAAGACCAAACTCACTGTAGTTAAATAGTGATAAAGAGGCGAGCAAAGAGGTACGTACTCGAAACTTAAAATGATTAATAGTGACGAAGTACAAGAGTCCTTTGATTGGTAGCAGTAAGATAAATAGCAGGGCGAGAACGACGCCATTCACGCTCAATGAGGCGGATAAACCAATGTTCAAAAAGAAGCAGACTAAAAAGAGCTCCTTCATATTGAATAATGACTTGGATAGTTCTGAGGCTTTTGGGTGACCTGCGAGTAGCATGCCTAAAATTAGCGCGCCCAAGTCTGGTTTCATCCCGACCAACTCGAATAGCCCAGCACCGACAACAAGCGCGAAGAAAATACCGAATAGCACCAGCATTTCGCCGTGGCCAACTTTATCGAGCAGCTTATAGAGTAGGGGACGAAGGAAAGGCAGTGCGAACAAACCGATGGCATACCATTCTGGGACTTTTCCGGTTGAAGCAGTCAGGAATACTACGGCAAAAATATCTTGCATAACCAAGATACCGATCGCGAGTGTGCCGTAGGTCGCGTTCATTTCGCCTTTTTCTTGCAATGCTTTTACGGCAAAAACGGTACTAGAGAACGATAGTGCAAAAGCTAAAAGCAGGATTTGGCTGCCGTCCATACTGGCTAGCGAAGTCAAGCCCAGTAGTTTTAAGCCGGATAACGCTAGGGCAAAAAAAGCGGTAGAGAGTATGTTGTGGGCGGTTGCCCCTCCCCATATTTCTTTGGACAGCAGGGTTTTTACATCGAGTTTGAGTCCAATAGTAAACAGAAGAAGAGTAACACCAAGATCTGCGAGAGTGACGATAACGTCATTGCTTTGGTAACCAAATGCATGCAAGCCAAATCCAGCTAGTAGAAAACCAACGAGGGGAGGGAGGCTGCATTTAAGCGCAATAAAACCAGCTAAAAAAGCGGCTGTAATTAGAATAATTTCCATACTGTTAAGCTGTATTCCTGATATACAAAAACGGGCTGTGAAAACACAGCCCGAGATTGTAACTCAATTGGTTGTATAAACTTAGTCTTCCAGTAACTTTTGTAACAAAACTCCGTTCAGCATAGCGCGTTTAATCATCGCAAATGCGCCCATCGTTGGCTGCTTATCAATGTGAGAAGCCACGATAGGGAGGTCGTTATGGAAAGTTTTAAGAGATTGATTCTCTACATTGCGTTGAATTGCAGGGAAAACAATATCTTGTGCTGCAGTAATATCGCCAGCAATTACAATTTTCTGTGGATTAAATAAGTTAACCGTAATCGCAATCGCTTTACCTAGCTGGTTGCCCACTCGCACTAAACTCTGTTTCGCAAGTTCATCACCATTCATTGCGTGCTGACATACCGCTTCAATTGTGATGTTTTCAAGGTCGGTTAAGCTTGATTCGTATCCTTGAGTAATCAGTTGCTTCACTCGTTGAATAATCGCTGGGTTTGCAGCTACGGTTTCTAAACAGCCAAAGTTTCCACATTGGCATTGCTCACCAAGCGGGTCAATTTGGATATGACCAATTTCACCGACGTTGCGGTTAAAACCAAGAAAAACCTGGCCGTTAACGATAATACCTGCGCCAGTACCGCGGTGGACGCTAACCAAAATAGAATCCTGGCAGTCTTGGCTTGCTCCAAAGTAGTGCTCAGCCAACGCCATGCCACGTACGTCGTTGCCAACAAAGCATGCTGTATTAAACTTCTCTCCAACGATTTCACCGAGAGCAAGATTATCGATATCGGTATTAGGCATGTATTCGACCACGCCAGTTGTTGGGTTAACAAGGCCCGGTAAAGTGATGCCGATAGCGATGAGTTGATCAATTTTGTCTTCGCAACGGCTTACGAAATCTTTTAATAAATCGATAAGCCCTGCGATTAAGTCTGCTTGGTTAGTGTAGTGCAGTTCATGCTGATCTTCTGCCAGCGCGGTACCACCTAAATCGTATAAACTGAACTGTACGTAATCTCGACCTAAGCGAACGGCAATCGAATGAAAAGGTTTGACTTCAGTAGTCAAAGAGATCGCACGACGACCACCAGTTGAAGCTTGTTGGGCGACCTCCTTAATAAGGCCGCGCTCTAAAAGTTGGCGGGTTATTTTGGTAACACTAGCAGGCGCGAGCTGACTCACGTCCGCGACTTGAATACGGGAGATAGGACCTTGCTGATCAATCAGCCTATATACCGCAGCGCTGTTAAGCTGTTTTACTAAATCTACATTACCAATCTGTCCGCCATTCATGCTTAATTTTGCTCGTATTGTCCGTTAACAACCGTCGCTTTTACTTTAAAGTCACGATCGAAAATAGTCAGGTTTGCAACCATCCCTTTTCGAACTCGGCCAAGGCGCTCCTCAACACCAATTGCTGTTGCTGGGTATAACGTGGCCATTCGTAGAGCTTCGTCTAAAGCGATCCCCGCGTGCTCAACTGAATTCTGAACTGCTTCAATCATTGTCAAAGCTGAGCCGCCTAGCGTGCCATTTTCATCAACACACTTACCATCTCGGTAATATACTTTCTTACCGACAAAAATAAAGTGATCAATGTTAGCACCTGCTGGAGCTGTGGCATCCGTCACCAAAACAAGCTTTTCACCTTTGATTTTATGAGCAATTCGGATGTTTGCGTAGTCGACGTGAAAACCATCAGCAATAATGCCAGCATATACGTCAGGAGTATCGTAAATTGCACCAACAACTCCTGGTTCACGACCAACCATTGGTGTCATTGCATTAAAGAGGTGTGTAGCAAAAGTAATGCCTGCTTCAAAGCTTTTACGTGCTTCGGCGTAGGTTGCATTTGTGTGGCCAATTGAAACCACGATGCCAGCAGCCTTTAATCGCGCAATATGCTCTGGGTCGTTATGCTCAGGTGCTAGTGTTACTTTCGCTACGATATCGGCGTTTGCGCAGATAAGGTCGATCATGCTTTCGTCTGATGGGCGAATAAAATCGACGTTATGGATGCCTTTTTTCGCGACGTTAAGGTAAGGACCTTCGAGGTGTAAACCAAGCGATTGATTTTGATATTTGTTGTGGTACTCACGAGCTGCGGCAATTGCAGTTCGCATATCTTCATCAGATGATGTAATGAGTGTTGGCAGGAAGCTAGTACAGCCAGATTTGAGGTTTGCCTGGTGCATGATTTGCATGGTTTCAGGGGTAATTGCATCGTTTAGCATTACACCGCCACAACCGTTCAACTGCAGATCGATAAAGCCTGGACTTAGATTAGCGCCTGCAAGGTCTTTTACTTCGATGCTTTGAGGTAGCTCAGAAACCGGCACAATAGATTGAATAAGATCGTTTTCGATGATGACCGCATGATCGGTAAGAACATCACTACCGGTATAAATTTTACAGTTACTTAGCGCGTACATAGTCAGCTAGTCCTTATAGATGAGAATTCAATTTCTATATCGTTATCTAAGTAGAGACTGCTTCAGTCATATGGGTACTTAGTTTGTATCACTGAATTAGATAACGAGTCACATACAGCAAGTCGCGTTTTATCGATGTTATTGTCATAGTAACTAACTGAAAAGTAATAATTGTATGGTTTTTTATGATTCTTTTTCAGAGCAAAGTTACAGTGATTTACCCGCCTAGATACCAAAATAACACTGATTCTGCCTTGCATAAAGTGCGAGAATATTATCTTTAAAACGCCATTTTTTCGTATAATAAAATAAGTTTTATGATCTCGCTAGCAAAAACCTTCCGAAAGGGCAAATTGTGGTGATTATGATCACAAACGGTGAGCTTTTAATTTGCGGAGCAAAATTAATATCATAAACTTAGGATGACTAAATTGGACGGCTGAAATAAGTCATTCAACATAACATCTAATCCTATAGGGGGAACTTAAGGTGAACATTCTCGGATACTTCCAGAAGGTGGGTAAGGCGCTTATGGTGCCGGTTGCCACACTTCCTGCAGCAGCAATACTCATGGGTATTGGCTACTGGATCGACCCAAATGGCTGGGGCGCAAACAGTGCACTTGCTGCATTTCTTATTAAAGCTGGTGCAGCGATCATTGACAATATGTCAGTATTGTTCGCTGTTGGTGTTGCTTACGGAATGTCTAAAGACAAAGATGGCGCCGCTGCACTTTCAGGTTTCGTGGGCTTCTTAGTTGTCACAACGCTTTTGGCCCCTGGTGCAGTATCACAAATTCAAGGCATTGACCCAAGTGAAGTACCTGCTGCATTTGGTAAAATCAATAACCAGTTCGTCGGTATCTTGGTTGGTATTGTTTCTGCTGAGTTGTACAACCGTTTTTCTCACGTAGAGCTGCACAAAGCACTGGCGTTTTTCTCTGGCAAGCGTCTTGTACCGATCCTAACGTCTTTTGCTGGTATCGTTATTGCGTTCATCCTGATGTACGTTTGGCCATCAGTTTACGGCGGTCTGGTAAGTTTTGGTGAAAGCATTCAAGGTATGGGTGAAGCAGGTGCAGGTGTTTACGCATTCTTCAACCGTCTTCTAATTCCTGTTGGTCTGCACCATGCACTAAACTCAGTGTTCTGGTTTGATGTTGCTGGTATTAATGACATTCCAAACTTCCTTGGCGGTGCGAAATCATTAGCTGAAGGCACGGCAACGGTTGGTGTTACGGGGATGTACCAAGCGGGCTTCTTCCCAATCATGATGTTTGGTTTACCAGGCGCTGCTCTAGCGATGTACCATACTGCGAAATCAAAGAATAAAGAGAAAGTGGCATCTATCATGATTGCAGCTGCGTTTGCTTCATTCTTTACAGGTGTAACAGAACCACTTGAATTTGCATTCATGTTCCTTGCTCCAGGACTGTACGTTCTTCACGCAGCGCTGACTGGTCTATCAGTTTATATCGCGGCATCAATGCAGTGGATTGCAGGTTTCGGTTTCTCTGCTGGTTTAGTCGACTTAGTATTGTCGACTCGTAACCCGCTAGCGGTAAATTGGTACATGCTCATTGTACAAGGTCTTGGTTTCTTTGCGGTTTACTACTTCGTGTTCCGTACCGTGATTGTTAAGTTTGGCCTTAAAACACCGGGACGTGAAGATGATGAAGAAGCTTCATCTAACGTGGCTGGATCAAGCAATTCTTCAGAGCTTGCTCGTCAGTACTTGAAAGCACTTGGCGGTCATGACAACCTAAGTTCTATCGATGCCTGTATTACTCGTTTGCGCCTTTCTGTGAAAGATATGAGCGTTATCAATGAGAAAACTCTGAAAGATCTTGGAGCTATGGGAGTTGTGAAGCTAGGTACAAACAACCTACAAGTTATTCTTGGTCCACTAGCAGAGATTGTTGCTGGTGAGATGAAGAATGTATCTAAAGATGAAGACTTAAGTGGTGTTCAGCTACCAGCTTAACTGTTTAATAGTGGTGTGATTGTTTGTTATTGGTATTGCAAACAATTGATACTACAACATCGCAAAAGGCCTCCGCAGGAGGCCTTTTTTCGTTTAGGCCCTTTGAATCTGCTTTGCTTTCACGCTAACTCGATAAATATTGTCGTTTTAGAGCGAGTTCTTGTTGTCTAATTGCTTAGAATTGTGGATCATTAGGAACAATGTACTCTGTGAAACCATACTTGGATACAGGGTTCCGTTTTCTCTGACAATACTAATATTTTTGAGGTGCTATAGATGAGTGAAGCTGATGCTCGTCCATCAAACTTTATTCGCCAGATCATTGATAAAGATCTAGCGGATGGTAAACACACTAGCGTGCATACTCGATTCCCGCCGGAGCCAAATGGCTACCTGCATATCGGTCATGCTAAGTCTATCTGTTTGAACTTCGGTATTGCTCAGGACTACCAGGGTCAATGTAATCTGCGTTTCGACGATACAAACCCTGAAAAAGAAGACATCGAATACGTTGAGTCTATCAAGAAAGATGTAAACTGGTTGGGCTTTGAGTGGAGTGGTGAAGTATGTTACTCATCAAACTACTTCGATAAGCTTTACGAATATGCAATTGAATTGATTAACAAAGGCTTAGCGTACGTAGATGAGCTAAGTCCAGAGCAAATTCGTGAATACCGCGGCACACTAAAGGCGCCAGGTAAACCAAGTCCATACCGTGACCGTTCTGTTGAAGAGAACTTGGCGTTGTTTGAAAAAATGCGCGCTGGTGAATTTGAAGAAGGTAAAGCGTGTCTTCGTGCTAAAATCGACATGGGTTCTTCATTCATGGTCATGCGCGATCCAGTTTTATACCGTGTGCGTTTTGCTACGCACCACCAAACTGGTGATAAGTGGTGCATTTACCCAATGTACGACTTTACGCACTGTATTTCTGATGCATTAGAAGGCATTACGCACTCTATTTGTACGCTTGAATTCATGGATAACCGTCGTCTGTACGATTGGGTTCTAGACAACATCACGATCGAAAGCCGTCCACATCAATACGAGTTCAGTCGTTTAAACCTTGAATACACAGTGATGTCTAAGCGTAAGCTTAACCAGCTAGTTACTGAAAAACTGGTTAATGGTTGGGATGATCCACGTATGCCGACTGTCTCAGGTCTGCGTCGTCGTGGCTTCACACCTGCATCTATTCGTGAGTTTTGTAAGCGTATTGGTGTAACGAAGCAAGAAAATATGATCGAGTTTAGTTCATTAGAATCTTGTATTCGTGATGACCTAAACGAGAACGCTCCGCGTGCAATGGCTGTACTGGATCCTGTTAAAGTTGTTATCGAAAACTTTGAAGCAGGCGCAGTAGAAAACTTGACAGTTGCCAACCACCCAAATAAACCTGAAATGGGCGTGCGTGAAGTGCCATTCTCGCGTGAATTGTGGATTGAGCGTGAAGACTTCCGTGAAGAAGCGAACAAAAAGTACAAGCGTTTAGTGCTAGGTAAAGAAGTTCGTTTACGTGGTGCTTACGTGATCAAAGCTGAGCGCGTTGAAAAAGATGCCGAAGGCAACATCACAACGATCTTCTGTTCTTACGATGCAGATACGCTAGGTAAAAACCCAGCAGATGGTCGTAAAGTGAAAGGCGTTATTCATTGGGTGTCAGCTGATAAAGCTCTTCCAGCGGAAATTCGTCTGTACGATCGTTTATTTACGGTGCCAAACCCAGGCGCAGCGGAAGATTTTGCTTCTACTATCAACCCTGAATCATTAGTTGTGATCAATGGCTTTGTCGAGCCTAGCCTAGCTTCTGCAGAAGCAGAAAAAGGTTATCAGTTTGAACGTATGGGTTACTTCTGTGCAGACTCGAAAGACTCTTCAGCAGATAATCTAGTATTCAACCGCACGGTTGGTCTACGTGATACCTGGGCAAAAATTGAGAATCAATAATCTCGATTAATGCTGAGAGTGATGAAAAATGCCAGCACAAACGCTGGCATTTTTTATACCTAATCCCACAGAGTGCTATACAGATGTGCAAAACTGTGGATAAAAAAGATGGGCGTTTAGTAACTGTTGTTCTGTAACCAAAGTACTGACTTCTAAGGTACTGACTTCTAGAAACAAAAAACGCCAGCATGTGCTGACGTTTACTTTTTAAATTAACAAACCCTTATTTTTTCGGTTTGTGTGCATCTGGATTGTCTTTACAGCCACCATCGCTACACTTGCCGTACAAGTATAAGCTGTGGTTTGTTAGTGTAACATTGTACTTAGCTGCAATCTCTTTTTGACGTTCTTCGATAAGATCGTCAGAAAATTCAATTACCTCACCACAGTCTAGGCACACTAGGTGGTCGTGGTGATGTTGAGTCGATAATTCGAAGACTGACTTTCCACCTTCAAAGTGGTGACGAGTTACAATACCAGCATCGTCGAACTGGTTTAGAACTCGGTAAACAGTTGCTAGGCCAATTTCTTCACCTAGATCAATCAACTTTTTGTACAAATCTTCAGCACTGATGTGCTGGCAGTCTGGCTGCTGAAGTACTTCTAGAATTTTTAGCCTCGGAAGGGTTACTTTTAAACCCGCATCCTTCAGCGCCTGATTATTATCTGACATATACTTTCCCGTTGGATCATCTGCAGCGATTTAACAGAATTCAATCTTCCTACCATTATAGGATAAGCGTTCGGAACATTAAACCACGAACTTCAAAGGGTTAATAGAATCTTTTTGTAAATTAGAAACAGGTCCATTATATTACAGCTCTGACCAGTTACAATTGTGTAACATTAAGCTTGGAGAGGGCAGGGATAGCGATGAATAGGCGACTAGCGAAGATATACAAACCAGGAATTGTAAAGTTCGCACTCAATATTTGGCCTCCTTTTTGGGGGGCGGGTATTAAAATCTTACATATTTCTCAAGACTTCCGTACTGTAAAGGTACGTTTAAAGCTTCGCTGGTGGAATAAAAATGCCAATCGCACCCAATATGGCGGCAGTATTTTCTCTTTAACTGATCCTATTTACTCGTTGATGCTGATGGGGATTCTACGAGAGGAATATTATGTGTGGGATAAAGAGGCAAGCATTAACTTTATTAAGCCGGGGCAAAGTGATTTGTTTGCAGAATTTGAGGTCACTGAAGGGATGCTGGAAAACATTTATCAAATGACACGGAATGGAGAAAAGTGTTTTCCTGAGTTTATTACTCATGTAAAAGATAAACAGGGGAATGTGGTTTCAGAGGTTCAACGCAAGCTTTATGTAAGAAAGAAACCTCAGTATCGCGAAGAGGAAGTACTTACCGATGCTGTGTGACAATACATACAAAAAGACCTCCAAGTGGAGGTCTTTGCATCATTCAATTTGATTAGCCTTCTAGCTCAGCTAAACACATCTCTTCATAGATCTGTTTAACCCAGCTTTCAACACGCTCGTCAGTCAATTCTGGTTGGCGGTCTTCATCAATACATAGACCTACGAATTGGCTTTCGTCACCTTCAACAAGTGCTTTAGACGCTTCAAATTCGTAGCCTTCTGTCGAGGTATGGCCAAGAATTGTGCCGCCTTTAGATTCAACGATATCACGGACTGTGCCCATCGCGTCACAGAAGTATTCTGCGTAGTCTTCTTGGTCGCCACAGCCAAAGATAGCCACTAGCTTAGTAGAGAAGTCGATTTGCTCAAGTTCAGGGAAGAAGTCATCCCAATCACATTGTGCTTCGCCGTAGTACCAAGTTGGGATACCTAGAAGAAGAAGATCGAAGTTATCAATGTCTTCTTTGCTGCTTTTCGCGATGTCTTGAACGTGAACCAGATGTTTACCTAGTTGCTTTTGAATCATCTTTGCAACGGCTTCAGTATTACCTGTGTCGCTACCGAAGAAGATACCTACACTTGCCATAGAGTCTATACCTTTACATTGTTTGTTATTGGCGATGCCACTAAGGGTTTAACCTAACCCTGAGCCTTCCCAAGTTAGCTGAATTACACCTTTTGCAATAAAGCCAGCACAGCCTAGGAAAAGGACTAACCACACAATACGACGACCAAAAACAGGTACATTGCCTTGCTTTAGCACATCTTTTATCGCCATCCCGATGAAAAAAAAGATAGCAGCAAAAAGAAGATCGAGCCCAATAGACTCGAGCATATCCATATAGTCGTAAAGCATTTTAGCCCTTCATGCCGAAAAATCTTGGGCGCACTATACCACTGTTAAACGGTAAAGTTAATGCACTACAAGAAGGGTTATTTCAATAATCTAGTGTTGCTTTTCGAATTTGTTAACTCGAAATGTATTTTCGAATGACTCTCATTACTTCTGTCGGTTTCTCGGCGTGTAACCAGTGACCAGTGCCAGCGATAATGTGTGCTTTAGCATGGTTAAATTGTCGCTTCACTGCCGGCTGATGTTCTGGCATTAAGTAGTCAGAGTCGCCGCCTTTGATAAATAAAGTTGGGATATCTGTTGGTGTGATTTCTTGCCAGCCAATAATTTGGTCATAATTCTCAAAAAGGCTCGGTACGTTAAACCGCCAATCCATCTTATCGCCATTTTTGTACAGTGATTTAGAGAGAAATTGTCTTACACCATCGAGTTCAATATGTTGAGCTAGGATATCCATGGCTTGCTGTCGATTTGCTGGTTTTTCATTAATAACAGCATGTAAGCCGTTAAAAACATTATCGTGACGGTTCGTAGTGTAGGCAACAGGCGCCATGTCGAGAACGACTAACTTCTTGACTACATTTGGAGCAATGTCCACAAGAGCCATCGCGACTTTTCCGCCCATGGAGTGCCCAATAACAATAGATGGCTCAACGTTTAAGTGCTGAAGGAGCTGAGCCACATCTTTTGCCATATCGGTATAGTTATGGACTTCGGAGTGGAAAGAGAGGCCGTGATTTCTCAGATCAATACTGATCACCGTGTGATCTTTAATAAGATCGCGAGCGAGTAGACCCAGATTACTTAAACTACCAAACAATCCGTGAATCAAAACAACTGTTTGGCCTTGGCCTTCCTGCTTATAGTTGAGTAATGCTGACATTTTATCTTATTCGTGATGGGTTTAACGTGGAGTATCCGCGTGGATCTCGTTATAATCCCCCAGAGTTTAAACATTGAGAATGTGAAAAGCGAATGAAAACAATTGAGGTTGATGAGGATCTATACCGTTATATAGCTAGTCAAACTAAGCATATCGGTGAAAGCGCCTCGGATATTTTGCGACGCCTTTTAAACCTTGATGGTCAGTTGCAGGAAGCTAAAGCCGCGCCTGTAGTAGAGAAGCCACAAGGGATTGTAGTAAGTAAAGATGCGGGTAAAACGGAATCTGTTGATGTAGTGAAAGAAATGCGTTCGCTGCTTATTTCTGATGAGTTTGCCGGTCTAAAAAAAGCGATTGATCGCTTTATGTTGGTATTATCGACCTTACATAAATTGAATCCAGAAGGTTTCGCCCAGGCTACGAATGTAAAAGGACGCAAACGCGTGTACTTTGCAGATAATGAAGAAACCTTGCTAGCAAACGGTAATACGACCAAGCCAAAAGCCATTCCTGGCACACCGTTTTGGGTTATCACGAATAACAATACAAGTCGTAAAAGACAGATGGTTGAACAAGTGATGGCACACATGGGGTTCCAACCTGACTTAATAGAAAAAGTAACAGGTTCAATCTAAGAAACCTGATAGAAGCCTCATAATGCGTCGCAGTGAGCGGATATTATGAGGCTTTTTTAATTTTATTTGTATTTAAAGAAAGGATGTCAAACATGGCTATGCACCCTCGTGCTGGGCAAAAAGCGCAGCAGGAAGATCTTCACAATATCCCAGCACTCGTTGCTAACTACTTCTTACTTCAACCAGACGCGGCAAACGCAGAACACAAAGTTCAATTTGGTACTTCTGGCCACCGCGGTACTGCAGACAAGCACACTTTTAACGAAAACCACATTTTAGCGATCGCTCAAGCGGTAGCAGAAGTTCGTGCTGAGCAAGGCACAATTGGCCCGTTGTTTGTGGGTAAAGACACGCATGCGCTATCTGAGCCTGCTTTCTCAAGTGTGATTGAAGTACTGATTGCAAACGGTGTGAAAGTGATTGTCCAACAAGACAACGGTTACACGCCAACACCGGGTATTTCACACGCGATTCTGACTTACAACATCAAACACGATGAAAAAGCAGACGGTATCGTTATTACCCCATCACATAACCCACCACAAGACGGCGGTATCAAATACAATCCGACACATGGTGGTCCTGCAGAAGCTGAGTTGACTCAAGCTATCGAAGATCGTGCGAACGAATTGATTGCTGAAGGTTTACAAGGTGTTAAACGCCTACCACTAGCAGAAGCAAAAGCATCGGATCTGTTTGTAGAGATGGACTTGGTGAAGCCATACATCGATGACCTGGTGAACGTTATCGATATGGAAGCAATCCAAAAAGCGAACCTGAAGATTGGTGTAGATCCATTGGGTGGCAGCGGTATCGATTACTGGCGTCAAATTGGTCAGGCATACAACCTAGACCTAACGCTAGTAAGTGAATCGATCGATCCTTCTTTCCAATTCATGTCGCTAGATAAAGACGGCGTTGTGCGTATGGACTGTTCTTCTCCTTACGCAATGGCGGGTCTATTGGCACTGAAAGACGAATACGATTTAGCATTTGGTAACGATCCTGACTACGACCGTCACGGTATCGTTACGCCAAAAGGTTTGATGAACCCGAACCACTTCTTAGCCGTTTGTATTGACTACTTGTACCGTCATCGTGACGAGTGGGGTAAAGATGTCGCTGTTGGTAAAACACTAGTTTCAAGTGCGCTGATTGACCGTGTTGTTGCGGATCTAGGTCGTGAGCTATGTGAAGTGCCTGTTGGTTTCAAATGGTTTGTAGACGGTCTGTACACTGGTAAGTTTGGTTTCGGCGGCGAAGAAAGTGCTGGTGCGTCATTCCTTCGTAAAGATGGCACGCCTTGGTCAACAGACAAAGATGGCATCTTGCTATGCCTTCTAGCAGCAGAGATCACTGCGGTAACGGGTAAGAACCCTCAAGATTACTATGAAGAGCTAGCGGCGAAGCACGGTGAGTCGAAGTACAACCGTATTCAAGCTGTAGCAAATGGCCCACAAAAAGACGTATTGAAGAAGTTGTCACCAGAAATGGTTGCGGCTGAAACTCTAGCAGGTGATGCGATCACTGCTCGTCTAACGCATGCACCAGGCAATGGTGCTGCGATTGGCGGCCTTAAAGTAACGACAGCTAACGGTTGGTTCGCTGCTCGTCCATCAGGCACAGAGGACATCTACAAGATTTACTGTGAAAGCTTCAAAGGTGAAGAACATCTGAAACAAATCGAAGCTGAAGCACAAGAGATCGTTAATCAAGTGTTTGCAGCCGCTGGTTTGTAAAACATCCAATGGTCAATGTATCTAGCAAAGGGTTGATGTGAAAACATCAACCCTTTCATGTTTAAGTGCCCCGAACCGCTTTATCTCCGGGCCATGAATCTGGTACCACAAACCAGAATTGACCGTCCTCCGTTTGTGCATGTACAAATCGGTCTGAAGGCTTTTCAATGGGTCGAGATAAATCGTCCATACCAATCGCCCAGCATGGTTTGTGTAAATGATAAAGTGGCTTACCGATTAACTCCCATTGGCTCTGGTAGCACCAGTAACCACTAATCTGACTTGGATTTAGTTCATAACCCAAGCACTCGCTAGGAGTTGGCTCTGGAGTAAACGGATTAATATAGAGTCGTCCTTGCATCAATAGATGCTCTTGTGGGGCGTCGTTTAACGGAATTATTTTTTGAAATTCCGGGCGATCGCTCATTTTCAGCTGATGCGTGAGCATTCTATCCAATTTTACATGTAACTGGTCGTGAGCATTCGGGCCATACCAAATGCCGTTGTAAAGAAGATAAAACTTAATCGCCACTTCCCAATGTTCTATCTGATTTGATTCTGTATTCCTCAACACTAAATCGACAGCACCAATGGTCTTACCTTCCGCGTCGTTTAACTGAATTTCTTCGGCAATAATCTGATATCGTTCTGAATTAGAAAGAGCCGCAGTGCATAGGTGCTGATATAAAAAAACCAGTCTCGGATTACCATTGTATTGTTCTGAGCTATTCAAAGGTTTGACCGAGATATCTTCTAAGGTTGCAAACGGAGGGGTTAACTTGAAAAGCGGAGGTGAAGTGGCGATCCATTGGTAAAAGCGTTGCAGTTGGTTCATCCGTATCCCTAAATTTATGGTGAGGCGACAAGCTTTGTTATTGTAACTAAATTTGCTTTTGAGGGTAGGGTGGCTAGCATCGATATTAGGGTTCGAGATACACTTTAAAGACCTAAATGATATCAAGGTGCCAGATGTCAAAACGTTGTTGTATCAACTAGGTTGCATTCTTTCGTCTGATTCCATCAAGAGGTTATTTAGGTTTACATGCGCTAGAAATTGGAAGTAATAATGAATAACTTAAAGCTAGAACAGATTCTTAATGACAAACTGTCACCGCAGTTAATTAAAGATTACGCACCAAATGGGTTACAGGTAGAAGGGAAATCAGCGGTAAAGCGTGTTATCACTGGCGTAACCGCCTCTCAAGCCTTAATCGATAAAGCGATTGAGCTTAATGCAGACGCATTGCTTGTTCATCATGGCTATTTTTGGAAAGGTGAGCCTGAGCCAATTCGTGGCATGAAAGGTAAACGAATTCGTAGTCTGATCAAAAACGATATCAACTTATATGGTTATCACCTTCCTCTAGATATTCATCCAGAGCTAGGCAACAACGCTGAATTAGCTCGCTTACTTGAAATCGAAGTAGAAGGTGGGCTTGAAGGGCACCCTCAGTCAGTTGTTATGTTTGGGCGCTTGAAAAAGCCGATGTCTGGTGTTGAATTTGCGAGTAAGATCAACCAAGTTCTTGATAGAGAGCCTCTGCATATCGCTCCAGAGAATACCGATAAGATGATTGAGACAGTCGGCTGGTGCACTGGTGGAGGGCAGGATTTCATTGAACTTGCTGTACAGCACGGGCTGGATGCATTTATCTCTGGAGAAATTTCAGAGCGCACCACTTATACCGCTCGTGAAATGGACATTCATTACTTTGCTGCAGGTCATCATGCTACTGAGCGTTATGGTGTTCAGGCCTTAGGCAAATGGCTAGCGGATGAATATGGCCTACATGTGGAGTTTATCGATATTGATAATCCGGTTTAGCGTTCTCCATTAATAACGTTAAACGCAAAAAAGAAAAAAGGGTTGAGACGAAAATCTCAACCCTTTTGTTTGTCTATCTTCGTACTAAAAGATCATTCACGTTCGTGAAGTGGAGAAAACTCACGTTGTGTTTCGCCAGTGTATAGCTGACGAGGACGACCGATGCGGTTCAGTGGATCGCTGTGCATTTCGTTCCAGTGAGCAATCCAGCCGATGGTACGAGAAATCGCGAAGATAACCGTAAACATAGAAACTGGAATACCAATCGCTTTAAGAATGATACCTGAGTAGAAGTCTACGTTCGGGTACAGCTTCTTAGACACGAAGTACTCATCAGAAAGCGCAATGCGCTCAAGTTCCATTGCAACGTCTAGCAGAGGGTCTTGAATGTTTAGCTCTTTGAGAACTTCATGACACGTTTCGCGCATTACTGTCGCACGTGGGTCGTAGTTCTTGTAAACGCGGTGACCAAAGCCCATTAAGCGGAATGGGTCATCTTTGTCTTTCGCGCGGTCTACATATTCAGGGATGTTATCGACGCTGCCAATCTCTTCTAGCATTCTCAAGCAGGCTTCGTTTGCACCACCGTGAGCAGGTCCCCAAAGGGATGCAATACCAGCGGCAATACATGCAAATGGGTTCGCACCAGAAGAGCCAGCTAGGCGTACAGTTGATGTCGACGCATTCTGTTCGTGATCCGCGTGTAGAGTGAAAATCTTATCCATCGCACGGGCAACCACAGGATTTACTTCATACTCTTCGCAAGGGTTTGCGAACATCATATGCAAGAAGTTCTCAGCGTAGCTAAGGTCGTTACGAGGGTAAATAAATGGCTGACCGATAGAGTATTTGTAACACATCGCCGCCAGTGTTGGCATTTTTGACAGCAGACGGTACGCTGCAATTTCGCGGTGTTCGTCGTTGTTAATGTCAAGAGAGTCGTGATAGAAGGCTGCAAGTGCTCCAACTACACCACACATTACCGCCATTGGGTGTGCATCGCGTCGGAAGCCATGGAAAAAGCTTGCGATTTGCTCGTGTACCATTGTGTGACGAGTAACGGTCGTTTTGAATTGCTCGTATTGTTCTCGGGTAGGGGCTTCACCATAAAGAAGGATGTAACATACTTCTAAGTAATCTGCGTTATTGGCTAATTGATCAATCGGGAAACCGCGGTGCAAAAGAATACCTTTGCCGCCATCGATGTACGTGATTGATGATTCACAAGATGCAGTGGCAAGAAAACCTGGGTCAAAAGTAAAGTAACCATTGGCTCCCAGCTTACGAACGTCAATTACAGGTGTACCTAGCGTACCGTCCATAATTGGCAGTTCGATTGGCGCTTGACCTTCAACATGAAGGGTCGCTTTCTTATCCGCCATAACAATCTCCTTTGTTTATTATTTAATCCGTCCAGGATGTTTATGTGCCATTTTTGTACTGTTGTTAAAGCTTAAAGTCAATTTTTCTCCATCTTTGTGTGCACTTGTTATGATTTTTCTCATGAAAATCGTTAAAAATCTGTTCTATGTAGCATAATTTGTTACACCAATTGTATTAGAATGTTGCTCGCCGTATATTGGCAAAGAAAATTTTAGTTAAATCCTTATAAATTCGGGGCTAGAAACAAAGAGTGAGGTTTGTTGCTGGATTCCGTTTGTTAACAACTTGTTTACAATTATCTGAGTGGTTACTCGCGATATTTGTTAAATAGATGTTAACTTTTGTACGTTTGGAAGCTGAAATTGGTTATAACAATAAATGCTCAATGGAGCTGAGTGAGCAAGCCCGTGAAAGAAAGAAAGTCAAGACCTGTTAATTTAGATCTACAGACCATCCACTTTCCTATCACAGCAATCGCATCCATCCTACACCGTGTGTCTGGGGTAATTACGTTTGTTGCGGTGGGTATATTACTGTGGTTACTATCCATTTCTCTGTCATCCCCAATGGGTTTTATGGAAGCCGCTGACATCGTCGATAGCTTCTTCGTAAAATTCATCCTGTGGGGAATTCTTACTGCACTTGCCTACCACATCGCAGGTGGTATCCGTCACTTATTGATGGATCTAGGTCACTTTGAAGAACTAGATTCAGGCACGATGAGCGCTAAAGTCGCGTTTGGTGCAACAGCAGTATTATCATTATTGGCGGGGATCTTGGTATGGTAAAACACGTATCTTCATTTGGTCGTAATGGTGTACACGATTTCCTACTAATTCGTGCAACTGCAATCATTATGACGCTATACACGATTTATCTGATTAGCTTCTGTGCATTTTCAGATATCTCTTACGCATCTTGGACCCAATTCTTTGGTGGTACCTTCACTAAAGTATTCACCATGTTGGCACTTGTCTCGATCCTGATTCACGCATGGGTTGGTTTGTGGCAGGTATTAACTGATTACATTAAGTGCGCGAAACTACGTGGCGCACTACAACTTGGTGTTATTGCCGTGCTATTCGGCTATGTCTTCTCTGGTCTATTTATTCTGTGGGGTGCGTAAGTGTCTATTCCAGTTCGTGAGTTTGATGCCGTAGTAATCGGCGCTGGTGGTGCAGGTATGCGCGCTGCACTACAAATTTCAGAACAAGGCCTATCATGTGCTTTGTTGTCAAAAGTATTTCCAACACGTTCTCATACTGTGTCTGCACAGGGTGGCATTACTGTTGCTCTGGGTAACTCGCACAAAGACGATTGGCAATGGCACATGTACGATACCGTTAAAGGTTCCGACTACATCGGTGACCAGAACGCGATTGAATACATGTGTAAAAATGGTCCTGAGTCAGTTATCGAGCTTGAAAAAATGGGTCTGCCATTCTCTCGTTTTGATAATGGTACCATCTACCAACGTCCATTCGGTGGTCAATCTAAAGAGTTTGGTGGTGAGCAGGCTGCTCGTACAGCCGCTGCAGCAGACCGTACTGGTCACGCACTTCTTCACACGCTTTACCAGCAAAACGTAAAACACAAAACAACCATCTTCTCGGAGTGGTACGCTTTGGATCTTGTGAAAAACCAAGACGGCGCAATCATGGGTTGTACTGCGATTTGTATGGAAACGGGTGAAATCTGTTACTTCAAATCAAAAGCAACCATTCTAGCTACAGGTGGTGCAGGTCGTATTTACGCATCGACCACTAACGCGCACATCAACACGGGTGATGGCGTTGGTATGGCACTTCGCGCAGGCGTTCCAATGCAAGACATGGAAATGTGGCAGTTCCACCCAACAGGTATTGCTGGCGCGGGTGTTCTAGTGACGGAAGGTTGTCGTGGTGAAGGTGGTTACCTTCTAAATAAAGATGGTGAACGCTTCATGGAGCGCTACGCACCAAACGCGAAAGACCTTGCTGGTCGTGACGTGGTTGCTCGTTCAATGATGATTGAAATCCGTGAAGGCCGCGGCTGTGATGGTCCTTGGGGTCCACATATCAAGTTGAAACTTGATCACCTTGGTAAAGAAGTACTTGAATCACGTCTACCAGGTATCTGTGAACTGTCTCGTACATTTGCACACGTTGACCCTGTGAAAGAGCCAATTCCAGTAATTCCAACTTGTCACTACATGATGGGTGGTGTACCTACTCAAGTCTCTGGCCAAGCAATTAAGCAGAAGGCCGACGGTAGCGAGATGGAAGTACAAGGCCTTTACGCATGTGGTGAGATTGCTTCTGTATCGGTACACGGTGCTAACCGTCTGGGCGGCAACTCATTACTAGACTTGGTCGTATTTGGTCGTGCTACTGGCTTGCACCTTGGCGAAACGCTAGCAGCGCAAGCAGAAGCTCGTCCTGCAACAGAATCTGATATTGAAGCGTCTCTAGCGCGTACTATGCGTTGGGAAAACAGCACTGGTGGTGAAGATCCAGTTCAGATTCGTAAAGACCTACAAGCATGCATGCAAAACAGCTTCTCGGTATTCCGTGAAGGCGATGCGATGGCAACCGGTCTAGAAGAGTTGAAAGTGATTCGCGAACGTTTGAAAGATGCGCATCTAGCGGACAAGTCTTCAGAGTTCAACACGCAGCGTATCGAGTGTCTAGAACTTGATAACCTGATGGAAACCGCGTTTTCAACTGCCGTTGCAGCGAACTACCGTACAGAGAGTCGTGGCGCACATGCTCGTTTCGATTTCCCTGAGCGTGATGATGAGAACTGGCTATGCCACTCTATCTACAATCCGGAAACAGAAGCGATGACTAAGCGTGATGTGAACATGACGCCAACGCATCGTGAAGCTTTCCCGCCGAAAGTACGTACATACTAAAGGGAGGATACGACTATGAAATTAAACTTCTCTTTATACCGTTACAATCCGGATGTGGATACCAAGCCTTACATGAAAGAGTATACCATTGAGGTAGACGAAGGCTCAGACATGATGGTGCTTGATGCATTGATTCTGCTAAAAGAGCAAGATCCAAGCATCGCGTTCCGTCGCTCATGCCGTGAAGGGGTATGTGGTTCTGATGGTTTGAATATGAATGGTAAAAACGGCCTAGCGTGTATCACACCGTTATCTGCTCTACAAGGCGATAAGATAGTTATTCGTCCACTACCAGGGTTACCTGTCGTGCGCGATCTTATCGTTGACATGACGCAGTTCTATGATAACTATGCGAAAGTTAAACCATTCTTGATTGATGATGGTGCATTACCACCATCACGTGAGAACCTACAATCGCCTGATGATCGTGCGCATTTAGATGGATTGTACGAATGTATCATGTGTGCATGTTGTACAACGTCTTGCCCATCATTCTGGTGGAACCCTGATAAATTCATCGGCCCAGCTGGTCTTCTCGCAGCGTACCGTTGGCTAATTGATAGCCGCGATACGGCAACAGATGAACGTTTGTCTGATCTTGATGATGCATTTAGCGTTTTTCGTTGCCATGGCATCATGAATTGTGTAAGTGTTTGTCCTAAGGGATTAAATCCGACGAAAGCCATCGGTCACATTAAGTCGATGTTGGTTAATCGTTCGGTTTAATTTACTCGCTCTTAGGAATGTCGCAGTGTTGCGGATCACCCGATATGACCGCTTCACTGCTTCAGTAATATTCGAGTAAAGAATACAAAAATTGCCGACCGTATTTTTAGTCGGCTCTTATAGCTCGGCAAAGACCGAAGCAAACGTGAAAACTACTGGTTAAGGGAAAATATGCACAACGGCGTGATGAAGGCATGGCTCGAGTCTTCACACTTGGCTGGCGCCAATGCAACGTATGTAGAGGACCTCTACGAACTGTATCTAAGTGATCCCGATCTGGTAAGTGAGGAGTGGAAACGTGTTTTTGAAGGCTTGCCTAAGCCATCAGAAGAAGTGGCAGAACAACCACATTCACGTGTCCGTGACTACTTCCGACGACTCGCTAGAGAAACAAAGCATTACAATGTCCAAGTTAGTGACCCAGATGTCGATGCAAAACAAGTAAAAGTTCTACAGCTAATCAACGCATACCGTTTCCGCGGGCATGAAGCTGCAGAATTAGACCCACTAGGTCTATGGCAACGCCCAACAGTGGCGGAGTTAGACCCTGCTTTTCATAATCTTACCGAAGATGACTTCGAAGAAACTTTCAACGTAGGTTCTTTTGCTGTTGGGCAAGAAACCATGAAGTTGAAAGATATCTATGAAGCCCTCAACAAAACTTATTGCGGTTCCATCGGTGCTGAATACATGCACATGACTGACACAGAGCAAAAGCGTTGGATTCAGCAACGCCTTGAGTCTGTCGTAGGCCAGCCATCATTCAACAAAGATGAGAAGCGCACATTCCTAGAAGAGCTAACAGCCGCTGAAGGTTTGGAGCGTTACCTCGGGGCGAAATTCCCAGGTGCAAAACGTTTCTCTTTAGAAGGTGGTGATGCGCTGATTCCGATGACGAAAGAGTTGATCCGTCATGCGGGTACAAGTGGAATGCGTGAAGTGGTTATCGGTATGGCTCACCGCGGTCGTTTGAACATGCTGGTGAACGTACTTGGTAAGAAACCTCAAGACCTGTTTGATGAGTTCGCAGGTAAACACGACGAAACTTGGGGTACGGGTGATGTGAAATATCACCAAGGTTTCTCTGCTGATTTTGCGACTCCAGGCGGTGATGTTCACTTAGCACTTGCATTTAACCCATCGCACCTAGAAATCGTAAACCCGGTAGTCATGGGCTCAGTTCGAGCACGTCAAGACCGCTTGGGTGATAATCAAGGTAGCAAAGTGCTTCCTATCACCATCCACGGTGATTCAGCAATCGCTGGTCAGGGTGTGGTTGCCGAAACTTTCAACATGTCTCTTGCTCGTGGGTTCCAAGTTGGTGGTACGGTACGTATCGTCATCAACAACCAAGTAGGCTTTACGACGTCTAATCCTCGTGACACGCGTTCTACGATGTACTGTACCGACATCGCGAAGATGGTGCAGGCGCCAATTTTCCATGTAAATGCAGATGACCCTGAAGCAGTTGCTTTTGTTACTCGCATTGCATTGGATTACCGTAACGAGTTCAAGCGCGATGTCGTGATCGATCTTGTATGTTACCGTCGCCACGGTCACAATGAGGCGGATGAGCCAAATGCGACTCAGCCTTTGATGTACCAGAAAATCAAAAAGCATCCTACACCACGCAAATTGTATGCAGATGTTCTGATCGACAAAAATGAGTCAGATATCGAGACAGCGACTCAGTTAGTCAATGAGTATCGCGATGCATTGGATCGCGGTGAAGTGGTTGTTAAAGAATGGCGTCCAATGGCGTTGCACTCTGTAGACTGGTCCCCTTACTTAGGGCACGAATGGGATATGGAGTGGGATTCAAAATACGACAAGACACGCCTTATTGAGCTAGGCAATCGTCTGTGTCAGTACCCAGAAAGCCATAAACTGCAAAGCCGTGTTAATAAGCTATACAACGATCGTCTAGCAATGATGACCGGTGAAAAAGCTATTGACTGGGGTATGGCTGAAACATTGGCGTATGCTACATTGGTTGACGATGGCAAGCGTATTCGTCTTTCTGGTCAGGACTCGGGTCGTGGTACTTTCTTCCACCGTCACTCGGTTCTTCATAACCAAACCGATGCAAGCACTTACATTCCATTAGCGAATATTCATGACAACCAAGGGCCATTCCAAGTCTTTGACTCAGTATTGTCAGAAGAAGCTGTGTTGGCGTTTGAATACGGTTACGCAACAGCCGAACCAGGTGGTTTAACTATCTGGGAAGCACAGTTTGGTGATTTTGCCAACGGTGCACAAGTTGTTATCGACCAGTTTATCTCGTCAGGCGAGCAAAAGTGGGCGCGTTTGTGCGGTCTTACTATGCTTCTACCTCATGGTTATGAAGGTCAAGGTCCTGAGCACTCATCTGCACGTTTAGAGCGTTACCTTCAGCTTTGTGCTGAGCAAAATATGCAGGTTGTGGTTCCTTCAACACCGGCTCAGGTGTACCACATGATTCGTCGTCAGGTTGTACGCCCAATGCGTCGACCTCTCATTGTTATGTCGCCGAAATCTTTGCTGCGCCACCCTCTATGTACTTCAACGATTGAAGACTTGGCGGATGGTACATTCCAATCTGCAATTCCAGAAGTAGATGATTTAGAACCAAGCAAAGTGAAACGTGTCGTGTTCTGTGCTGGTAAGGTTTACTTTGACCTACTAGAGCAGCGCCGTAACAACGAGCAAGACGATGTTGCTATCGTGCGTATTGAACAGCTTTACCCATTCCCAATGGAAGAAGTACAAGCAGCAATTGCTCAATACACTAACGTTGAAGACTTCGTGTGGTGTCAGGAAGAACCTCAGAACCAAGGTGCTTGGTACTGTAGCCAACATAACTTCCGTGCCGCTATTCCTGCAGGTGCAAATCTTAAATACGCAGGTCGCCCAGCTTCTGCTTCGCCAGCAGTTGGCTACATGTCGGTGCACTTGAAACAACAAAAAGCGTTGGTTGAAGACGCTCTGAACGTGAACTCAAAAACTTCGAATTAAGAATTAGAAGTTAAAGGAAGAAACAGATATGACAATTGAAATTCTGGTTCCAGATTTACCTGAATCAGTTGCTGATGCAACCGTAGCGACATGGCACAAACAACCAGGCGACGCAGTAGAGCGTGACGAGGTTTTGGTTGACATCGAAACAGACAAAGTTGTGCTAGAAGTTCCAGCTCCGGAAGCTGGCGTTTTAGAAGCTATTGTTGAAGCAGAAGGTGCGACAGTACTTTCTAAACAAATCATTGCTAAATTGAAGCCAGGCGCAGTTGCAGGTGAACCAACTGCAGACAAAACAGAAGGTACTGAAGCATCTCCTGATAAGCGTCACAAAGCTGCGCTTAGCGAAGAAAGTAATGACGCACTAAGCCCAGCAGTGCGCCGTTTATTGGCTGAACATGGCTTAGAAGCAAGCCAAGTGAAAGGCACTGGTGTTGGTGGTCGTATTACGCGCGAAGATATTGAAGCGCATCTTGCGAACGCTAAATCTGCGTCAAAAGAAGACTCGCCAGCAGTGGTTGACGTGCCGGCAGCGGCTCGCAGTCAGAAACGTGTTCCAATGACTCGCCTTCGTAAGACAGTTGCTAACCGTCTGCTAGAAGCGAAGAACAACACGGCAATGCTAACGACGTTTAACGAAGTGAACATGAAACCAATCATGGACCTTCGTAAGCAGTACAAAGATCAGTTCGAAGAGCGTCACGGTATTCGTTTAGGCTTCATGTCTTTCTACGTGAAAGCAGTAACAGAAGCGCTTAAGCGTTACCCAGAAGTAAATGCTTCGATTGATGGCGATGACATTGTTTACCACAACTACTTCGACATTAGCATGGCGGTATCAACGCCACGTGGTCTAGTTACACCTGTCCTAAAAGACTGTGACAAGCTTGGTTTCGCTGATGTTGAAAAAGGCATCAAAGAGCTGGCTATCAAAGGTCGTGATGGCAAGCTAACGGTAGACGAGCTAATGGGCGGTAACTTCACTATCACAAACGGTGGTGTGTTTGGTTCACTTATGTCTACACCAATCATCAACCCACCTCAATCAGCGATTCTTGGTATGCATAAGATCCAAGAGCGTCCGATGGCAGTGGATGGCAAAGTTGAAATCTTGCCGATGATGTACCTAGCGTTATCTTACGATCACCGCCTAATTGACGGTCGTGAATCAGTTGGTTTCCTAGTAACGATTAAAGAGTTACTAGAGGACCCAGCACGTCTCCTATTAGACGTTTAATATCGCTAAAACGTCTAGTTATCGTAGGTAGCTAGACGTTAAAAATTTCAATGGCTAGACTAGCTCAACGTTTGGCCTTCATTTGAATCCTTCAGTATGAGAACTCATGATGAAGGATTTATTTGAGAAGACCCTACAGACGTACAAGCAGCCAAGACTGCAGCGTTATGGAAATAATAAATCCCTTAAGGGAAAAACAAACGGAATATCGAAATGAATTTGCATGAATACCAAGCCAAACAGCTGTTTGCAGAATTCGGTTTGCCTGTGCCAGAAGGCTACGCGTGTGATACACCACAAGAAGCTTTTGAAGCCGCAGGCCGTATTAGTACAGCCAAGAAAGTAGTTAAATGTCAGGTTCACGCTGGTGGCCGTGGTAAAGCGGGTGGCGTAGAGCTACACGATACAAAAGAAGGCGTTAAAGAGTTTGCACAGAAGTGGTTAGGTAAAAACCTAGTGACTTACCAAACTGACGCTAACGGTCAGCCAGTAACAAAAATCCTTGTTGAAGAAGCTTCAAATATTGCGAACGAACTATACCTAGGTGCGGTAGTTGACCGTGCTAGCCGTAAGATTGTTTTCATGGCTTCTACCGAAGGTGGTGTGGAAATTGAAAAAGTTGCGGAAGAAACGCCGGAACTCATCCACAAAGCAGCAATTGACCCACTAGTAGGTCCACAAGCTTACCAAGGTCGTGAGCTAGCGTTCAAACTTGGTCTTGAAGGCGACCAAATCAAACAATTCGTTAAGATCTTTATGGGTCTTGGCACTATGTTCTCTCAGTACGATCTTGCTCTGCTAGAGATCAACCCACTTGTGATTACTGGCGAAGGCAACTTGCTATGTCTTGACGGTAAGATCAACATCGACTCAAACGCACTGTATCGTCAGCCTAAGCTTCGTGAAATGCACGATCCTTCACAAGAAGATGAGCGTGAAGCACACGCAGCTCAGTGGGAGCTGAACTACGTAGCACTAGACGGTAACGTTGGCTGTATGGTTAACGGTGCAGGCCTAGCAATGGGTACGATGGATATCGTAAACCTACACGGCGGCAAACCAGCTAACTTCTTAGATGTAGGTGGCGGCGCGACGAAAGAGCGTGTTGCTGAAGCATTCAAGATCATCCTATCTGATGACAATGTGAAAGCGGTACTTGTTAACATCTTCGGTGGTATTGTACGTTGTGACATGATCGCAGAAGGTATTATCGGTGCGGTTAAAGAGGTAGGTGTAAGCGTACCTGTTGTTGTTCGTCTTGAAGGTACTAACGCTGACCTAGGTCGCGAAGTTCTTGCTAATTCTGATGTTGATATCATTGCTGCTGAGTCGCTAACTGACGCTGCTCAGAAAGTTGTTGCTGCTGCGGAGGCTAAATAATGTCTGTATTAATTAACAAAGACACTAAAGTAATCTGTCAGGGTTTCACTGGTGGTCAAGGTACTTTCCACTCAGAGCAAGCTATCGCATACGGTACGCAAATGGTTGGTGGTGTGTCTCCAGGTAAAGGCGGCCAAACTCACCTAGGTCTACCTGTATTCAACACAGTACGCGAAGCAGTAGAAGCGACTGGCGCAACAGCGACAGTCATCTACGTACCAGCACCTTTCTGTAAAGATGCAATCCTAGAAGCGATTGACGCGGGTATCGAGCTAATCGTAACGATTACTGAAGGTATCCCTACTACAGATATGATCGACGTAAAAGTGAAGCTAGAAGAAACTGGCGTTCGCATGATCGGTCCTAACTGTCCGGGTGTTATCACTCCTGATGAGTGTAAGATCGGTATCATGCCTGGTCACATTCACAAGAAAGGTAAAGTAGGTATCGTATCTCGTAGCGGTACTCTAACTTACGAAGCAGTCAAACAAACCACTGACGAAGGTTTCGGCCAGTCTACTTGTGTTGGTATCGGTGGTGACCCAATCCCGGGTTCAAACTTCATTGATATCCTAAAACTGTTCCAAGAAGACCCTGAGACAGAAGCGATCGTTATGATCGGTGAGATCGGTGGTACTGCAGAAGAAGAAGCAGCAGCATACATTAAAGAAAATGTAACGAAGCCAGTGGTTTCTTACATTGCTGGTGTAACTGCACCTCCTGGTAAGCGTATGGGCCATGCTGGTGCGATTATCTCTGGTGGTAAAGGTACTGCTGAAGACAAATTTGCTGCACTAGAAGCGGCTGGCGTTAAAACTGTGAAATCTCTAGCAGAGATTGGCCAAGGTCTACGTGAAGTGACGGGTTGGTAATCGACCACACTACTTAATAAGTATTAAAAAGCCTGCGACTTCGCAGGCTTTTCTTTTTCCGTTTCCGTGGGTTTATGTTTGTTGTTAGCAAGGTCTTTCGCGTTTAATGCTCAATGCGATTATGCTTTGCTTTTAATCAGCTGGCTCAGCATAAATAAGGATGTTGCGCTGATCACTACAGAAGGGCCGGCCGGTGTATCGAAGTGCCATGATAGGCTAAGCCCCATCAGTACTGCCACTGAGCCAATAATAGATGCGAACAATGCCATTTGCTCTGGTGATGAAGAGACTTTACGTGCTGTTGCTGCTGGGATAATTAGGAGCGAAGTCATGATCAACGCGCCAACGAACTTCATACCTACTGCGATTACTACACCCACCATTAGCATTAACACCAATCGAACTAAGTCTGTATTCACGCCCTCAACAGCGGCAAGTTCTTCACTAACAGTGCTAGAAAGCAGTGGGCGCCAGAAGACGTACAAACACGCACTCACCGCAACAACACCTGCGTAAATAAACATCAGATCTTGTGGAGAGACGGCAAGTAAGTCCCCAAATAGGTAGCTCATTAAATCGACGCGCACGTTTTCCAAAAAGCTAACCGATACTAAACCGATAGAGAGTGCACTGTGTGCCAAGATACCTAACAACGTGTCTGTAGCCACAAGTTGTTGCTTTTGCAGAGTGACAAGCAAAACGGCCAGAGCTAAACAGCAGACGAGTAGCGCAAGGTAGAGATTTACGTTGAGCAAGAAGCCCAGCGCTAGGCCCATTAACGATGCATGAGCTAGGGTATCTCCGAAGTAAGCCATTTTACGCCAAACGACAAATGACCCAAGTGGACCGGCAATGATCGCGATACCAATACCAGCAAGAATAGAAGGTAGGAGAAACTCAATCATGATGGTGATGTCCGTGTTTATGGTGGGAGCATGATATCGCATCACCGCTTACTGGCGTTCCGGATAAATCGTGATGATGGTGCTCATGGTCGTGATGATAAAACGCGAGAGACTCTCTCGCTGCATTGCCAAATAGTGCGATGTAAGAAGGGTGCTGAGTAATAGTGGCAGGTGAACCTGAGCAGCAAACATGGTGATGCAGACAAATAACATCGTCCGTTTTCGCCATCACTAAATGTAAGTCATGCGATACCATAAATACGCCACAATCAAAGCGGTGACGAATGCTCTCAATTAAGTCATAGAGATCGATTTGACCTTGGATATCCACCCCCTGAGCTGGTTCGTCTAATACCAATAGCTGAGGACGTTGAAGCAGAGCGCGAGCCAGTAACACTCGTTGGTTTTCACCACCGGATAAGCGATGCATATTACTATTAAGTAAATGTTCAGCGCCAACAAGCCGTAATGCATCAATGCACTCCTGCTTACTGTATTTTCCTGCTAAATTTAGAAAGCGGGTTACATTCAATGGAAGGGAGTCATTGAGCTTCAACTTTTGAGGAACGTAACCAATTTTCAGTTTTCTTTGTCGGTTCAACTTGCCGCTAGTTGGCTTTTGAAGACCTAAGATAACTTTGACTAACGTTGATTTTCCCGCTCCATTGGGACCAATTAGGGTAGTTATTTTGCCCTTTTCTAATTCCATACTAATGTTATCGAGAACTCTGCGGCCATCGAACTCGACGCATAACTGCTCAAGATGGACTAAGGAAGACATGAATGAAACTCATTTGCAAATCAATAATGTTATAATGTAACATTATCTCACTTTCCACGCCATATCCCAAGTAAAACTATGAAAAGAGCATTAATTCTTGCTGCCTCAGCAATGTTAACACTGCCAGCACAGGCGGTAACGGTACTGACGAGTATCAAACCTATTCAGTTGTTAGTAACAGAGCTTACTCAAGGAGTAACTTCACCAGACGTGCTATTGCAGTCTAACACATCACCCCATGACTATGCTTTGCGTCCATCGGATGTTAAAAAGGTCGCTTCGGCTGATTTGGTTATCTGGTACGGACATGATCTTGAACCGTTTCTAGAGAAAGTTGTTTCGGATAGATCGAATACTTTGACTATTAGTCAAATTCCAAATCTAGAATTGCGTGAATTTGATAGTGAGCACAACCATGACCATGATGGGCACGATCATGGCTCACATGATCCGCACTTTTGGCTAGGTGTAAGCCAAGCACAACAAGTGGCCAAGGCTGTTGTGAATCAACTTGTATCACTTGATCCGGAAAATGCAGCTCAATATCAAGCGAACCTCAAAAAGTTTGAACTCGAGCTAAAAGACACTGACCAACAGATAAAGCAGAAGCTGGCACCAGTAAAAAGCAAAGGTTACTTTGTATTCCATGATGCTTACGGTTATTTCGAAGATCGTTATGAACTAAATCAAATGGGGCATTTTACTGTGAGCCCAGAACGCAAGCCAGGAGCGAAGACCTTAATTCAAATTCGTCAAAAGCTAAGTGGTGGAGATGTGGCTTGTGTATTTTCTGAACCTCAGTTTACCCCGGCTGTCGTTCAGAGCGTAATGAGAGGCAGTGATGTCGCTAAAGGCGAGCTTGACCCGTTAGGGAGTACAATTGAAGCAAAACCTGGCAGTTACTTTACTTTTCTCAACAATATGGCGAATAGTTTTGAGCAATGCTTGAACAAAAAGTCAGATTAAGTGCTGTCGTAATGTAGGAGTAGTCTTTTTAACGTGATCCAGTAGTAAGAATTACAACCTTTGGTAAGGCGAGCCTTTTCTCAGAAAGTAATTGAGATATCATTACCAATAATTATCAGCTCAAAATAACCGTATAAATCCATGTTTTACAAACGATGAACGGTCACTTTCAGAGCACAAATTGATACAAAAGGTTTTCGTCTTGCTACGCCAATTAGCCCTTGCTCTGTTGGGCTTTATCTTATCCTACCAAGCATTTGCGCTTCATAATGCAAATGCAATCTTTTACCCTTTGCCAACTCAGGCAAAGGGTACTTTTATCGCGGCTAAAAAGTTGTTCTTGGGTGAAAAGGGCGGTTTGTGGATTCATGACGTACACGGGAGAGTCCTGTTTTACGATGGTCAAACTATATTGCCTAAATCAGGTAGCTTCCTACAAACGTCGGCCAAGCAGTTGGCTTATCATAAAGGTGCTTTTTGGACCTTTATTGAAAATGAGGTCTATCGAACTTATCCAAATCAGGAGCGACGTTTAGTCTTTAGTTTAAATCCAGGCTCACAAATAAGAAAAATAGGGTCTTCAAAGAACTATATTTGGGTGAGTGATGGCGCGCATTTCTATACCTACAATATCGACACTAGCGAGTTAAACTCTTTCTCTCTATTGCAGCTCTATCAACATAGTAATAATAGCTACGTTTACATTAATGATGCGGTGCTAGTTGAAACGAAGTGGGCACTAGCAACGACTTCCGGCTTCTATCTTTCTGAAGGTGATAAGTTTGACCATGTCGCTGCCTCAGGTCAAAACTACATTGAGAAAGTCTATTATTCACACACGCGAAGAGAAATTTTGATAGGTACATTGCGTGGCGCTTTAATTTTCAACATTTACCAGCCTGATAAAGAAGTGATTAGAATTGGCGGCTCACATGTTTTGACATTCGCAGAGACAAATCAAGAGTATTGGGTGGGGACAGAGCATGGCCTTTATTTGTACTCATTTTTTTCAGGTGAGGTCACCGAAGTCGCGCCTGCAAGCTTTCTTGAGTTAGAGTTAGATAACACGAAGATTTATTCGTTGTTGAGCGACAATATGGGAGGGATGTGGATTGCGACTAACCAAGGTATTCGTTATTACTCGCTATTTAGTAAAAAATTTGAACGAGTGACCTTTAGTAGTTATGACTCACACACCCTATCAGGACGAATTCGGCAAACTATTGAAGGTCCTGATGGTGCGCTTTGGTTTGCTGATGACCGAAAGATTTATCGTTCAGGAAAGAGTGGGATTAACCAAGTCTTAGAGTTGGAGTCGCAGATCAATGAATTTGCGTTTCAAAACGGCATGCTTTGGCTTGCAACCTCAAAAGGGCTGGAAATATTTGAGCTAAATGGTCTCAACAAGATTACATTTCCTTATTTACAGGTTATGGCTGGACATGCCGTAGAGCATGTGACCGTTGATGGTGATGACCGTCTTTGGGTATCAAGCGGATACCATCTTTACAATGTTGATACTGCTGCACAAAGCGTACGAAACTTTGGAAGTGAGTGGCTAGTAAGTCAGTATTTGCCTGCTAAGGTTACGCGCCTATATGATACTGAAGACGCCCTATTAATAGGCACCGATCATGGCGTATACCAATACAGTAATGACAACATCCAGTTTATCCGTTTTTCAGAAAAGTTTGGTGAATCATTAGACATGACCACGGCGGTTGATGGCAGCCAGTGGTTTGCTTCATCTTATGGTGTGTTTAAAACTGATACACGAAGCGATGAAAAACGTGTTGTTGAAATGAGTGAGCCCAACGCCAGACCTGCTTGCTTGATCAGAGACAGGCAAGGTGTATGGTTAGCTTCCTCTGTCGGTTTAAGCTATTACCACCTTTCGGGTGAGTTAGTGAAACATTACTCATCGTCATCAGGCTTAATGAACAATGAGTTCCTCCCTGGTATTTGTAGCGTTATACAGCAGACAGAAATTGGTGAGCGAGAGCTTGTTCTGGGGTCGAAGTACGGACTCGTAAAAGCAGAAGCATCCAAGCTGCTTGTATCTAATCCCCCAGAGTCTAAGTTTATTGTTAGCCAAGTAGTGCTTGAAAATGAAGTTCTGCAAGTTGGTAGTGCCGATCTGAATGGGCTCACACTGCCATATGGATCTTCGCTGAGTTTTTTATTCGGTGTGATGCCAAAACCAGACAGTCAAAATTTGTACTATCGATTGAACAACGATGACCCATGGCAAACGTTAGAGGGGGGCCAACTGACACTCGAGCACCTTAGTTCCGGTGAATATCACTTGCAGGTCAGTAATGAGTCTCAAGTTGCCACTGGAGTCGTTGGTTTAGAATCTCACTTTATCGTCCTTCATCCTTGGTATCTATCGCGATTTGCTATTTTAGGCTTTGTCGTAGCTAGTATTGCGGTCGTCGCATTACTTGTTTTCTGGCGCTCTCGCTACGTTGTACAGGCTAACCGTGATCTAGCAGCTCAAGTGACTCTCAAAACGAATCAGTTAAGACATCAAAGTAGAGTGTTGCTTACGAGCAACCAGCAATTACGTAAACAGATTCAAGTTAGAAACCTACTCGTAGACCATGTAGCTCTATCCATAAAATCAAGCGTCGACTTTATTGTGGCGAAACTACCTATGCCTCTGGATACTGCGACAGAGGATCATTGGGCTAAAACGAATTGGCAGTTAAATGAACTCAAAAGTGTTCCAAGTGATGTAAGTGGTGGGAGTCAGAACTACAACTTGAGTCAGATAACTCAGTCAGTGGTTGATGTATGGCAAGATGACTTTGCAAAAGCGGGTATTTTGGTAGAGCTAGAAGATGAGAGCAAGCAGAGCCGGGTTGCTCTGGAAAGTTTTAATCTTGATGTTATTTTCAATAGCATTTTTGCCAATATCATCAAGCGCTCTTTCCGAGGTCAAACGGTTAGAATTATGCTAGAAGAGGGACATGATATTGTGTCATTGAGCTTTCTTGATTACGGGACGCAATTACCTAATAAAGTCGCGACTGGGCTTCCATCTAACTTAAATCACTCTGAGTTGAGTATTGACCACCTTGCCCAACTAGTGACAACGAGTGGTGGTTATTTGGCTGTCTTCTCTTCTGATGCTCAAAACAAAGTCGAGATTACATGGCCATCTGCGAAGGAAAGGAGTTATCTGGATGAACCGCAGCAAGAACTCAATCCTGTAACTATTGCAGAAGATCAAGTCACACCAGAGAAAGAGTGGTTGCAAAAAGTCTATCAATTAGTGGCAGAGCATTACCATGATCCTGAATTTGGCACTGCGTCAGCCGCTAAAATGCTGTATATGTCTGAACGCTCTTTACAGAGACGTTTTAAATCTGCCTCGTCAAGAACGTTAAAAGACTATGTCACAGAGGTTCGTTTGGAAACGGCGTGTGAAAAGTTATTGGCGGGTGAGAAAATCAGTGAAGTCGCCTTTAACTGTGGCTTTAATGATCCATCTTACTTTAGCCAAAAGTTTAAGCTGCATTTTGGTTTGCCCCCTTCCAAGTTTGCTTTGACTCAAGAAAGCCAAGAAATTAACTAGAAAACCTTCATTATACGCTCCCTAATTAATAGTTAAGATGCTGGGGAGCTGCATACAGTGCTCTATTATTGCTGCAGTTGCTAACGCAGTAAGTTTCATTGTTTCTTCATCACATCTAGCCTACAAATCCATTCTCAACACGTAAGCACGATCACGTTCTATCTGTTAGTCGCGATGTTCATAGCAATAAGCATAAATGGCTTCAAGAGAATGATTTACTGATAGTTGCAACAAATAAATGACAGTTGTATTGCTGTATCAAAAGAGCGTTGTTCATTTGGGGGAGTGATGGCATGCGACATTCGTGAAAACGAAAACTGTGTTGAAAAGATGGATAAGGTAAAGAAGTTTTGAAAGAGGTGAAAAAAATATCGTGGTATAGCCGGGGGGACTATACCACGGGTGTCAAGGACACCTTCGCTTGCTGCCGGAGTGACATGTTGCCATGCCACCTCTGGAATTTATTAGAGAGGTTGCCCTCTCGATGGAGTAACTATACGAGAGGTTACTTATTTTTCTTATAAAAATAACGCCATGTTTATATGAGAAAAGCGACAACGTTTTGTTTTTTAATTAACCCACTGTTTTAATTTGCATTTTTTGTTTTCTATCTTGGTTTGTGACATTTTTGTTTCGTTAGGTGTCATTTTTAATTGTTAATTTTGACGTAAATAACGAGAGGAAATTTACGAAGTTAACGTTTGAAAGCGTGAAAACATTTACGGAATCTTTGATTTCACACAAGGATTGAAGGGGTATAGGGGAGTAATATTGGCAACCTAAACTTATTAAATAATAATATTTCTCATTAGCAATACTCTTAAGGGCCACTATGAAGTTATCAGAGATTAATCCTGGCGATACGGTGACGATTCGGTTGTTAGATGGTCTTTCATCAGATATCAGAAAGAAACTCATGGTAATGGGGCTGCTTCCCAATACAGAAGTCAAAGTGATTCGACGTGCGCCAATGGGCGATCCTTTACAAGTCGAAGTCCGTGGTGTGTCTGTCGCATTGCGAGAAACAATTGCTCAGAAAATTGAAGTGGAGCGAGTGTAATGCAATATCAAGTGCTAACCGTAGGTAACCCTAATAGTGGTAAAACGACGCTATTTAATGGTTTAACTGGCGCAAAACAGCAAGTTGGTAACTGGGCAGGCGTCACGGTTGAAAAGAAAACGGGACAATTCAAGCATGCTGGGGATGAGTTTTTGCTCACTGACCTTCCGGGTATTTACTCATTAGACAGTGGTAATGATAGTAATAGTATTGATGAATCCATCGCATCGCGTGCGGTTCTAACTCATCCTGCTGATCTCATTATTAACGTGGTGGATGCTACAAGTTTAGAGCGCAGCTTATATATGACGCTGCAACTTCGCGAACTTGGTCGCCCTATGATTGTTGTCCTCAACAAGATGGATGCGCTAAAGCGTGAACGTCAGATGATTAACGTTGCAGAGCTTGAGAAAACGTTAGGTTGTCCGGTTGTCAGTTTATCTGCAACCAATAAAACTCAAGTGGCAGAGTTTAAAGAAAAGCTCCATAAATCCATCGTTCAAGGAGTGCCACTTAAAGAATTGTCTTTGCATTATGGTGAGAAGATGGAGTCGGCAATTCAAACGGTTTCCGCACTTTTTAACGACCAAACCGTCGCTCATCGTGCACTAGCGATTCGTGCGCTTGAAAAAGACACAATGGTGCTCAATAGTCTTTCTGATATTGATAGAAGCAAAGTCTTGGAAGTCATTACGACGTTAGATTTGGATATCGATTTGCATGTCGCGGATACTAAGTACACGCATCTGCATGAACAGTGTAAAAAAGTTCGCCGAAGCGAAGGCAAGTTAAGTCGTAGTGTGACTGAAAGACTCGACCAGTTTATTTTGAACAAGTGGATTGGAATTCCTTTCTTCTTTGTTGTTATGTACCTGATGTTTATGTTCTCGATTAACATCGGTAGTGCATTTATCGACTTTTTTGACATTGGTGTGGGCGCATTGTTGGTTGATGGTGGGCATCACTTGTTAGACGGTCATTTGCCTGTGTGGTTAGTGACGGTTCTTGCTGATGGTATCGGTGGTGGTATCCAGACGGTTGCAACCTTCATTCCGGTTATCGCGTGTTTGTACCTGTTCCTAGCGGTACTTGAGAGCTCAGGTTACATGGCTCGTGCAGCATTCGTACTAGATAAAGTGATGCAGAAGATCGGCCTACCGGGCAAAGCATTTGTACCGTTGGTTCTTGGTTTTGGCTGTAACGTTCCGTCAATCATGGCAACTCGTACTCTAGACCAAGAACGTGAGCGTAAACTGGCTGCATCTATGGCGCCATTTATGTCATGTGGTGCTCGTCTGCCTGTATACGCGCTATTCGCTGCGGCATTCTTCCCAGGTTCTGGCCAGAACATTGTATTCGCACTTTACCTACTTGGTATTGTGGCAGCGATCTTCACAGGTCTTTTCCTTAAGCACACGCTTTACCCAGGTAGCAGCGATAGCCTAGTGATGGAAATGCCAGATTACGAGCTTCCGACGCTACAAAACGTGGTGATCAAAACTTGGCAAAAGCTAAAGCGCTTTGTACTTGGTGCAGGTAAAACCATCGTTATCGTTGTTGCTATTCTGAGTTTCTTCAACTCATTGGGTACTGATGGCAGTTTTGGTAATGAAGACAGCGAAAACTCGGTGCTTTCTAAAGCTGCGCAAGTTGTAACTCCAGTATTCGCGCCAATCGGTGTTCAAGAAGATAACTGGCCAGCGACGGTAGGTATCATTACTGGTATCTTCGCAAAAGAGGCGGTAGTTGGTACGCTTAACAGTCTATACACGACGCCAAGTGACGGTGAAGACGCAGAATTTGATCTAATGGGCAGCCTAGAAGAGGCAGTAATGAGTATCCCTGAAAACTTAGCCGGTTTGAGCTACTCAGATCCACTAGGTATTGAAGTGGGTGACTTAACTGACTCAAATGCCGTTGCCGAAGAACAAGAAGTCGATGCTTCTATCTTCGGTAACATTAAATCGCAGTTTGCTTCTGGCAATGCCGCATTTGCTTACCTAATCTTTATCCTACTGTACACTCCTTGTGTGGCGGCGATGGGTGCTTACGTACGTGAGTTTGGTCATAAGTTCGCACGCTTTATCGCGGTTTGGACAATGGGCTTGGCTTACCTATGTGCGACGTTCTACAACCAATTGACGCATTTCGCAGATAGCCCAGTAACAAGTGGTATTTGGATGGCTGTGATCGTAGCTATCTTCTTTGGCACATACCGTGTGTTCAAACAAGTTGGTAAGAAACAAAACGGTGCATTAGAGGCGCAAGTAGCATGATTTTAAAAGAGCTTTATCAATACATTGCAGACAAAGGAACCGTCTCCCAGTCAGATCTGGCTAAACAGTTTGGGATGAGTGAAGATGGCGCCGACGCGATGTTAAACGTGTGGATTAAGAAGGGCAAAATTAGCCGCCTAGTCGACACTAATAAAGCTCATGACGTGACTCGTGTTCGCTACTCAGTGACTAAACAAGATGGTTTGTCTCTGACAGTCACCATGTAGCGACTATCAAAATTAGTCACCTAAAAATTATCACGTAAAAACGACAAAGCCGCATCAGCAATGATGCGGCTTTTATTTTGCTGGTTATTGTTTGTGAATACAGCGAAATTAATGTTCTTCAGAGTGTTTAGTCGCGCCTAACTCTAGGAACTTTAAACCAAGACTTAAAACTAAAATCGAAATAGGTAATGTTAAGATCGTCCAATCTAAGCTGTCGAAGTTAATCAGCACGAGCTCTAAGAACTTCACAAACAAGATCACGATGATGACTTCAGCCAAAATGTTTTTTAGATGGCCGATGTTTGGGGTTCTGATCCAATGCAAAACCGACTGCTCTTGTGTTTTCGCTTTAGCTTTGTTGGAAATAAATAGTGTGTAGATGCCGTGAGCAAAGATGAACAAAACTAGTGCGACAAGAAACGTATCCAGTGACTTGATCAAATAAGCGATCGCGATGTCTGCTTTATCTAAATGTGCGAGTGCTTCTGGAGGTGTTTGATTGAGAATGAAGACCGCAAATGCCGAATAGGTTTTTGCTGCACCCATAAGAAAAAGCAAGAATGAAGCAGCCATAGAACAGATAATGGCGATCCAGCTGACGTATCGGAATGTGTTGAAGACTTGTTTCATGATGACCCTCTCTAACTGAGCTGGTAGTCTAAACAAGTTTTATTTTAGTGATAATCCCAGAAAAATGAGAAAGATTGTTACAAATACGTATTAATCTTTCTCTGTCTATTTCAGCCGTATTCAAAGGCGAATTATTTTCGCTAGCAGTGCTTATGCTTTTTGGAAAATAGAACTCAGTGACAGCACATTTTTAATGCGACCAAGCAATTCGTTTTGCTCTTCTTCTGTACGGAATTCACCTTTGGTGTTACCCCAAACCGGTCCCGGCCATGCTACGTCATCTTTGAAGCGAGCAATATGGTGAATGTGCAGCTGTGGCACCATATTACCTAGCGCACCAAGGTTTAGCTTGTCTGGACGGAATGTTGCTTCCAGTGCTTGGCTTACCGCTTGAGACTCTAGCAAAAACTGTTGCTGTTCTTGCATTGGCAAGTGGTGAAGCTCTTTTAGGTTTGCACGTTTAGGGACCAAGATAACCCATGGCACGGCGTTATCTTTATGCAGAAGCGCCACACACAGTGGGAAGTGGCCGATAACGGTGGTGTCTTTTGCCAGTTGAGGGTGCAGTTCAAAACTCATTATGTTGTCCGATTTGAATTGAATGACATCAGTATACGCCAGATAAAACAAAAGGTTGACGCTTTCACGTCAACCTTTGTCATCATTTAGCTTGTGCTACTTAAGCTACCTACGTAAAAGCGGATTACATACGCTCTAGAGTATCAATACCTAGTAGAGACAGACCTTGCTTGATGGTCTTCGCTGTTAGCGCAGCTAGTTTCAGACGGCTTTGTTTCACAGCTTCGTCTTCAGCAACTAGGATAGGGCACGCTTCGTAGAAACTAGAGAACTGACCTGCTAGTTCGAATAGGTAGCTACACATGATGTGCGGTTGGCCTTCGCGAGCGACAGATTGAACCGCTTCTTCGAACTGCATAAGTTTAGCAATAAGTGCTTTCTCTTTCTCATCAGTGATTTTGATGTCGCCTTGGAGAGCGTCCATAGCAACACCAGCTTTAGCGAAAATAGAAGCTACGCGAGTGTATGCATATTGCATGTATGGTGCTGTGTTACCTTCAAACGCTAACATGTTGTCCCAATCGAACACGTAGTCAGTCGTACGGTGTTTAGATAAGTCAGAGTATTTAACCGCTGCCATTGCAACTGTTTTAGAGATCTTCTCTTTTTCTTCCGCATCTAGCTCAGGGTTTTTAGATTCGATCAGTTGTGCTGCACGAACTTCTGCTTCATCTAGAAGGTCGGCAAGGCGAACGGTACCACCCGCACGAGTCTTGAATGGCTTACCATCTTTACCAAGCATCATGCCGAACGCGTGGTGCTCAAGAGATACTGACTCAGGTACGTAGCCTGCTTTACGAACAATTGTCCAAGCTTGCATTAGGTGCTGGTGTTGACGTGAGTCGATGAAGTAAAGCACACGGTCTGCGCTTAGCTCTTCATAACGATATTTTGCACATGCGATGTCTGTTGTTGTGTATAGGAAACCGCCATCGCGTTTTTGAACGATAACGCCCATTGGTTCGCCATCTTTGTTCTTGTATTCATCTAGGAATACAACTTGCGCGCCATCATCTTCAACGGCAAGACCTTGTTCTTTTAGGTCTGCAACGATCTTAGGAAGCATGTCGTTGTACATGCTCTCGCCCATCACGTCGTCACGAGTCAGTGACACGTTTAGACGGTCGTAGTTGCGCTGGTTTTGGATCATGGTTACATCAACGAGTTTTTTCCACATTTCTGCACAGTACTCGTCACCGCTTTGCAGTTTTACCACGTAGTTTCGCGCCTTTACTGCGAACTCTTCATCTTCATCGTACAGCTTTTTCGATTCGCGGTAGAAGCCTTCAAGGTCCGCAAGTTCCATAGAAACTTCGCCAGACTCTTGTTGTACACGCTCAAGGTTTGCGATAAGCATACCGAACTGAGTACCCCAGTCGCCGATGTGGTTCGCACGGATCACTTTGTGACCTAGGAACTCAAGAGTACGTACTACCGCATCACCGATGATGGTTGAACGTAGGTGACCAACGTGCATTTCTTTAGCAACGTTTGGTGCAGAGTAGTCGGCAACGATAGTTTGAGCTTCGTCTGCTGCAACGCCAAGACGTGAGTCAGCCAGTGCTGCTTCCGCTTGTTTTGCTAGGAACTCTTCGCTTAGGAAAATGTTGATGAAACCAGGACCAGCGATTTCTGTCTTGCTTGCAATACCATCTAGGTCTAGAACATCCAGTACTTTCTGTGCAAATTCTCGTGGGTTAGTACCCAGTTTTTTAGCAACGCCCATTACGCCGTTTGCTTGGTAGTCACCAAATTGTGGCTTTGCTGATTGGCGTACTGCCGCAGGACTGCCTGCAGGTGCGCCAGCGGCTTCTAGAGCCTGAGATACTTTGTCATTAATAAGTGCTTGGATATTCACACGCGTTTCCTTCAATTCAAGGACGAAGAACTCGGCGAAGTAAGTGCCGAGTTCTGTTGGAGTTCACAAAAATGGGGCTAATGATAACAACTTTATTGCTTTTCATACAGAGAGGAATTGGGGAAATTTATACTTTTTCGATTGAATGGAAATGTGGTTTGGTTTGAGTTTACTATTGCGCTCAGAGTAATGAGATAAATCGCCCCAAAAGAGAGCCACAATGACGACTCAACTAGTTGAAAAACGCCTAGCGCCTAAATTGATGATCCAAGATCTGGATGCATTTATGGCGAAGATTGAAGAGCTTGCATCCCTGTTAAAACTGGATCTGAGCTTTGCTCAAGCTGACCATATTGCGCTGCGAATTAATGATACTGAAACAGCAAAAGCCGCGCATGAAGCATGGAATCAATACGGTAAGGTGATTTCACAAGCGAAAATCAACGGTCGCCCAATCATCGTTATCGAATTCGATAAAGCGTTGGAAAGTCGTGGCTGGAAGATTGAGTGTCTGGAACTGCCATACCCTGCGGAAGGCAAAATCTACTCAACTGAAAGCTGGGAACATGTGGAGTTTGTTATTCCGTCTCATGCCGAAACTGCAGACGAGTTTCTTGCTGATTTGAAACACACTTACCCAGCGTTTGGGGCGCGTTTTAATGAGTTGGAAGAGCTGGGTGTGAAGATCAAACTGTCGAGCCCGAAAGGGGATGGCGAACGCTTGAACAACCCAACGGTGGCGTTTAAGTACCAAGACATTTGTATCAAACTGCACCCGCATTCACTTAAGCGTATTGTGGAGTCTGAGCAGGCTGAATAAGCAAGTTTTGAACGACTAGAAAGAAGAAAGGTTTGCAAATGAGCAACCCTTTCTTTCATTCAAAAGCGATGAACTTAAAGGATCACTGTCTTATTCCCATAAACAAAGACGTGGTCATTGATCACTTTATTCAAAGCCTTACTCAATACGTTCTTCTCTACATCGCGTCCCGCTTGCGCCATATCTTGGGCATTGAATGTATGGTCGACAGGAATTACGTCTTGCTTGATGATCGGCCCTTCATCTAAATCATTAGTCACGAAGTGTGCTGTTGCACCGATGATTTTCACACCGCGATCGTAAGCTTGTTGATATGGCTTCGCGCCAATAAAAGCAGGTAAGAAGCTGTGATGAATATTAATGATTTTGTGGTGATATTTCTCAACAAACGTCGGCGTTAATACGCGCATGTATTTAGCTAGCACCAAAAAGTCAGCATCGTATTGATCGATCACTTCTAGCATCTTCTGCTCGTGTTCTTCACGGCTAAGGTTTTCATGGGTCACATGGTGGTAAGAAATGTCGAAGCGTTCAGTGAGAGTTTGCAGTTTGTCGTAATTCCCCACCACAGCGGCGATCTCAACATCTAGGCTTCCATCGTAGGTTTTCATCAGAATATCGCCTAAACAATGCGCTTCTTTTGTGACGAGAATGACGATGCGCTTACGGCGAGAGCCAACCAATTTACGCTTAGCACCTTGCGGGAGAGCTTGGTCTAAGTCGGCAAGAAACGTTTGATCGTTGAAGTATCCCTCTAGCTCCGTTCTCATGAAAAAGTGGCCACTGGTATTATCAACAAATTCGTTATTGTGAACGATGTTGAGTTGGTGCTTGTAACAGATATTAGTAATTTTCGAGATGAGACCCGGGGCGTCAGAACAGTGGGTCAACAGTGTTTTCTTTTCCATAAATCAGGTACTTCCATGCATTAATATTTTAGCGTACGAATTTGTTATTATTCCCTGGCGGGTGTAACTGTACTGCCATGTTTCACCATAAATAATCTATTCTTACGTTGGTTTCAACAAAATATCCTTGTGTCGCCGCAAGCTGGTCAGATTGTGGGCTGATGTCACTCCTATTCCTCTGATATACTCTCGATAATTTTTCAAACTCAATACCAAGCATGATCGCAAAAACTTTTTCCTCTGATGGCGCGTTAGGTAAGGCCATTCCTGGCTTTCAAGCTCGTCAGCCACAAATCGATATGGCGGAAGCCGTCAGCAGTGCGATCAAAGATCAAACCCAGTTGGTGGTGGAGGCAGGAACCGGAACCGGTAAGACCTTCGCATACCTAGTCCCTGCGCTGTTGAGCGGTAAAAAAGTGATTATCAGTACAGGCTCGAAAAACTTGCAAGAGCAGTTGTACCATCGGGACTTACCGCTCATGGTCAATGCGCTTGGTTTTTATGGTCAAGTGGCATTATTAAAAGGGCGTTCTAATTATCTGTGTTTGGATCGTTTGAGCCGCCAAATGGTCGAAAGCCACACTAATGAATCTGACCCGACGTTATTAACTCAACTGGTTAAAGTGCGTGCTTGGTCATCAGAAACCAAAACAGGTGACCTTGGTGATTGTGATGATCTGCCAGAAGACAGCATGATCATTCCGACCATCACCTCAACCAATGATAACTGTTTAGGTAAAGAGTGTCCGAGCTACACCGATTGCTTTGTATTGAAAGCGCGTAAGCGAGCCATGGATTCCGACATTGTTGTAGTGAACCATCACTTGTTTCTTGCTGATTTAGCGATCAAAGAAACAGGATTCGGTGAACTGATTCCAGAAGCCGATGTGTTTGTTTTTGATGAAGCTCATCAGTTGCCAGATATTGCGAGCGAATATTTCGGCCAGTCAGTTTCAAGCCGCCAAATTCACGATCTTGCCAAAGACATTGAAATAGCCTACCGCACCGAAGCCAAAGATATGCGTCAATTGCAAAAAGTGGGCGACAAACTCATGCAAAGCGCAATGGACATGCGGATTGTATTAGGTGAGCCAGGCTTTCGTGGCAACTGGCGTGAGGCGTTGCAATCAGGTTCTATTAAGCGAGAATTATTGCGCTTAACTGACAGCCTCGAATTGGCGATTGATGTACTCAAAATAGCTTTAGGGCGCAGTCAATTACTGGATACCGCTTTTGAACGAGCCAATTTGATCAAAGGCCGCATCGACCGCGTCTGTGATGTCGATATTACCGGTTACTCATACTGGTACGATACCTCGCCTCGTCATTTCGCTCTGCACATTACGCCTCTTTCTGTCGCGGACAAGTTCCATGAGCAAATAGAGATTAAACAAGGCGCGTGGATTTTCACGTCAGCAACCCTAGCTGTATCGGGCGACTTCAAGCACTTTACTGAGCGCCTTGGCCTCAAGCCTACAAAGCAATTTTCTCTGCCGTCCCCCTTTGATTATCAAAAACAAGCGCGCCTTTGTGTGCCAAGGTATTTGCCAGAGCCAAACAGTAACGGCTTAGCGGATAAGTTAGTCCGAATGCTTGCTCCGGTGATTGAAGAAAATGATGGTCGCTGCTTCTTTTTATGTACCTCGCACAGCATGATGCGTGAACTAGGTGAGAAGTTCCGAGAAGTACTTGAGCTGCCTGTGTTAATGCAAGGGGAGATGAGTAAGCAGAAAACCTTGGCGGAGTTTATGGAACTGGGTAACGCTTTACTCGTGGCGACGGGCGCTTTCTGGGAAGGGATTGATGTTAGAGGTGATGCGCTGAGCTGTGTTATTATCGACAAATTACCGTTTACCGCCCCTGACGATCCGTTACTCAAAGCCCGTATCGAGGATTGTCGATTACGTGGCGGTGAACCATTTGCTGAAGTACAAATCCCGGATGCAGTGATTACGTTAAAGCAGGGAGTCGGGCGATTAATTCGAGATCAGAAGGATCACGGTGCGTTGATCATTTGTGATAATCGCCTTGTCACGCGAGACTATGGTGGTATTTTCCTCGGAAGTCTACCACCTATCCCAAGGACGCGAGACTTAGATGGAATCAAAGCATTCCTGAAAGCAGAACAATCTGTCACAGACGCAAGTGCTGAGGCATAACCCAATAAATGAGAGTTGTAGAGAGTTAAATGAGCGCAAAAATTCTTGCTATCGATACAGCGACTGAAAACTGTTCAGTTGCGTTGTTGGCTAATGATCAAGTGATTTCACGTAGCGCGGTTGCACCACGCGATCACACCAAAAAAGTACTGCCAATGGTTGATGAAGTACTCAAAGAAGCTGGCCTGACTCTACAAGAGCTGGATGCGTTAGCGTTTGGACGTGGTCCAGGTAGCTTTACTGGCGTTCGTATCGGTATTGGTATCGCACAAGGTTTGGCGTTCGGTGCTGACTTACCTATGATCGGCGTTTCAACGCTGGCTGCAATGGCTCAAGGTAGCTATCGCTTACATGGTGTGACCGATGTCGCTGTGGCCATTGATGCACGTATGGGTGAAGTTTACTGGGCACGTTACACTCGCCAAGCAAACGGTGAGTGGGCAGGGGTGGATGCAGAGTGCGTAATTCCACCAGCACGTCTCGTTGAAGAAGCACAAGCAGACGACAAAACGTGGACGACAGCAGGTACTGGTTGGGATGCTTACCAAGAAGTATTAGCAGGCCTACCGTTTAATTTGACGCATGGTGACGTTCTGTACCCTGATTCACAAGACATCGTGATTCTTGCTGAACAAGAATTTAAAAAGGGTAATACCGTGCCGGTCGAAGATTCGAGCCCTGTTTATTTACGTGATAATGTGACATGGAAAAAACTTCCTGGTCGCGAATAGTCCGTTTTTCATTAACCTGACAAAAAGCAGGGCGTTTGCCCTGTATTTTTATGGAGTGCTATGGCGTCGATTAATGGCTTGCCTCCTTCTTTGATTCCCGGTGCAAATCGCACTCATAAAGCCAGTCAAAAGAAGCAGGTAAATAAATCACAAACAAAGCAGCCTGTAGGTCAGCCTTCAAAGGTTGCTAACGCCGTGGCGCACTCCATAAAACACGTGGATGAGTCCCAAATTCACCGAGCTCAAGTGCAATATGACCTTCCTGAAGGGGGCGCACGTAAAGCAATGGAGCAGTACATGGATGTCATGAATCGAGCTAAAAAAGAGGAACTGGCTCAATTACTTGGTGTCGATATTTACGTGTGAGATCTCCCCAGCTTGGGGTTACTAATATTGAAAGGTGGTTTATGAAGGTTTTTGGACGGTTTTTTCTCGCATTATTTGCTACGGTTGGTTTGTCTGCGTGTAGCTCGTTGCCTGAGGAGCTAAATGCAAGCACAGAATTGGTCGTTACAGACTATAAAGCTTTTGCTGAGTCTCAGGGGCAAGTGAGTGAAGATGTTCGCCTTGGTGGAATCATCGCTAAAGTGGATAACTTTAAAGATAAAACGCGTCTAGAGATTGTAAACCTTCCTATCAGTAAGTCTGGTAAACCTGATATCGATGAAGAGCCTACGGGACGTTTTGTCGCCTATTTTGATGGCTATTTAGAGCCTGTCGCCTTTAGTGAAGGCCGTTTGGTGACGGTTGTAGGCAAAGGAGCAGGGGAAGAAGAAGGAAAGATCGGTGAGCACGGTTACATCTTCCCGGTAATAAAGGGGGAAGGGTACCGTTTATGGAAAATTGAAGAACGTGTACGCATGTATGACTCGCCAACCTACTTTTACCCATGTTACTCGATTAACTGCCGCATGTGGCGTAATGATTTCCCACAAGACGGTAAAGTGATAAAACAGGTCAAATAATCTGCGATGCATGAGCGTCAATTCGAGCTTCCTGCCGGCAAAATGGCAGCCCTTGAGATAGGGAACGAGAAAACGGCTGACTTGTCAGTCGTTTTTCTTCATGGGTGGTTAGATAATGCGGGCAGCTTTAAAGCGCTCATGGAGCAGTTGAATCAACTTAATCCTCACTTACACCTCCTCGCCATCGATCATTTTGGTCACGGTTTATCGAGTCATAAATCTCACGATAATTATTACCCCTTTCACGACTATATTGCCGATTTGTATCAGTTTTTGGACGAATTATCACCAAACAGACTGATATTAGTAGGGCATTCACTTGGTGCTTTAATCGCAAGTTGCTATAGTGCTGCGTTTCCAGAGCAGGTCGAAGGTCTTGTGCAAATTGAGGGAGCAGGACCTCTTACTGAAGAGCCTATTAACAGTTTGCCTCGTCTTCGCGATGGCGTTTTAAGTCGAATAAGACAGCAAAACAAGCCAGAGCGAGCCATTGCCTCCTTCGATCTGGCGTTAAAATTACGCATGCAAGCCAACCAATTAACCGCTGAGCAACTTCTACCGATAGTCGAGCGTGGAACAGAGCAGCGAGGAGATAAATGGTATTGGCGGCATGACGCCAAGTTAAAATGTGCGTCGCTTTACCGAATGGCGCAAGCGCATGCTAACTCGATTACCAGCCAAATACGTTGTCCTCATTTGATTGTATTAGGCGATCAAGGATTTCAGAATTTACCATCTAACCAAGCTGATTGGGGAGAGAACCCACCGCAAGTGGTTTCTGTCAAGGGTGGTCATCACTGTCATTTAGAGCAAATACTCGAGGTCGCAACGCGAATTCTTGGTGTAGTTAACAAAATTTAAACAAGTGTTTGAGAGTTGCGTGCTCAAGCACGTTCGCTGTGCTGTAATAGCTTTCAAAATAAAAAGGACGCTATTTTTTAGCCAGTTATAAACGAGGAGTAACATCGTGGATAAACCATGGCTTTCACGTTATCCAAGTGACGTACCTGAAACCATTAATCCAGAGCAATATGAGTCTTTGGTAGAAATGTTTGAACAGTCTGTACAAAAATATGCAGACCAACCAGCATTCATGAACATGGGCTCGGTTATGACCTTCCGTAAATTGGAAGAGCGTAGTCGCGCATTCGCAGCGTATCTGCAAAACGAGTTAAAACTGCAAAAGGGTGACCGTGTTGCTCTGATGATGCCAAACCTACTGCAATACCCAGTGGCGTTGTTTGGTATTTTGCGTGCAGGTTGTATCGCCGTAAACGTTAACCCACTTTACACTCCTCGTGAACTTGAACACCAATTGAATGACTCAGGTGCGACGACGATTGTGATTGTGTCTAACTTTGCGAATACGTTAGAACAAATTGTCGATAAAACACCAGTCAAACACGTAGTGTTAACCAGTCTTGGTCAAATGCTGCCACGAGCGAAAGGTACGATTGTCGATTTTGTCGTGAAGTACGTTAAGGGCATGGTGCCTAAGTACGATTTACCTGGTGCAATCTCAATGCGTCAGGCTCTACGTAAAGGTCGTCGTCTACAATACGTTAAACCGTTTATGTCTGGGGATGACATTGCATTCCTGCAATATACGGGGGGGACGACAGGTGTCGCGAAAGGCGCGATTCTGACTCACCGCAACATGATTGCGAACGTTCTACAGGCAAAAGGCGCGTACGGACCGGTTTTATCTCCGGGGCGTGAATTAGTCGTGACAGCGTTACCGCTGTATCACGTATTTGCTCTTACCGTAAACTGTCTGCTGTTTGTCGAAATGGGTGGTCGTAACTTACTTATTACCAACCCTAGAGATATACCAGGGTTCGTGAAAGAGCTACAAAAGCATCCGTTTACTGCGATTACGGGCGTGAATACCTTATTTAATGCATTGGTCAATAATGAAGATTTCCACGAGTTGGATTTCAGTAATCTACGTTTAGCCGTTGGCGGCGGCATGGCAGTGCAGCGCTCAGTGGCAGAAAGATGGCAAAAGACCACGGGTTGCTATTTGCTCGAAGGTTACGGTCTAACAGAATGTTCTCCGTTGGTGGCGGCATATCCGCATGATCTTGTTGAATACAATGGCTCTATTGGTCTGCCGGTACCATCAACAGAAGTTCGTATCGTGGATGAAGAAGGCAACGCTCTTGCGAATACTGAAACTGGTGAACTTCAAGTTCGTGGTCCTCAGGTTATGCAAGGTTACTGGCAACGACCTGAAGCAACGAAAGATACGATTAACGAAGACGGCTGGCTATCAACCGGCGACATCGTTAAGTTCGATGACGAAGGCTTCCTGCATATCGTCGACCGTAAGAAAGACATGATCTTAGTATCAGGCTTTAATGTTTACCCGAACGAAATTGAAGACGTTGTAGCACTACACGGCAAGGTACTTGAAGTTGCTGCTATTGGTCAGCCGCATGAAGTGTCTGGTGAATTAGTGAAGATTTATGTCGTGAAACGCGATCCGAGCTTGACCAAAGACGAAGTGATCGCGCATTGTCGAGAACACCTAACTGGCTACAAAGTTCCGAAGTTGGTTGAATTCCGCGAAGACTTACCTAAAACCAATGTCGGTAAGATCTTGCGTCGTGTTTTACGCGAAGAGAATGACGCTGAACTTGCAAAGAAAAGCGCATAAGCCGATTTCGTCGAGTCGAGAGATTTAAAAAATGATAGAATGCCAGCGTTTTGCTGGCATTTTTTATAGCGAGAAGTATGTGAACTATCAAATTATTACTAAAAACAAAGACCTAGAAGAGGTTTGCACTCATGCCCGAGAGGCAGACGTAGTGATGCTGGATACCGAATTCGTTCGTATTCGCACTTTCTACCCGCAGTTAGGTCTGATTCAGCTTTTCGATGGTAATCGCCTCTCGCTGATTGATCCGACTGAATTAACGGATATGACGCCGTTTGTAGCGCTATTAAAAGATACTTCTGTGCTAAAAGTGCTGCACGCATGTGGTGAAGATTTAGAAGTTTTCCAAAACGCTTTTGGTTGTACACCATTCCCTATGGTGGATACGCAGCTGATGGCCGCTTTTCTCGGTCACGGCCTATCGACAGGCTTCGCATCGCTGGTGGAAGAATATTTAGGCGTAGAGCTCGACAAAAGTGAATCACGTACCGACTGGATGGCTCGTCCACTGACACAAAAGCAATTAGATTATGCTGCCGCAGATGTTCATTACTTGTTACCGTTATACGAAAAGCTGTTCGATAAGGTGACGCAAGCAGGTTGGTGGGAAGCTGTACAGCAAGAAAGTGATTTACTCGTTTCGAAACGTATTCGCGTAACCAATGAAGAGAATGCCTACCTTGATATTAAGGGCGCTTGGCAATTAAAACCTTCTGAGCTGGCGATTTTAAAGCCATTGGCGACGTGGCGTTATCGTGAAGCAATCAAACGAGATTTAGCGCTGAACTTTATCTTCAAAGAAGGTGATCTATTAACGGTCGCTCGTCTTGGTTTAACGAACTTTAAGAAGATGGAAGCAGAAGATATTGATATCCGAGCGATTAACCGCCATGGCGCGAAGATTGCCGCGATTGTTAAGCAAGCGAAGCAAACACCTTCTGAAGAGTATCCTGCGAAAATTGAGCGTTTAATGGACTATCCGGGTTACAAGCAGGTCTTCAAAAATATGAAAGACTTGGTGAAATCGGCTTCGCAGAAGTCAGGTTTAGCCACGGAGTTCCTTGCCTCTAAAAAGCAGATCAATCAGTTGATCAGTTGGGTTTGGAAAAAAGATCGTGACCCAGAAGTATTGCCTGATTTGATGCAAGGGTGGCGTTTGGATTTACTCGGCGACAAGATGAACAAAGCATTAAAGTAATGAAAGATGAAAAAGGTTGGCCTCGATGCCAACCTTTTTCGTTCTAATTAGAGCATTCGTCTTGCGAGAGAAACTGATTACTTTTCTTCGTCTGGTAGCTTCACATTCAGCTCAAGAACTGAGATATCGTCGTCTTTGTGCTCAAATGTTAAGTCAACCATATTTGGATCAATTGCCACGTACTTGCTGATCACCTTCAAGATGTCTTCTTTTAATTGAGGCAAGTAAGACGGCGCAGGATCATTTTGGCTGCGGCGCTCTGCGACAATGATTTGCAAACGCTCTTTAGCTAGATTCGCAGAAGTTTTCTTCTGTGGACGGAAAAATTCTAATAATGACATGTCTAGCCTCCAAAGAGTCGTTTAAAGAGTCCTTTCTTCTCCTCAGTAAGGAAACGAAATTCAACCTGATTGCCTAATAAGCGATCAACGGTGTCAGAATAAGCCATACCCGCATCGGTGTTATCGTCAAAAGTGACTGGCACACCTTTGTTTGACGCGTTAAGCACGGCTTGGCTTTCTGGAATCACGCCCAGTAGTGGAATATGTAAGATCTCCTCAACGTCTTCAACGCTTAGCATTTCGCCTTGAGTGACGCGAGATGGGTTGTAGCGAGTCAGTAGAAGGTGCTGTTTTACTGGCTCTAGCCCTTGTTCTGCACGCAGTGACTTGGAATCTAAAATACCGAGAATGCGGTCAGAGTCACGCACAGAAGAGACTTCTGGGTTCGTTGTGACAATGGCTTCATCGGCATAGTACAAGGCCATTAACGCGCCTTGCTCGATACCTGCTGGTGAATCACAAATAATGAAATCAAAGCCCATTTCATCAAGTTCGCCGAATACGCGCTGAACACCATCTTTTGTCAGTGCGTCTTTATCACGAGTTTGAGAAGCAGGAAGAATAAATAGGTTGTCCGTGCGCTTATCTTTGATCAGCGCTTGGTTTAATGTCGCTTCGCCGTTAATGACGTTCACAAAGTCATACACGACGCGGCGCTCACAGCCCATGATTAGATCGAGGTTACGCAAACCGATGTCAAAATCGATCACCGCGGTCTTTTTTCCCTTAAGAGCTAGACCAGAGGCGATGGCTGCGCTTGAAGTGGTTTTACCAACGCCACCTTTACCAGACGTTACTACAATAATGCGTGCCATTTTTTTTCCTTTTTAGATTAAATCGCGAGAACTTCTAAATGTAATGATTCATCGGCTTTACTGATCATTACTTTCTTTTGCCAGTACTCGCTTTCAATTTGATCGCTTAACCAGTAGTCACCCGCAATGGATACCAGTTCTGCTTGTAAATCGTGGCAAATAATACGCGCTTCCTGCTGACCACTTGCTCCTGCAATCGCACGACCTCGAAGTGTGCCATGGATATGAATAGAGCCGTCAGCAATGACTTCAGCACCTGCACTTACGTGCGCTAGCACCACCAAATCACCATCTTTTGCGTAGATCTGTTGTCCTGAGCGGACAGGCGTACGAACTACTTTCGTTGGTGCCATTTTGGCAGGTGCTTGGCTTGGCGATTTGCTCGCCGACATAATGGCGAAGCCAGCTTCGGAAGCAAGGTTTTGTACACGCTTGTCTTTACAGCCCGTTACACCGACCGGAATAAAACCGGCATCTGAGATGCCTTGTTTAAGCTTAGGGAAATCAATGTCGCCTTGTACTTTTGCTATATTGATTACCAAAGGCGCGGATGCAAAAAAAGAAGGTGCTTGAGAAACTTTTTCTTGCAAAAATTCGACAGTCTTTGCGATCTCATTGTCAGAAAGGTGTAAAACTGACAATGTAAAACTGCTACCTTTAAGGTCTGGTGAATGGGTCATCGTGGACTTCTTGCCTTTATTGAAAGAGCGTTGCCTTAAACTAGGTATGTCATGTTATATTTCATCCTTTGACGCAGCAAGTTCTCTCGTGGGCAAATAGGTGAATTAATCTCAAATTTGCTATTAAGTTTGCGAGAATTTGACGTTTACAACCTAATCCGCACTCAACGCGGCTAAATCAGCATAAAAGGCGTGTCATGCTTTGTTCTATTTATAAAAGCTCGAAAAAAGAAGGTACTTATCTCTATATTCCGAAAAAGGATGATTTTTCACAGGTTCCTGACACCTTAATGCAGATGTTCGGTAAGCCTATCGCTGTCATGACGATTAAACTTGATGGCCGTAAATTGGCACAAGTTGATATCGAAAAAGTGAAGGCTTCATTACAAAATGATGGCTTCTTTCTTCAGGTTCCACCGCCGCCGGAGAACCTATTAGAAAAGTACAAAGAACAAAAAGCCCAGCAGAAAGGCGAATAACGTCATCGTTTTTCATCTGGGATTTCTGCCTTGCTCAAGGAGGGCAATATGAAAAAGATACTGGCTACCATGCTTAGCGTTGGTATGTGTACCTCGGCTTTTGCAAGTAGCGAGGGTTTTGATGAATACTTGAATAAGCTGCGTGCTGAAGCTCGTGATAAAGGTATCTCAGAGCAGGTCATTAGTGCTGCTTTTGCTAATGTTGAGTACAAGCCCCGAGCAGTAAAAGCGGACCGAAACCAACCAGAAAAGAAACTGACATTGGATGAGTACATTCCTCGCGCGGTGCCTGAATGGAAGGTGAAGCAAGCCAGACAACTCTACAAAGAGCATTACACCGAGCTAAAGCGTATAGGCGATGAGTACGGTGTCCACCCGCGCTTTGTTGTGGCACTTTGGGGAGTTGAAAGTAACTTTGGTAAGTTTACCGGCAACTTTAAAGTGATTGATGCACTATCCACAATGGCATTTGAAGGCCGTCGTGAAGAGTTTTTCCGTAAAGAGACTATGTCGGCACTTCAGATCCTCGATCAAGGCCATATTGAGCTAGAGAACTTTAAAGGCTCATGGGCTGGTGCGATGGGTCAATGCCAGTTTATGCCAAGCTCTTTCCTTCGTTTTGCTGCTGACGGCAACGGTGATGGTAAAAAAGACATATGGCAATCTGAAGCGGACGTGTTTGCATCAACCGCTAACTATTTGAGCAAGTCTGGTTGGGATGATAAATATACTTGGGGTCGCCAAGTTAAGGTTCCTAAAAATATTGATCGCAGCCTAGAAGGGCGCACGGCTGAAAAAGGCAAATACCTTCAAGAGTGGAGCCAATTAGGTATCACAAAATATGACGGTAGCCCGTTGCCAAAACTGGATGAAGACATCAAAGCATGGTTGATCATGCCGGACGACGAGAATGGTCGTACGTATCTGGTTTACAATAACTACAACGTATTGATGAAGTGGAACCGCTCTTACTACTTCGCACTTGCTGTGAGTCACTTGGCTGACCGCATTAAATACTGATCTGCCATCAAACAATTTGGCATTCAGTCTTCAATACAAGGGCTCTTCGGAGCCCTTTGTTTTTTCTATAACCAAATCGAGGTAAAGCGTGTTATCTGAACGTGCCGCACAAATGGTGATTTTCTCCGCTCTTCTTAAACACAAAAGCTTCACAGCTGCTGCAAAGAGCTTAGGCGTGTCGGTGTCTCATGTGAGTAAACAGTTGAGTCAGTTAGAAGCGTCTCTTGGTATCAAGCTTGTTCAACGCACTACGCGAAGCTTTACGCCGACTGAGGCAGGGAAAACCTTTTTTCATCACTGTGAGCAAGTGGTACAAGCGGTGAGCAGCGCCACATTAGAGATGGAAACCCAGCGGGATGAAGTAGCAGGTTTGGTACGTCTTGGGTTGTCGCAATCATTTGGTACCTTACACATTATTCCAGCGATTCAAGAGTTACGCGAACTGTATCCTCAACTTCAAGTGGAAGTACATCTGTTTGACTATAAGGTCGATATGTTAGCCGAAGGGCTCGATTTATGGGTAACCAACAACGAGCATTTGCCTGAAGGTTACATTGCGCAGCGTTTGACGGATTGCCAGTTTGTTGTTGCGGCATCGCCAGATTACTTATTGAAACATGACACGCCAACAGAACCGGATGACCTATCTGCTCACAACTGCCTCATATACAGAAGCTGGGAGCGTGACTATACGGGGTGGGCGTTTACCAAAGATCAGCAAGAATTGAACGTAAAAGTCTCGGGTAACTATTCAGTAGATCTGGCAGAAGCCGTTCGGGATGCGGCTATTGCAGGTTGGGGTATTGCCTACCTTGCCACTTACTTGCTGGGTGATGAGTTCAGAACGGGTAAGTTAATACAGCTGTTACCTGATTGGAAAGCCAGCCAGTCGATGCCGTTTTATGCGGTATACCCAAGCCGCCAGCATATGCCAAAAAAAATATCCGCAGTGATTAACTTTATCAAACAGAAGATCGGCAACCCTTGTCATTGGGACCAACGTTTGGCGCCTTACATCTCTATTCCTAAATAACAGGATCAATGACGTTGTAGAACGACACATAAGGTGATTCACTTCACAAAAATTTTTCCTGAATCAGAAACATATTTTCCATATGGAAACAATTAAAATAAGCAAACGTTTATCTTCAATAAATTCAATTGGTTATTTTGTTGGTCAGTTATTGGTCGCTTAAACTTTTCACACTGTTAACATCCTCAACTTGCAGCATTTTGAGTCCGCTATACAATCCGGTGCCTTCTATATCCCCCTTCTGTCGGATTCATTTTATGAACTCAATTATTGGTATCGTAGCCATACTATTCCTAGCATGGCTACTTTCTACAAATAGAAAAAATATAAAGCTGAGAACGGTGTCGTTTGCGTTTGCTTTGCAGGTACTGTTTGCGTTGTTGGTTTTATATGTACCAGCAGGACGAGATGCGCTGAATTCAGTGAGCAGTGTTGTGTCGAATTTGATCAACTATGGTCAAGAGGGCATTGCGTTTTTATTCGGTAATTTGGCGACAGGGGGCTTCACCTTTGCGATCAATGTTCTGGGTATCATCGTTTTCTTCTCCTCTCTTATCTCAGGTCTTTATCACATTGGTGTGATGCCAAAAATCATTAACTTTATCGGTGGTGGTATTCAAAAGCTGCTGGGTATCGGTCGTGCTGAGTCTTTGTCTGCTACGGCGAATATCTTTGTTGGCACCATTGAAGCACCATTAATGGTAAAGCCTTACCTAAAACACATGACTGACTCGCAGTTCTTTGCAGTTATGACAGGTGGTTTAGCGTCAGTTGCTGGCGGAACGTTGGTTGGTTACGCATCACTGGGTGTCGACCTCAACTATCTTATTGCTGCTGCATTTATGTCGGCACCTGCCGGCTTGTTGATGGCAAAAATTTTAATGCCAGAAGATACGGATAAAGCAGCAGATATCGACATTAGCCAAGTTGAAATTCCACGTGCAACCAACGTAGTAGAAGCATTAGCCGATGGTGCCATGGCGGGTGTACGCATTGCTGTATCGGTCGGTGGTACGTTACTGGCGTTTATTAGTGTCATTGCAATGCTAAACGGCATGTTAGGCTGGATAGGTGATCTGATTGGGACACCATTAAGTTTTGAGCTCATCCTAGGTTTTGTGTTTGCGCCAGTCGCTTGGTTGTTGGGTATACCATGGCAAGAAGCAACCACAGCAGGCTCGCTGATTGGTAACAAGATTGTGGTGAATGAGTTCGTCGCTTTCATCCAGCTTGCAGAAGTGAAGTCTCAACTTAGTGAACACTCACAAGCAATCGTGACGTTTGCTTTGTGTGGCTTTGCAAATATCTCAAGCATGGCGATGCTGATTGGTGGGTTGGGCTCTTTGGTACCAGAAAAGCGTGCATTTGTTTCTAAGCATGGTTTCCGTGCGATTATCGCTGGTGTCATGGCGAACTTAATGAGCGCTTCTATTGCGGGCGTGATTTTAAGTCTGTAATTGAAATAGATATCAACAATTAGCAAAAAGGCTCCTTGCGGAGCCTTTTTCGTATCTGAAATTTACGTTATTTGTCTGTGTGGAACTGTTCGCAAGCGAGCATCGTGTTCTCAATTAAACTTGCGACGGTCATTGGGCCAACGCCACCAGGAACAGGAGTAATAAAGCTCGCACTTTCACGTGCTTTGTCGTATTCCACGTCGCCAACTAGTTTGCCTGAATCAAGACGGTTAATACCGACATCGACCACCACTGCGCCTTTTTTAATCCACTCACCAGGGATGAAGTTAGGTTTACCAACCGCAACCACGACAACGTCAGCTTGACGCACATGACTCTCTAGGTCTTTGGTAAAACGGTGACATGTTGTTGTTGTGCAGCCCGCAAGCAGCAGCTCAAGTGTCATTGGACGACCAACAATGTTTGATGCGCCAACCACAACCGCATGCTTACCACGTAGCTCAATGTTGTAACGGTCGAGTAGGGTAATGATGCCCTTTGGCGTGCAAGAGCGAAGCTTTGGAATACGTTGCGCAAGACGGCCAACGTTATAAGGGTGGAAGCCATCCACGTCCTTCTCTGGGTGAATGCGCTCTAAAACATGTGTTGTGTCTATGCCCGCAGGAAGGGGTAATTGCACTAGAATGCCGTCAATTTCATCATCATTGTTTAATTCATCAATCAGCGCTAGTAACTCTTCTTCTGAGCTAGACGCAGGAAGGTCAAAAGACTTAGAAACAAACCCAACTTCTTCACATGCGCGGCGTTTGCTACCGACATAAACCTGAGAGGCAGGATCTTCACCAACTAGAACCACTGCTAAACCAGGAGCACGTAGCCCAGCTTCAACACGTGCTTTAACACGTGCAGCCACTTCGGATCGAACAGTTTGGGAAATGAGAGTTCCGTCTATATTTTGAGCAGTCATGACTTTCCTTATAAATTAAGAAGGCAGATTATCTGCGGCGCATTGTCGCAGAATTTCTTATCAACATCCATACGCAAACGTTTGCTTTGTGGTGTTTTTGAACATTAAGCGTTTTAATGGACTTTTTTTAGGCATTCAGATCAGAATGTTATGAAAACCCGTTGATTTACCCGTTTGAACTCGTATAATCCTGTCCCTGTAGCGCGCCCTTAGCTCAGCTGGATAGAGCACGTCCCTTCTAAGGATGTGGTCATAGGTTCGAATCCTATAGGGCGTGCCATTCCTCCCCTCAGCACAGTCTTCCTATCCAAAACCGTTAGGACTGTGCCATGTATTTAGTGAACAATCTCACAAAAACTCCACCACAAAACCTTAATTTAAACACCCCAATTCCGTCTTGTATAGACAGCTACGTTCAAATTCGTGCGCAATACCATAAAACTTACATTGGAACGTTAAAGTACCGATTAGAGCGAATCAGCCGTTACTTTTCTTCTTATTTAATCAAAGATCTCACCACAAGCCCTTATGCTAGGGATAACATCAACTCTTTCATCAATCAGCGTCTATCTAGTGTTAAGCCTGGTACTGTTCGGAAAGATGCCGCAGCTCTGCAAGCGATGCTCAATTGGCTTCGTCGGGATATCGGCTTACAAATCCCAGATATTTTTAAACAGATACGGTTACCAAAAGATTACGGAGTCCGTCAGTTCATTCCAACCCATGAACAAGTTAAGGCGGTTGTTGCCAGACTAGCCTCGGAAGAGCTACGCGACATTTGTATGCTGTTAAGTGAAACAGCCTGCCGTAGGAACGAAGTTCTGAAACTGCGAAGGTGCGACGTCTACCTCGAACATCGCTATATACAATTATGGAACACAAAGAATGGGGAAGACCGTAAGGTACCACTTTCTACTACAGCAATGGCAATACTGGGTAAAAGGATGGAGTTAACCACAGACAGAGCGCCAACATACCCTGTCTTTAGCGCATTACCTGAATACGTCAGCAAAAAGTTTCGAAAAGCTGCCGATGAAGAAGGGCTACATGAGTTCGTCTTACATTCACTCAGGCATTACAGGCTATCCAAGCTTATAGAAGCAGGACATGACAGCGTATTAGTATCCAAGGTTTCTGGTCACCGAGATCATCGGGTACTGAGTAGGTACGTGAAGTTGGATGCTGAAGCTTTGGCGGCAAGGCTTTTTGATTAGGGTGGCAAACAACATTAGGGAAAGTTTCTGAGTTCAAAAATCAGATAAATTTTTGATGCCGATATATTGATGTGGGGGAGGGGGTGCAACGTTTTGGTCCATCCCCCCCACTAACTGAATTGATGCTATGTCCGGCAAGTGCCCCTTAGAATAAATGAAGCTGTTCATAGCTGCTGTTTACATATGTGGTTTTTTCTTTATTTTTAAGTGTTACTTTACCCTGAATTGCATTCTCTATTATCCCCGTGACATTGAGAACGGTATCGATTGATATTTTAGGAATTACACCATTATCTTTAGTGTACCCAGATAAATATTCTTCAGAATTACTTCTGACACCGAACCTTTTACAAATAATGTATGAGATAGACTCAGCTTCAAACTCTTGTTCTGTTAGTGTGAGGTGTTGTCTCTCTCTCCAACTCTCTTTTTCTCTGTGAACTCCAAGATGCCCACAAAGGAGATGAGCTATCTCGTGAACTAGAGTTGCGAATTTGACTTGCGGGGTGTGGTTTGAGTTGATTTCGAGAATATAGGATTTGAATTTGTTATAGCCATAATCTGCTCGAATAGAGCCTGCACTACTATTAATTTGGGGTTTTTCTACAACTTTTACCCTAAGTCTATCACACAGTTTCGCTAACATGTTTAGAGCTCGAATTGGGAGTTCACCTTTAGCCCAAAAAGGATCGAAAACTCTTTTTGGCAGTTGCTCACCCTCAGTATCATTAACATCAAATACAAACATGACAGGGTGAAATGGTGCAAGGATGATAAGTGGTCTTGCTTCTGGCTTAACGGTTCTATTGTGCTTTTTTAACCAGTCAGTTTTAGAAGCTACGTATGTTACGTTAGGATCTTGTGCATAAATAAGCGCTATGTTGTAAGCCGAGTAATTTTTAATCTTAGCGACGAACTTGATGAATCGAAAATAGTCACTGCTGCCTCGGTAGTTTCGTGTTAAATCAATTAATTCATCAAATGTGCTTTTATGCTCTAGTTTTGTCTCTTTCATTTTGATGGTTTATCCAGCTAATATTGGTAGCCCATCTCGTTACCTAGATGTATCGGAGTGATAAGACATGGGTGTATCATCATAATTAGGGCGGGCAAAGATAACTTTTTTATGCAATGCTATCTTCGATATTCCGTTACAACAATGGTTTAATTGAATCTTTGGTCTGTATGTTCTTCTGTATTCCGAGCATAGTATAGGAATGTACTTGTGAAGAACTTTTTTCTTCGCTAGTAGCGTTTTGATTTGGATATGAAAATTTATATGATGTTGACTAGTGCTTAATGACAGTACACAGAGGGTGAAATGGGGTTATTCAGTGTACTTAAAAGTACATCTAAGACGCTTAAGCTAGGTGTACAAGGCTTGAACAGCGGACTAGAAGAAGTGAATAAGGGGTTAGAGTACGTTAACCAAGAGCTTAGTGCGTGGAACGAAGAACAGCAAGAAAAGCAGCCGCTAAAAGATGCTTTGCACACCGTGACGATGCTTGAAATCCGTTTAAATAGTTTTGTGAGAAGAACACTAAGCACTTTTCCTTACACCTCGAGTTGTCTTAAAGAAAGTCTGAACGCTATTTCTCTTGCGAAGCAATTTTTGCGATTTGGTATCGAAAACCCTGAGCACAGAAAAAGTGTTTTAGATGCGGTAAGACAATTATCTCAAGTATTTGTATTACGTTATGGAGAAGTAGAAGCCTTGCTTGATGAATTCAGCAGTGACCTGAAATCTAATCCGAATAAACTTGAAGCGGAAGCCAAAGAAGTTATTGAGTCTGGTATTTGGGGGGAAGCCTTGGAAAGCTTCAATGATACCATCGACAAACTCAACTCAGCATTACCGGTTGAATTCGTGAAACTTAATTACCTGAATGAGAATAACAATAGAATAATGAATAGTTGGGATACATGGAAACATAAATACAAAAAGCAGATTGAACATGTCGCAGGGTATGAAGAAGCATTTGTCGATAAAGTTCTTTCTCAAATTTCAGAAATTGAACCAGTAGATGTTGTCCCTCAATATCACTTTATCGATGATAATGGTGGTAACCGTTATATTGACTTTATGATAATTAATGAACGTAAAGGCTACTATTTGCCCATCGAGCTTGATGGAACGTATAAGGACACAAATCATCAGCGTTGGAAAGATTTTTTGATTCGTCAAAACTCACTGATTACTAAATTCGGTATAGTCCTTCGATTTAGTAATAATCAGTTGATGAGGGAGCATTCGAAGATAATCAAAAAAATTCGTCATACACTACATACTCAATCGACCAATAAGATAACTGAAGAGAGTAAGAATAAGGAACGAGAGCGTTTGAGGGGGTGGTACGACAAAAAACTTAATGAGTTGGAACAATCAAACCATAATCATGAGGCTATTTCTGCTGAAATTTGCGAACTAAGAGCTTTAGTTGAAGAGATCAAATCGACTCCAAAAACAGAGTACGGCAAAGAATTGGTGGATAATAACGGAGGTAGTAAGCCTAAATCGGGATTTTGGTTGGGTGTTAGTACAGCATTAGCCATAGGCTTGTTTAGTATGCTTGTTCTTTTGTCGAGGTCTGATGTCTCATTTATGAGACCTGTAAAGCCTGCCGACTTAAATTCAATTGAAACAAAAGAAGAGCTTACCAATACACAAAGTATCGAAGGTGTAGGGGAGAAGCCAAATCCCAATGGCTCAAGAAGTATTGATGACTGGGTGGAAGTGTCTGCTGATGAACTAGCGTTGTCTCATAGTATCGAAGTTCATGACAGTAACTCTATTGCACCTGACCAAACTATGAGTTTACTTGGTACTTACCAGGTTGTGTGTGGAATCGTTCGTGAAGTTAAGGCTTTTTCCAAAGGTAGTTATCTTAATTTCGATTACCGATACCCTAACACTGAATTTAGAATAGTGGTTTGGGACTCGGATGTAGAAAAAGTATTGGGGTACGGGGAAAACTTTCAGCACTTTATAAATCGAGAACTCTGCGTTTCTGGAGAAATCACTTCTTTTGGAGGGCAGCCTCAAATTATCGTTAAATACTCTGATCAACTAGAGAGGAAGTAAATGAAGAAGTTAACACTATTATTTGGCTCTTTATTCGTTGTCTTGGCAACACTATCAAATCAAGTTACAGCGAAAGAACAAAGAATTGAAGCTTATCGTGCCGCTTTCCATGTCGGTGAAACTGTTATGGCTTGTGGCGTGGTTGCGCAGGTACACAAAGGTAAGAAAGCAACTTACCTAAACTTGGATAAGCCATACCCAAACCAATCGTTAGCTGTCTTGATTTGGGATGACAAGCTAGATGGTTTTGAAAACAGGTTTGGTTACCTTAGAAACTTTTCTAATCAAAAAGTTTGTGCTCGAGGGAAGATTACTGAGTACAAAGATAGTTTACAAATCCAAGTTTCTAACCCACAGTTTCTTCGCTTGATGAAGTAAAGTTTCCTTCAGACAAAGCCAATCCCTACAGTTGGAGTTTCACTTTTTAGTGTTGGATTTCTAGCTTTGTAAATACGCGTGAATATTAAATTACGTTCTGATTTCATAGGCTTTTTCAGAATATATAGATTTGGGGGAAGGATCCTTTGGTCCACCCCCTCCTGATTATTTATAGCCCTTCTCGTCTCAAGATTTCTTTTATGTCCTTCGACATCTCTAGCTGGCGAGCATGATATCGTTCAAACCGTTCTGTCTTGGCTTGCATCTTCGACTCCCTCCGTTGCTCTAATGTTTTATAGAAGTGTTCGACCGCTGAGGATAACTGTTGCTTTGATGCTGCTATTTCGATTTTAAATCGCTCGCTGTCCATATGGACGTCATGATGTGATGTCGTCTCTGCACCTATTGCGAACGGTGTGAATGGTATTGTCATAATCAAAATCGAAGATAGTGTTTGTTGCTTGGAATATTCCGTAAGAAGCCTCCTAAAACGAGAAAACCCCGCCAGAGCGAGGTTTATTGGGTATACAGAAATTGAACTAATCTTGCGAGAAACTGCTACTTTCCACTATAGAAATTATGGCGCAATCCAATAGGAAGTCCATCGGTGTACGAAGTGATTTAGAGTGTGGTCACAACAAAAGTGTTGAAAATGGCGCTTTCGTTCGGATTTTAAAACTCGCTCATTTATGCATGGTTTATGCATTTATTATTCAGCCATATTTGGTGACTAAACGTCGGAAAATGGGCGTTTCGTAGGACATTTTAAAATTGGTGAACTCGCTTGGTGCAGATTAGGGTTATTATGTTAAATTCGATGGTTTTTCAAACAATTTTCGGGAGCGGGGAAGCATTCTCTGATTCTTTCGCAATATCTGCAAGGATAAAGGCAAGCGGGTTTGAACGATCGCCTGAAAGTTCGACCTGGTGGCTCGGGTTCCAGTTGCCACGGCTTCGACATTTAAGCCAAAATTCCATCGCTCGAACATCAGGTGGTAGCTCTTCCTGGTACTCGACCACTTGACCGGAGCTTAACACCTTCTGTTTTGTCACTGTTACACCCATTGCTCTATTAAATAGGCTGTATGCTACTTCTGCGTCGGCTGCGAGCTTCCCACGCTTTCTTGCTTCAGCGAACTCTGGATACAGGCTGACCCAGTGGAAGATTGTGTCTCTGTGAACTTCAAAGAATTCCGCTAAGTCTTGATCCCGAGCGCCCATCAAGCAGAGCTTGTATACCTGCACTGCATATTCCGGTTGGTATTTGTTGTTGTTCTGGTTTCCTGGGGGGGCTGCCATGGTTTTGTTCCTTATATTAGAATGTTCTAATTCTAACACTATATATTAGCGGGATCTAATGCATGTCGGAGTTAACCTAAAAATTTCAGACCATATAAGATAGGACACCTTCCACGATACGTGAGGATCTGAGTTCACACACTCGAAAATGTCGGCTTGTAGATCTATGTTTGGATATGTGACTATCTGCAATGTATAAAATAGAAGGTTTGGAGAAATAGATGTTCTGGTGGGTAAACCATAAACAGACACACAAAGAAGAGATTAAAGGTGGCTATATTTGGTCTCCCAAGAAGAATGCAAATGGAGCCAAAAATCATAGCTATGACAACATGCCTAAAACTTCTGTCGGTGACACTGTGTTTTCTTTTGCTTTTGCTGAAATTAGAGCTATCGGACAGGTTGTTGAACAATGTAAATCTGCACCGAAACCTGATGAGTTTGGTGATAAAGGGGACTATTGGGACAACGAAGGCTGGTTAGTTAAGGTTGAGTGGACAATTTTAGATAAACCGTTTCGCGCTAAAGACAACATTTCCACAATCGCACCGCTACTTTCCAATAAATATGCTCCAATCCAAAAAAATGGGAACGGTAACCAAAGTTGCTACTTGGCTAGTATTTCTGAAACGTTAGCTAACCTTCTTTTTGAGCTTTCAGGCAAAAATGTCGCTACTAAAGAAGAGCTAGGTTTCGATGAAGAGAACAATGAACTAGATAACGAAATAGAGCAGCAACTAGAGCGTGATGGTTCTATTAGCCAAACCGAGAAAGAGCAGTTGATAAAAGCCCGCCGTGGCCAAGGAAAGTTCAGAAAGAGCCTGGAAGCTATTGAATCGAAATGTCGTGTTACTGGCTTGTCAGACAAACGCTTTTTGATTGCAAGTCACTGTAAACCTTGGCGCGACTCCAGTAACCAAGAAAAGCTTGATGGGAACAATGGCTTACTCCTTTCCCCCCATATCGATAAGCTCTTTGATAAGGGGTGGATATCATTTACTGATGATGCTGACTTAATCATTTCGGACAACTCAGTAATTTCATTATTGAAATGCTGGGGCGTACCATTCCCTTTAAACGTAGGTTCATTTAGTGAGCAGCAAAAGCCATTTATTAAATATCATCGAAATAATGTCTTAAAAAATAGAGGTTGACCCTGGGTAAAAGTAATCGCTCAATCAGAAAGCTACTTTTGAAATGTCTCACTGATGGGGAATTTGATAGGTGATCTTTACCAATAAGACTGGACAAGCGACTTATCAATACCTGTAGTTATTCATGAATTGCTATGATTAGCAAACTAATTTTGTCCAGAACCTTCACAGACTGTACTTCGTAAGTCAGAAGTGTCCCACGACTTCTTACCATCGAGTATAATGTTCGACAGTCTTTTGTTGTAGGTATATAAAATGTATAAAAAATTATCGTTATTAGCCCTCCCTTTACTTATTGCTGGCTGTAGCACACCTAAATATAACTACGTTCCAGAGCGAACCGCATTTAGTATCCCAGAACTTAATAGTAAAGTTTCTTCAGGGCTTGGTGAGCCATTGCTTGATCAAGGAATATCAACCAAAAGAGATGTTCTTTATGTCGAGAAAGAGACAGGGCTTGCTGCGTATAAAGTTGTTCCGGGTAAACTTTTTAAATCTGGTGAAGATGCTAATTATGAGTATTTTACACAGGATATAACTTCCGGTTTTAGTATTTACGCAGGCCTGTTGGTGTCTTCTCCTGCATCTACAGCGAGTCTAAAGCTTAATAAAGACACGGGGCAATTATGTATCATTCGGCCAGCAGATATTGATATTTGCGGTGATATCGAAACATCACGTAAAAAAGAAGATTTTCTAACTAATGATAGTTTCCGACGTACATTAATCTATAGTGGTCGTGTTGGTGACAAACTGAAAATCAGCTACCGTGAATTCAATAATAATATGGCACGCTCTGCGTTCAGTACGGAAGTCGAGTACGATTTGGGGGATAGCAATGTTATTGGTTATGCAGGCGCGAGGCTTGAGGTTATCAAAGCTACTAACACCGAAATTGTTTACAGAGTAATCAAAAACTTCAACACGTTGTAATAATTCATATAACAATATAATGAGGCTTCAAGCTTTATTATCTGACGTTAATACTCTGTGTAGCCGCTCGAAAAAGTTTCTGTCGATACTCTTTTTGACGATTAAACTACATAGTCACGAGGCGAACTAAATTATCTCCGGCGTTTTCTCGTAAACAAGCAGGACTCAATAAACGCGGTGTCGTCGCTGGTGAGGGCGTGATGCTTTCTGATGACCTTAACCTCAGAGTCGGCCAAATCCGTAAGATCGCCCTCGGGCTGTCTAAGGGCTGGCTGAACCGAGTTAAGTTTAAGATTGCGCATACGAAGCAAAAACTTTCTGACGAAGTAAAGTGATCCAATAACTAGAATGATAGTGATGGGGAGCCAAGAGTATAATGGTAGATCGTGCATTTACTTTGCTTCCTTGTGAGTTGAATCTTCATCTTGTTAAAAAGTGGGAAAGGTGGTGCTTTCGACACCACCTTTTTAGTTTATAAATATTGATATGTATAGGTTTTAATATTTTTCATTATAGAAAAGTATTTATAACTACCTTAACCTTTACCACCTTGCTCTACGCTGCCCCCTTGAATAAAACATCGTTGATGGTAGGGGATTGGGATAACTCCATGTAGGTTTTGGTGTTGTTAGGTTTACTCGCAACATAACCACACATTTCCATATTTGACTCAAATTCTGTTTTCGAATAAGGTTTGATGCCCGTTGTGACACACCAGTCTTTGTAAATACTGTAAGCAATCGACAACTTAAGTGGTGGAATAGAAGTGCCTCGCTTACGCTCCACAATACCATTCTCACCAGAATCATTTAACCAACCTTTTACACTATCTGTTTCTGCTACCCACTTTGCCAAGTACTGGTCATGTGCTGGCGATAAGTAAAGACTGTGATTGGCGTTTTCTCCAGAATCTAAGTCATAGCCTTGCTGTAGGTAGTCCTCTACACCTTCAATAGCCCATGTCAAAATCGCAGGCAGCTCGTTTTTTACGATCTTCTCTAGTAGGAAAGGGTCGCGTTCAGATACAGGTTTAGTGTTATGGAAGTGAATAATTGCCCAGCGACGATAAAACCCCTCGGTATGGTCTGTAGTTTTAGGGAAAAAGTTGCCGTTGAACCAGTTCGTAACATTCGGTGTGAAATTGAACGATTTGCCATAAGGCTCACGTGCATTAATTGTGTCACCACCAATAATTGCTTTAAAAGCCGCACTAGTGATAGGAATGTCCTTATCTAGCTCAGGGACAAGATTAAATCGTTTACCAGCTAAGGTTGCCACCTTGTAATCCTTATCCATTTGCATAGGCGAGACCGTCGCAATAGCATCGCTGGATAATAGGCTCTCTAATACCTTAAGAACCAGTGATTTACCTGAGCCACCTGCACCATGCAGTAATACAGCGGTCTGGTGTTTTGGCATCAATCCAAAAAGCGATAAACCGAACAGCATTCGTAACTGACGGATTTGTTCTTCAGGATGGCAGCCTTCGAACGCATCATTTAGCATGCTTAGGAATAGTTCTGGCTTAACACCCTTTGGCGCGGGTTCAAAACTTAAGCCGTGACGAGAGCGCTGTAGTGGACTGAATGGCAATTTCTCGATACCAGTATTACCCACACATAAAAAGCCTGAAGGTGTCGCGATGCCGCTAGGGGCATTGTCAAAGAATTCTTGTTCTTCTTGCAAATCATATACAAAACTAGCGATAACCTTGTAGTCTGGCACGCGTTTGCATTTATCTTGGGCATTAAAGCGTCTTCCAATTACATCACCAAGAAGACTTAGTTTCATACTTGTCCATAGACCAGTAGAAGCGTTATATGTCCAAATACATCCATAAGCAGCTACCATTTCAACTGTTGTGAAATTCTCGATAAGAGCGTGAGCGATGTCACCTTGGCTCAGTTGTACTGGCTGTTCTTTCGCTTTCAGTTGCGTGATATTCTCCTTCATGTCCTGGAAAGGTACATTCGTCAGTTCTTTCAGTTTCTTCATCATGCCACCTTTGAACAACGCCTCTGCATCTTTGATGAAACTGATCGCCACGTTGTAAGCCTCAACGTCGTTCGAGTCTGAAGCTAAGCTCTCGATCGCTTGCTCAAAGGTTGTAATCGGGGCTTTAGGCATAACCAACGCTTTTTGCATAGCATCGTGAAGAGTCTCGACACCGTGCTCTAGTGCATAGTCGTTCCAGTCCGTACCAGAAGAACCTTCCTCAAATACAGGCAAAGTGTACGGTAAACCCTCTTGTTCAAACAGTTCTTGGGCGATATCTTTGCCTTTGTTGCATTTACCTTCCTGTTCTTTCTGACTGTCGTTATCAGCGGCGACAATTACCAGTGAATCAGGGTTTAACTCTTTCACCTGTGGTGCTACTGCCTTGAGATTGCCAGCGTTGAAAGCACACACGACGGTATGACCAGTTGCTGCATGAATGCTAGCCGCCGTCGCAAACCCTTCTGCAACGAAAATCTGCTCATCGTTACCTTTAAAAGTAAACATGCCGCCTTTCGTTGTACCACCAGACATAAACATCTTGTCACCACGTTCGTTAATGGCTTGTAGGGTAAGAAGCTTGCCTTCTTTGTCATACACAGGAATTAAGAGAACGTTACGCATTACTTTTGTATTCTCTGGGTTATCGAAAAAGAGTGAGCATGGGATTGATTCAAGTTCGAAAACCCCGTCGACTGGCAAGTCACCCTTTTTCTGGATGTACGCATGGCTGTTCTGGGCTGGCTTAGCACTATCCAGAACACTTTTCGCAAACAATGCTCGCTCAAAGAGAACATTCTCAATTTCAAGCTGGGCATGACGACGGTTTTCTTCTAGCGCTAACTTGTCTGCGAGAGACAAACGAGTATCCCCATGTGATGACCAGAAAGTAGTATCGAGAGAGCGCCAGCAGCCAAACTTGCCAGCAACCGAACCGTCATTGTTTGAATACAGAACGTAGTATCCAGCCTTATCGCCAGGCTTACCGTTCGAACTGAAACGGTGAATTTTTCCGTCTGCAATAACTTGTTTTGGCGGCACTAAACCATGTTGAATAAGTACTTCGACGAATTTTGGAGTGTGCTCATTAATAATTTTCACTATTTCTACCAACTTTATTTGTTAAGGAGATGTAATAAACAGTGTTCTACCCGGGAAAGAACGGATTGATTAAATATTAAAAATCCAATTTGAGTAAATAATTATTTTATTAACAATGCGTTAACCATTTGGCTGAGATCAGCAAAAATTTTTTTTGAAGAAAATTATTGTAATCCTGCAATATCTCCGACTTACCGGCCATTATTTGTTTCTTGGTTGTTGTCAAGTTGTTATTTTATTGTGTGGTGCGTGTTTTTTTAATTTTCGGGTTTTGTGATGCTGGTCAAACTTCGTCAGGTCGAGAAACTTGTCTGGAAAGTCGAATTAAACTTCCAAAATGTTATTGCGCATGTGGGAGGGTGGTTGAAAGCTCAGGCACAGTCCTGTACGATTCATCCCGCGTGACTGTGCTCACGGTAGAAAGCGCCCTTAGCTCAGCTGGATAGAGCACGTCCCTTCTAAGGATGTGGTCATTGGTTCGAATCCAATAGGGCGTGCCATTTATTCAAAAGCCCCGATAACTCTTTGAGTTGTCGGGGCTTTGTCGTTTTTAGGTTTTTGGCTGTAATTGCCACTCTATCTACAACTTTTGAATGGCATTCTAGCCATTGCAATTTCTAGCAATCTGGATAGCCACCAACAAAAAAGCGCTGGTTAACCAGCGCTTTTGCATTTACTAAGGGCATTACATCTTTTTAAAGATGATGGAGGTGTTGATGCCGCCAAAGGCGAAGTTGTTACTCATCAAATATTTCACGTCCAGCTCTCGGCCTTGTCCGGCGATGTAGTCTAAATCGCCACATTGCTCGTCGAGGTTTTCTAGGTTGAGCGTTGGGTTAAACCAACCTGTGTGCATCATTTCTAAACCTAGCCACGCTTCAATCGCGCCACAGGCGCCTAGTGTGTGGCCAAAGTAGCTCTTGAGTGAACTGATTGGCACTTTGCCCAGAGCATTCGCTGTTGCGTTGCTTTCCGCAATATCGCCGCGGTCGGTGGCAGTGCCGTGAGCAGATACATAGTCGATCTTCTCAGCAGGAATGCCCGCGTTTTGCAAAGCCATTTCCATACAGATTTGCATGGTTTCCATCTGTGGTTGAGTGACGTGTGCGGCATCACAGTTGCTGGCAAAACCGATGATTTCTGCATAGATTTTCGCGCCACGAGCGACGGCGTGTTCGTACTCTTCCAGAACTAGCGTTCCCGCACCTTCACCAATCACCAAACCATCGCGATCGGAGTCATAAGGTCTTGGTGTGCTTTTCGGGTCTTCATTCTTCAGACTGGTGGCAAAAAGGGTATCGAAGACAGCGGATTCCGTTGGGCACAATTCTTCAGCGCCACCAGCAACCATTACCGTTTGGTAGCCATGTTTGATCGCTTCGTAGGCGTAGCCGATTGCTTGGCTGCCAGAGGTACATGCACTGCTGGTTGGGATCACTCGGCCTTTCAAACCAAAAAATAGACCAACGTTCACTGCTGTGGTATGCGGCATCATCTGCACGTAAGTCGTTGCGGTGATCGCTTTGGTGGTTTTCTCATTCAGCATGACACCAAATGCACCGATTGCGTCAGTACTGCCTGTTGATGAGCCGTATGCGATACCCGTTTGACCATTGGTGAGTACGTCGTTACCAATCAAACCTGCTTGGCTCAGTGCGTTTTCTGTTGCGACGGTCGCCAATTTAGAAACACGCCCCATGCCGCGTACTTGCTTGCGCTTGTAGTGCTTTGGCAGTTCAAAATCTAAAATTGGTGCCGCGAGCTTGGTGTTCAAACCATCATACTGTTCGTAAGAAGGCATGTATTGCGTCGCGTTCTGGCAGTCACGCAGTTTTGGTTCGACAGATTGCCAATCGTTACCAAACGCAGTCACGCCCGACATTCCGGTTACAACGACTCGACGGTTCATACTAGGCCTCCGTTTACCGAAATGACTTGGCGAGTTACATAGCCTGCGATGTCAGACATAAGGTAACTGACTAAACCAGCGACTTCTTCTGGTTCTCCCATGCGGCGCAAAGGAATTTGCGGCATCGCGTGTTCTTTTACGTGTTCGTCTACCATGCCTGTGTCGATAAGTCCCGGTGCAACGCAGTTAACGGTGATTTTGCGTTTTGCCAGTTCAAGTGCGAGTGATTTTGTCGCACCAATTACACCCGCTTTTGCTGCGCTGTAGTTGGTTTGACCACGGTTACCCATCAGGCCAGAGACTGATGCAAGGGTAACAATTCGACCACCTTTACGCCTTTGCACCATTGGCATAACACAAGGGTGAAGAACGTTGTAGAAGCTATCTAGGTTGGTATGAATCACGCCATCCCATTCTTCTTCGGTCATCGCAGGGAAAGCGGTATCTTTTGTGATGCCAGCGTTGTTCACGACGCCATAGTAAGCGCCGTGTTCGGCGATATCGGCTTCTAGTTTCTCTCGGCAATCTGCGCGGTCACTGATGTCGAATTGGATAAGACGACCGTTACCCCCATGCTGTTCGATGGTGTCTAGGGTATCTTGCGCGCCTTGTTGATCGCCCATGTAATGGACAATGACTTGGAAACCATCTTTGGCTAATTGAACGGCAATGGCTTTACCGATGCCTTTGCTGGCACCTGTAACGAGGACTTGTCGGGTCATTGTTGACTCCTGATTTTCATTTCTTGTAATTTTTCTTCTGATGGAACGTAAACGTTCAATTGGCAAGTCGCTACAACAGTTCCTTGTAGCTCAATACGGGCTGAAAAAACCGCCATACCGTTATCTTCCATAACTTTTTCAGCATACACATCGAGCATTTGTCCGCGAGAAAACGTATCGCATTCAGACGTGTATCGACGGCTACCAAGCAAAAAGCCAATCGGTGGCGCTTGTTCCTTCATTAATGCGTGGTAACCAGACCACGCCGCGACAGATTGCGCCATAAACTCAATGCCAACGTAAGCTGGCACGGTTTGAGAGGTCGAGTCGAAGAACGGGTTGTGTTCTGCGATATCAACCTGGCAGTGAATCGTATCTTGTTGAACATCCAAAGCACGATCAACCAAGATCATTGGTTTGTCGTGTGGCAAAAGTTGTTCGATGGGAGGAAGTTTAGTCATGAGCGTAACCAAAAATAAGACTAATATTATTGCCACCAAAAGCAAAAGAGTTGCTGAGAATCGCTTTGTTACCCAGTTTGGTTGGCGTCTCAACTAACGATATATGGATATCGTCTGCTTTGGTTTCGCAGTGTTGTATTGGCAAATCAAGGTTGTACTTGAGAATATGCCAAGCGATAGCCGCTTCCGTTGCACTTGCTGCACCTAATGTGTGTCCGGTAAGTGGCTTTGTCGAGCTTACGGGAACGGAGTCTCCAAAGCAGCGATGAATGGCTTTGCTTTCCATCGCATCGTTTAACGGCGTTGCTGTGCCATGCGCGTTGATGTAACCAATGTCTTGCGCTGTAAGTCCTGCATTGGCCAACGCTTTTTTCATCGCTTCTTCTGCGCCTAACCCTTCTGGATGTGGTGCGGAAATATGGTGTGCGTCTGAGCTGTCGCCAGCTCCGAGAAGAGCAACGGGCGCAGGTGTTTTGCTTAGCAACATTAATGCTGCGGCTTCACCGATATTGATGCCGTTGCGATGTTGGTCAAACGGCTTACAAAGGGTATCGGATAGAGCTTCTAAACCGTTAAAGCCGTTTAGTGTGAGGCGACAAATGGTATCCACACCACCCACAATAACCGCATCAACAATGCCAGAGCGAATCATGCGTTGCGCGGTTAAAAAGACACGGCCACTAGAAGAACAGGCGGTTGAAACTGAGTAATGTGGGCCGCTCAAATCAAAGTAGGCGGCAATAAAATCGCTGCAGTTGCCAAGCTCTTGTTTGGTGTAATGGTAGTCGGCAGGAAAATTACCGTTTGCCAGCTTTTCGCCAAATGCGATTTCGCCATCTGAAATGCCAGATGTGCTGGTGCCGATCACGACTGCGATACGGTCACGACCATATTTAGCAATGGCGTCACGCACGTCGCCTTCGATTTGCAGCAAAGCCGAAAGTGCGAGGCGGTTGTTTCTCGTATCAAACTGGCTGAGTGCGGTCGGTAATTGCGGTAACGTCTGTGCAATTCGACCGATTACTGTTTGGCGGCCTGAATTTAAAATATCTTGGTCAACCACCATGTTGGATGGCTTCGCTCCTGATAAACACTGGTGGATGAGCGCATCATCTTGTCCCATGGCAGAGTGAAAGCCACAGGCCTGAATATACAAAGGTTGAGAAGAGCGAATAGGCATATTGTTATTCTAAATTGTTCTTAATTAATCTGATGTTGCAGTGTTTGAATAGAAATTGAAAACTGATGTTTGAGGTGATGAAAATCAATCTTACCCTCTAACTTGTTAGAAGAGCTGTATTGAATCTTAATGATCTTTTCACCGTCGCTATCAAAGATGGCGCGAGAATTATTTTTATCAATAATTCGCCACCTTACCTCATTTAACGACCCTTCCCAAGCGGAACTCGGCCAGAGCGTGATCATCAGGTTAAATAATACCTGTTCTGGCTGCGGTAGCGAACCTTGTAAACCGTTGAGCACTTCGGTTTGAATTTGTTCTCCATCGTAAGACAGTGAGAGTACTCTCGTCCCCCAGGATGAGAAGCCTGCCAGCACCACTTCGTTGTTGATCACTTGCAGTTGTACCGGAAGTTGCTCAGATTTGGTTTTACCATCTATTGCCCAAGAAGCCGTAATTAACTGACTGGCAGACAACTGATAGCCCAAGCTTGCGGGAGTGGGCAAGCTAACTTGGGTGTGCTCGGCAATGTCGACCTGAGGCGTCGATTGGTGAGGGACCAAGCTGCATGCACTTAAAAACAGGCTCAGTGCGAATAACGTCGCGCAGCGAAAGGCGTGATTGAAAATCATGACGTCGTTTCCTCTGTTTTAATTGCAATCGGAGAGAGCAGCCAAGCGACAAAAATACCACTTAACACCGTAATGCCGAAACTGTGAATCGCGTGAGTTTGGCTGAGTGACAGCAACCCAAATGACAACACAGTGGTCATTGCCGAAAGGGTGATCGCCAATAGTGTGCTCACACTGCGGGCTTTCTCGGCAAAGAACAGAGTGTAATCGATCCCGATACCAAGAATGAGCACCAAGCCAAGCAAGTTGAACAGGTTTAATGTTGTTCCCATCGCGACAGCAGTTGCAAGACCGCAGGCGCAAGCAATCAATGATGGCAGTAAAACTCGCCAACTGTGTTGCAGACCGTACCGCTTGATTAATACCAGAAAGATCACAGCACTGGCGGCTGCCAATAGCTCCATGATTTTGATTCGGTATTCACCAAATAGGGCGGATATTTCTTCAGCTTTGTTTAGGTAAACAACATCAGACTGTGATTTGGCAAATGCCTTAACAACAGCGGAGTCTTGCAATTGGTTTAACACCACAACCGTTGCCGATTTTTCTTTAATTTTACCCAAATGAAGAAAACGTACAGGCGCTGATACCGGGTTTTGCAAGTACTGTTCAACCGTAACAGGGATAAAGTCGGCGTCCATTTTGGGCTTTTTACTTAAGCCCAACCCGGAAGTAAGTGGGCTGGATTGTGTCGCGTAAAGATCGCGAATCAATTGATAGTCTTGTTGCTGACGTTCCACTGAGCTCAAGTAGCGGCTCAGGCTCTGGTAGCTTTCGATGGTGCTTTCCGCTTTCCACGCTTCTAAAGTTGGTGTCAAAGACTCCAGCTTTTTCATTAGGCTTTCGTCATCGTCGGCGGTAACGACCAACATTTGCTGCGAAGATTGCATGCCACTGAGCGTCGTAATCAAGGTTTCTTGCTGCTTGAGATCTTTCGGCATCGTTTGCAGCAGACGAATGTCGTCATCGTAGTTCAATTGCAGCAAGAAAAAGCCACTCGCAACCACACATAACATCGGTAATCCGACTTTAATTCGAGGTTGATTCCAAAGCGTTAACCATTTCGCCAACAGTGATTGTCCTGGTAAGTTCGAAATGGATCGCGATGGGTTACGAGCCAGTATCGGATACCAAGCCACCACGGTGATGTAAGCAGCAATCAGACCAATGGATGAAAACAGCGCAAGCTGCTGCAAACCTGGAAACGGTGCCACTAACATGCCCAAATAGCCGATCAAACTGGTGATTAAGCCAAGTGTGATAGCTATGAAAATATGCTTTAATCCTTGCTCGCTATCCCATTCATTTCCCGCCGCAAGACGTTCGGTTAGGTAGTGGAATGCGTAGTCGATAGACACGCCGATTAAACTTGCGCCAAACACTAAACTGAACAGATGGACTTTTCCAAAAATCCACGTCGTAACGGACAAAGCAACGAGCAAACCAATGGTGATGGAAAGCAGTGCCAGAGACAGTGGCATCACACTACGAAAGACCAACACGAGCAATGCAATGATACCGAGCAGAGAGAACACACCGATGGTACTGATCTCCGATTTGGCACTTTGCGTACCAAAGTCGGCGTAAAATAGAACGCCAGTATGTGCCACTTTAGCGCCATATTTCTGCGCGACGCTTTGCTCTAGCGCTTGAATGTCAGGGACGGCAAGCTGCCCAGTTAGGCTATAAGGCGAGTCTTTTAGCTCAGCAGTAATAAGCAAGTATTGAGCACCGTCTTTTTCGACGGACAGATAGCCGTTATCCAATCGGAAAGAGGACGATTGCTGGGTAACTTGGCTTAAATAATCACGAAATAGCAAGAAAGGATCATTTTGTAACTCTTGCCCAGTCACTCCAGAAAACGGGTTGTACAGAGACTGAATCACATGCTGCACTTGCTGTTCTGGATTTTTGCTTAAACGCTCTCGTTGTTCAGGCGTCAGCAATTGGAAACGGTGCTTAAAGTAGTAACTCGCCCAAGCTTGCTGCTCTTGAGGTGAGATTTTTCCCACCACATCGCGAAAATGATTACTTTGTCGTAACCCCTTATCAAATTCAGTGGCCGCTGCAAAAAGGGCATTTTTGTCCGGCGCTGTGATCACGAAAATGACTTTGTCGCTCATACTTGCCGAGACCGACTCAAAGGCTTGCTCTGCCACTGGGTTTTGTTGGTTCTTCGGCAACAGTTTTAAAATGTTGGTCTCAATCGGAGATTCTGCGCTCCAAACCCATTGTTTGAGTAGCAACGCGCCCGCTAAAACAACGAGATTGAGCCAAACCAGAGCAAAGGTATGAGTGCCAAGACTGAGTTTAGAAACGGAATTGAGCGTCTTCGGCATCCGTGAGTTCCTGAGGTAGAGAGGTCTGGTTCGTAAACGTGATTTCGGTCTTATCGCCACGCAGCTCTTGTAGGGTTAGGCGATCAATGTGCGTTTTACCGGAAAGAGTGATGGATTGAAACACCGCATTTAATGGCGACTGTTTTGGCACTAAAACGAGCTGCCATTGATTGTTCTCAACTGAAAAATCGAGTGTGAATTGTTCTTGCAGTGCAGAAGTATCCCCGTGGAACACGGATAAAAACACATGGCTAAAGTAGAACGCCATTGGGTTTTCTTCAGCAGAAATCGTTTTCGGAGCTTGGTCGGCAAAAGTCTGACGAAGTTTGTTTTCCGTCAATACCAAATTGACTGCGAAAGGTTCAGTTTGTTGCCACAACAAGCCATGTGTTTTGCTCAGTGTGAACTGACCTTTAGAGGTTAAAGGTTGACTAAACATTTCCAGATGACGCTGCTGCGTAAAATCTCCGCGTACGATTTCATGCTGAGACAACTGCTGTTGAAGCGATGCCAAATCCGTTACGTTTGCTGTCGGTGTGGCCAGTGCTGGAACAGAAAATATCAACAAAAAAGAGAGTAACCACTTTTGCATTAGTTCAGGCTCCCATGGTTGTGCCATTGCTCTACTTTATCTAAAAAGACTGCTGGAGAAACAAAGCACATCTCTTGCTTTTCAATGGATACGGCGACTTGCGTTGTATGCGCTTTGCACATACGTTGATTCGTTTCGGCGTCGTAAATCACGTAATCCACACGCAAGCGGTTTTCCCACTCCGTGAGTTGCGCGGTAATGCGAATGGTGTGATTAAACGGAATCGCCTTGACGTATTTAACGCGCGTGTCGATGATCGGCCACATATACCCAGAGTCTTGCATATCGCGATAGCTGTATTGGATCTTCTCCATCAGCACACGACGCGCTTCTTCAAAATACCGAAAGAAGTTGCCGTGATATATCACGCCCATCGGGTCAGCATCTTGGAATGAGGTGACCATAGTCACCTCCGCTTCTAATGGGTAGAGAACCTGCTCTTGCATTATACCTCCGCGTAGAGTGGCCAATGACGTTGCTGAATGCGTTCAATGAAATGACGCAAATCTTGTTCCAATGGGCGATCTTCAATCACAAACTCAAACTCGCTCAGCACGGCGTCACGAATTACTCGCAAACTCTGACTCATGTGGTGTTCGTCCAATTCGTTATGACGACGACGTATCTCAACCGCTTGAACGCTTGCTAGGAGTGAAGCCGCAGCAACTTGCTCTGTTAACTCAAGTACGCGTAAGCAATCACGAGCCGCAATGGTGCCCATGCTCACTTTGTCTTGGTTGTGACATTCGGTTGAGCGAGAAAAAACGCTCGCTGGCATGGTGTTTTTCAACGCTTCTGCCGTCCAAGCTGAGATACCAATCTGAACCGCTTTAAAGCCGTGGTTGATCGGTTTACGCTCGCCTTCTGCACCGGTTAAGTTAAACGGCAGGCCGTTATTGAACTTGTAATCCATCAGTTGCGCCATCTGACGGTCCAGCAAATCAGCTAAGTTGGCAATGTTCACTTTCAACGTATCCATCGCCATTGCGATATGACCACCGTAGAAGTGACCGCCGTGCAGAACGCGCTCGTTGTCGCCATCGATAATTGGATTGTCGTTGGCACTATTTAGTTCATTCTCAATCAATTGACGTAGCCAAGGCAGTGAGTCTTGCACCATGCCAATTACGTGTGGCGCACAACGCAGCGAGTAGCGATCTTGCAGTCGGTCGCTATTGCGTGGCGGACGCTCAGCATTGAGATCATCACGCAGCCAAGCCGCAACTTGCTGTTGACCAGGGTGAGGCTTTACCGCAAACAACGCTTCATCAAAGTGGAAGTCATTACCTTGCATACCCACAGAGACCATCGCGGTAATCTTGGTGCAAAGCTGAGCTAGGTATTCTGCGCGTTTGTAGGCAAGACAGGCGAGGGCAGTCATCACGGATGTACCGTTCATTAACGCCAAACCTTCTTTTGGTTTTAGGCGAATTGGCTCAATGCCCAGCTCTGCAAACACTTCTTGTGTTGGTCGCACATCGCCTTTGTAAAGCACTTCACGCTCGCCAATTAAGGTCGCCGCTAGGTAAGACAGAGGCGTTAAATCGCCACTTGCGCCCACCGAGCCTTCTTGTGGAATACGCGGCGCAATGTCGTGGTTGATAAGCGTAACGATTTGGTTCAACAGATCGTGAGACACGCCAGATACGCCTTGCGACAATGAACACAAACGGGTTGCCAGCACCGCGCGAGCTTGCTCATGAGAAAGGATTTGACCTAAGCCACAACCATGGAAGCGTGTAAGGTGCAACGGAAGTTCATCCACAAGAGCGGGTGGAATCGCCACAGTACATGAATCGCCGTAACCGGTAGTCACGCCGTAAATAACGCCTTCTTCTTTCAGTAATCGTTCCAGAAACGCCACGCCACGATCAATTTTCGCGGTAAATTCTGGCGAGGTGTTCATGTTTGCCTTTGCACCTTGAGCAATGGCAACGACATCTTCGATGGTTAAAGATTGGGCACCAAAAGTGATGTTGTGATTATTGTTGTTTGTCATGTGGCTGATTACTTAAAGTCCAGAAGTTAAAAAAGTTGTACCACTGTAACGGCGCTTGCAGTGTGTGGTGTTCTAATCTGTGGGCGTACTGTTGAACAACGTGTTCTAGTGCCTGCTGACGCTCCTTGCGCGGTAGCGTGATTTGGTCACTAAAGTGTTCAAAGTACACATTAAAATGCGGAGTGTTTGCTTCATCGTCGCGTAGGCCGAAGAGTAGATAAACCGGCGCTTTTAATACCGAGGCCAGCATGAATGGGCCTTGCGGAAATGGCGCTGGTTTACCAAGAAAATCTGCCCAAACGACACGATTTTCTTTGCTGGTAGAAGTGCGATCGCCAACGATCACCACCCATTCGCCTTGCTCGATTTTTTGTTGAAGCAGAATCGCGGTGTCTGGTCCCATTGAGCTGACTTGAATCAAATTCAGTTCCGAGTTTGGGTTTACCGCCTTCATTACCGCATTAAATTGTTCAGCGTGTTGGGTAAATACCAAGGCGTTGATTTTGACATGAGAGTGTCGACGACCAAGCGCGCGGCAGAGTTCGATATTGCCAAGGTGCGAGCCTAAAATGAGCACGCCTTGTTTTTTCTGCGCCATCTCTTCGAAATGATGCTGGCCGTGAATGGTTAGGTTATCGACGTTAAAGTCACCTTGCCAAGCAGCCAGTTTGTCGAGCATGGTTCGCCCAAAAGAAAGCAGATGATGATAGCTGTCCAACTGTTTTGGTAGTGCGATGCTCTGCTGCGTTGCGTAGTACTGCAAGTTTTGCAGGTAAACCTCAGACGCTTCACGGGCAGATTTACCCGTGAAGTGGTAGTAGCGCATGACTAATTTTAAAATCAGGTCAAACGCTTTTCTGCCGAACAAGCGGTAAACCGCGAGTAAGGTTTTGATGCCTAAAATCGTGCCTTGTTCTTTTCGTTTCGACCAGTGGGCATTATTGTCATCTGTGTTTTGGCGCTTTCTGGCGAGTAGCGAAGGAATGCGCGGCAACATGCCAAAAAATAGGCGAGTGTGCATCCAGCTTATCTTGACGTTGTCCCACAATGCGTCGAAGTGGGAAATGCCACCTTCAGGGTAGATCACGCGCGTTGGAACAAAATCAATGTCGACGCCTTCCCAATACATTCGCACTAGAATTTCGATATCAAAATCCATGCGTTTGCCGATGCTGTACTTGTTCAACACGGCGACCGTTTTCGCCACTGGGTAGGCGCGAAAACCGCACATGCTGTCTTTGATAGATAGTGACAAGGTTTCTATCCACACCCACACGTGCGTAGCGTAGCGACCATACAAACGGGATTTAGGTACGCTCTCGTCGTATATCGGTTGGCCCGAAATCAGGTTATCTGGTTTTGTTTCGCTGGCGCTGAGCAATTTCGGCAATGCTTCTAGGTCGTGTTGACCGTCTGCGTCGATTTGAATGGCGTGCGTAAAACCAAGTTGGTGAGCTTGATGTAGGCCTGCCATCACAGCGCCACCTTTGCCTTGGTTTTCTCTCAAACTAATCAGTTTTATCAGTCCTTGCTTGCTCAAAGCAGAAAGCGCTTGTTTGGTGTCTTCATTGCTGCCGTCGTCAACGGCCAGCACTGGCAAAGCGAAAGAGGATAACGACGCAACCACGTCTGCAATTGTGCTGCCGTGGTTGTAGCAAGGAATTAAAAAGCAGGGGCGATAATCACTCACGTGACTCACCCAGTTTCATTTTTCCTGACGAGTGAGTCACCAAGGTTTCACCGTTTGTCGATGTGTACTTAAAGGTCAATTTCTCGCGCTCATTGTCCCAAGATAGTGAGAGGCAAACGTCGGCGTTTGGCAGAATCGGCTCTTGAAATTTGATGACTTCCATTCCTTTAAATACCTTGGGAGTATTCAAATATTGAACGGCGTAGAACAGCGCCCAATCAATTTGAGTGACGCCGGGTAAAAGAGGGAAGTGATTGAAATGACCTTGGAAATCTAAGATGTCAGCATCCACTCGCAGCGACAGCTCCGCGGTATGGTCACTCACTTCAATATTCTGAATAGTTGGTTTTCTTTTTTCCATGTTACTAGCTTTATTGGAATAGTTTTTCAATTTCAGCAACTTGGCGTTTGCCTTGGCTGTTCAATGGAATTTCGTCGACCACTCGGAATTTTCTCGGGATAGCGATCGGTTCTAGCCAATTGCGCAGTGCCTTGCGAAGCTCAAGCCAAAATTTGCCTTTACCAAGTTCATTAAGCACATCGCTGCCTTGATCGTTAAGTACGATGATCGAGACTAACGTGAGGCGACCAGATTCTTCCATTGGGATCACCACGCTTTCTTGAACCCACGGCAATTGCTCTAAACGTTTTTCCACTTCGACAAGGGAAATACGCTTTTCTTCGACTTTGACGATTCGGTCAGTGCGTCCACGCAATTCAAAAGAAATACTATCATGGAAATAGCATTCATCCGCAGTTTGGTACCAAGTGTTTTCATCAATGTGTGGCGAGCGGAGCTTTAAACAATTTTCATGGTTAAGCTCGGCTTCAATACCAGGGAATAACGTCCAGGGAGTACTGGCTTCGTGCTGCTGACGGTAAGCGATGCCGCCGGTTTCTGTGCTGCCAAAAACTTCAATAGGAAGTGACCCAAACAACAACTGGCTGTGCTGCGCGGCTTGGTTTGGCAAGGGACCACCAGAAGAAAATACGCACCGAATCGCAACCGGATTGTGCTCTTCACTGAGTCGTTTTAGTAACGCAGGGCTGCTTACTAGCGTGGTGTCAGCATCAGCGTGATGGACAATTTGCTCTGGGAACTCAAGGTTGTGTGCTGAAAATGGACGTGCGGAGCACAAAGGCCACAATACGCGGAACAGCAAGCCGTAAATGTGTTGATGAGAAACGGTGCTTTCAACGCGTGTGCTGGCAACCGTGTCGCCCCACAGGTTATCTAGAATAGCAACTTCGATATCGAGCTGTTTCAGCGTTTTTGCAATGGCTTTTGGTGTGCCGCTTGAACCCGAAGTAAATAGCGTTACTGGTATTTCTGCCAGGTTTAATTCACGCCAAAAATAAGGTTGTTTGGCCTCTGGCTCGCTAATCACGGTGGTTTCTAGCAATGATTGAGCTTCGATCAAAAGCGAGCTCACGAGTTCTGGAGCCGAGACATCGGCATCATGCAGCAACAAATCGTAGTGCTCACTGAGCTCTTTGAGTGCTTCTGGTTGGTAATTACCAGGTAATACAATGGATTTTCCTGCATAACAACAAGCAAAAAAGCCAACGGCAAACAGGTAGCTGTTGCCAAAACACAACGCAATGTTTTGCGTTGGTTGGGTTTCTAGCTGTTGAGTAAGTGTTGCGACGTGCTGTTGGAAATCACCCCACGTGATAACCGTATCGCGATCGTAAGAGACTGGGGATTGCTCAGACCTCTCCGCGATGAACAAGGTCGCTAGGGAGGTAAAGCTCGAATACGTTGTATTCATACGATTAGTGTTCCTTTCGAACAAATTGACGCACGATCCATTCTCCAGCGAACAAGCCACCAGCAAGTAAGTAGCTGATGAGGCCGTTATAAAGCGTCCATATTTTTACTGGTAGGAAACAGGTATAGAGCGCAACGGCAGCATTGAGCGTAAAAAAACCGCACCAAACCATCGTCACTTTGCGTGTGTAAGCCACGCCACTAGCCGGAAGGTCAGGCTCTTGCAAGCGAGCAAGCCTTTCAATGATTGATTGCGGCTGTTTTAAGCTCAGTCCAAAGACACACAGCATACATACATTGACAACCACAGGGTAAAAGTGAAGCCACCCGTGTTGTTTAAACACCATGCCAAGTGTAATTAGAACAATGCCAACAGCGCCCGTAGCGAGCGCCAAGAATTTAAACTCTTTTAGTGGGGTCTTATTTGCGACGAAAACACGCAAAAGTAACGCAGCAATTAACAAGCCCCCGACTAAGTTCAAGCCAAATTTATCTATACCGAAATAGACGGCGAAGGGGTAGGCAAACAGTACAATTGCAGACAGACCAGTCAGCAATTGGCGCATTAACTTTCCTTCAATAACTCAGTGACGGCGTTAACCACATCGTCAACGGTTCTTACAGCACTAAACTCTGCTGGCTTGATTTTTTTGCCAGTGACATTCTGTAGGTGTACGACCAAATCAACGGCGTCAATGCTATCTAGATCGAGATCTTGGTATAAGTGCGCATCTGACTGAATGTCGGCTGCGTCAATTTCGAACAGCTCAACAAGCGCATCTTTAACTTGTTCAAATACTTGATCTTTATTTACATCAGTCATGAATATACCTACAACTTATTCATTAGTTTGAGAAGAAACGTATTTCGCTAGGTTTGCTACAGAAGCAAAGTGTTCGCGCGTGTTTGAGTCGTCGGCATCAATAACGATGTTGTATTGTTTTTTTATTGCGAGTCCAAGCTCAAGCGCGTCGATAGAATCTAAGCCAAGTCCATCACCAAAAAGTGGTGCATCCGTTTCAATATCATCTACGGTTAAATCTTCAAGGTTTAAAGCATCAATAATAAGTTGCTTAATGTCGTTGTGTAACTGTTCCACTGGGACCTGCTTATTAATAAAAGTTTTCTGGAAAAATGTTTTCAGCTAGGTGCTGTTGTAAGCGTCGCGCCGCTATTGTCGGCGACGTAGTTTGCTTTATAAAGGGGGTAATCTCAACTTTATCCTTAACTTCAACCCTGAAAAAGGGCTTTGTTGCCGGTACTTGATACCATTTTTTCTCTTTTGTGAGGAAACTTGGCGTTACCGTAATATGGACAACTCTTAAATCTCGTTCTGTTCTTACCGCAATTTGTGCTGCACCGCGTTGTAATTTCGGCTCTACACCTGGTGTTGTTCTTGTTCCTTCAGGAAATATAAGCAACACGTTGCCTTTGTTAAATCGTTCATCACAAAGTGCTAATAAATCATCCGGTGCTTCATTGGGAATATATCCGGCTGCTTTTACGATGTGCTTCATAAAAGGATTCGACCATATTGCCGATTTTACTAAACAGTCGCAGCGATTTAATTGTGAAGCAATGAGAACGTAATCGATTAAACTAGGGTGGTTGGCAACAATTAAACAATTACGATCTTGTTGAAGAATATCGGCACCAATAATTTGATAATCGATTGCGCCACTCAACTTCATCAATTTACAAAATGTGTTGAATGAATATCGAATCGCACCTTGAACTTTATATTCGCGTTCCGTTTGGTCTGAAACAAAAATACGAATGGTCGGAATAACAATGAAGCTCAGTACTAAACCACCTAACCCAAATACTGAAAAACAAAAGCCTGTTGCTAGCACACGCCAATACTGATTTAAGCGAGTCATTTTTTGTGCCATTCCCAAGCTTGTTGCGGAGCGAAAATAGTCCACTGGCTTTTATCTAACAAGTATTGTTGCAAAAATACTAAACCTTGAGGAAGAGGATGACCGGAACGTTCTGCGTTTATGGAGCTTTGTATCGCGAAATTGTCTCCATGAGAAAGTATCAAGCCAAGTCCAAACCCTTTGTATTGTTGGTTTTCATATTCTAAATAAGAGTCAGGCATAGGCTCATCAAAATCAACAAGCAGTACTTTTTTGTCAGGATTGTCGGACAAAAACAGCCATGCTTCTAATATTGCGCTTTGGAATGTGTTTTCTGCCGCAGCGATAGAAGTTAGGGGAATGGGTTGTTTAGTTGCGATAGTGGCAAGCCCTGCGGCGGTATTGTGCACCGATTGAGAAAAAGCCATCGGAGACGCCTCTTCTCCATTAATTATATCTTCAACTAGTGCGACGCTGCGATGCAGTTCACCATGACGGCTTGAAAATACAAGGTAATCAACTTGATGTTGATTAAGCATTTCGATTGCAGTTTGTACCGCCAGTTTACTGAGTGGGCTCATTCTTCTGCGCATCATCGCAGGAATATTTGCAACATTGATTTTGCCATCTTCTGGCCATTTTATCTCTGTTGCCCATTGTTTCCATTCATTGGATTCGGATAAACCGAATGAATTCGCTGTCCACGCATCAATATTGAACGAAATGTTGATCTTCGAGTTTGGCATATTGGGTTAAATTGTTTATTTTACAGCTCGATACAAATTGGGGTTGACCCAAATTCACAATAAAAAGGAAATTATCATGTCGCGTTTTAAGCTGTATGTCTCGTTATTATTAACTTTGCTTCTTGTTGGTTGTGGACGAGTACAACCTGTAATGAACGTGGAGGATACTCCAGTTGCTTATGATCTTCAAAATAAACAAGTAAAAATGGCCATAGTGCAATCAGCAACTAACCGAGGCTGGACGATCGAAGAAGTAAGCCCTGGTGTTCTTATTGCAAAAATCCACGTTCGTAAACACTCTGCAGAAGTAAAAATCCCATACAATAATAAATATTACTCAATTATTTATCTCAACTCAGTAAATCTCAAAGCAAGTGATGGCAAAATCCACCGCAATTACAATCGTTGGGTAAACAACTTGAATGTTGATATTCAGCGAGCTATTGCATTGTTGGGCAATCAATCTCAACAATAAAACTATTAATTGCAGTTAGGTTTTTCCGTGTTAAATCAAAATAATGACCCTTTTAATGCTTTTGAAGCGAAGACAGAAGCTCAGAAGTTATCTTTTGCACCAATCGTGTTCCAGACCGCCAAAACGCTTCGAGATTTAGGTATTTTAGCCGCTTTAGACAGCGCTGGCGCTCAAGGCATGAGTGCCACAGATATTGCCGAGAAAACGGGAGTATCAGAATATGGTGTTAAAGTACTGTTGGATATGGCGATTAGTGCGCATATTGTTTTATGGGAACGACCTAACTATTCGCTTGCAAACCTTGGTTTTTACCTTCTTCATGATGGTATGACGAATGCAAACATGGATTTTACGGCAGATGTTTGTTACGCCGCGATGATGCATTTGACGGAAGCAATTCAAGAAGGTAAACCGTCTGGTTTGAAAGAGTTGGGCAATTGGGAGACCATCTATCAAGGTCTATCGACGTTACCAGAACAAGCCAAACAGAGCTGGTTTAAGTTCGATCATTTCTATTCGGATCGCTCGTTCCCACTTCTGCTTAAAGAGGTATTTGCAAGCAAGCCAAAGCATCTTGTGGATATTGGCGGAAATACGGGAAAATGGGCGATTCAGTGTTGTAAACATGACCCTGACGTTCAAGTGACGATTGTTGATTTACCACAGCAATTAGAAGTAGCGATGAAGAATGTTTCAGAAAACCAGTTCGTCGAGCGTGTACGTCCATACCCTGCAAACATGCTGGATAAAGCACAAACATTGCCTGGACACGCTGACGTATGGTGGATGAGCCAGTTCTTGGATTGCTTTTCCCCAATTGAGATCCTCAATATCCTTAAAAAAGTTAAAGCCCAGTTAACGAAGGGAGATACTATTTACGTATTGGAGCTGTTTTGGGATGCTCAAAAATACGCGGGAGCTTCCTATAGCCTTAATGCCACTTCTCTTTATTTTACCTGTTTAGCTAACGGTAATAGTCGCTTTTATCGCAGTGATGATTTCTTAGAAATTGTCGAAGCGGCAGGTTTATCTGTCGTTGAAAGAACCGACAATATTGGCCTTGGTCATACCTTATTAAAACTACAAGCAAACTAAATTCAGAATGAAAACAGAGCTCAAGCAAGTTGTTGTCGTAGGAGCGGGGCCATCAGGTTCAACCGTTTCTGCGTTATTAAAATCGCGTGGCATAGATGTTGTTGTCTTAGAAAAAGCGACTTTTCCACGTTTTTCCATAGGAGAAAGCCTACTCCCTGCATGTATGGAAGTTGTTGAACAAGCAGGAATGACTCATGCAGTAAAGCAGTTTGGTTTCCAGTATAAAGATGGTGCTGCATTTCGTCGTAATGGCGTATACACCCAGTTCGACTTTACAAACAAATACACACCAGGACCGGGCACGACGTTTCAGGTTCAACGTGCCAACTTTGATAAAGTATTGGCAGATAGCGCTGAAGAGCAAGGCGTAGAGATTCGTTATCAGCATGAGCTGCTCAACCTAGTGTTTGAAGGGAAAAAGTCTCGATTAGAAGTGCTCGACTCAAATAAGAAGGCTTATCAAATCGAAGCAGATTTTGTGCTGGATGCAAGTGGCTTTGGGCGTGTTTTACCACGCTTGTTGGAGCTAGAAGAACCTTCTTGTCTTCCGCCTAGAAAAGCGATCTTTACCCATATCGAAGATCATATCTCTCCCCAAGAGCCGGAATACGATCGCAACAAAATTTTAATTTCAGTTCATCCTGAAAATCACGACGTATGGTACTGGCTAATCCCATTCTCTAATGGTACCTGTTCGTTTGGTGTGGTGGGTGAGCCAGAATTTTTCGAAAAATACCCAGAAGATAAGATTGCAGCGTTGCAGCAGTTAGCCAATGAAGAGCCGGGTTTGGCTGCTTTATTGCGAAACGCGAATTACCCGAATCCAGCAGGCGAGTTGGGTGGCTATTCTGCTAACGTCAAACGTTTAGCGACAGAGCACTACGCGTTGCTTGGTAATGCTGGTGAGTTTCTTGATCCTGTATTTTCATCGGGTGTCACTATCGCCATGAAATCGGCAGAGTTTGCAGCGGACTGCTTGGTTCGTCAGCTGAATGGTGAAAAGGTTGATTGGCAAGAAGAGTACTCGCAACGCTTAATGGTGGGAGTGAACACATTCCGCACTTATGTGGAAGGCTGGTACAACGGCACGTTGCAAGATGTGATTTTCTATCAAAACCCGAACCCACGTATTAAACAGATGATTAGTGCGATTTTGGCTGGATATGCTTGGGATACGAATAATCCTTACGTAAAACAAAGTGAGCAGCGTTTGTCGACGCTTGCAGAACTGGTTCGGGAAGCTGAACTGTAAGAATATACATTCGCTTATCCGAGAATCAGTAAGCCTAGGTCTTACCAAAAAAATTGGTAAGACCTTTTTAATGCCTCTTTACTTTTACTTCTAGCGTGTTGGAGACACATTGACCACTTACATCGGCGTGTATCGAATTTGAGAATTTTTATGGTGACACTGATCACATCTAGAATTCCTGTTGCTGATATTTATATTAAATTTGTAGGAAATGGATTACATTCTGGGAGTGTTCCCTACATCCGGCTTCGTTGTGAAAACGGTTTATAAGCAACTGTATAAGTTAGTAAAGTTCCAAAAACTACACCAAAAAAAAGACAAGTTTCTTACCAAATCAATTCGCTTGGTGAGTTCGAGCCATCGACTACGCCAAACGCTTCCTCTACTTTCTAAAATTGTCGAAGAACATGACGCATCAACGGTCTCTTCGATTGCAGATCCCGAGAACGCGGTAGCGTGGGGAGGTAAAGTTTCTCCAGAGTTCAAATCTAAAGTCATCCGTATTAGTAAAGAGCTAAAGATCAATCCTAATCATCTTATGGCGTGCATGGCATTTGAAACTGCTGAAACTTTCAGTCCAAGCATCAAAAATGGTTCCGGAAGCGGGGCTACAGGGTTAATTCAATTTATGCCCTCTACCGCAGAGTCATTAGGAGTGAACACAAAGACTCTTGCGAGAATGAGCGCGCTTGAACAACTTGACTATGTGAAAGCGTACTATTGGCCCTATCGAAATAAAATTAATAGCTTAGAAGATGCTTACATGGCCATTCTCTACCCTGCTGCGATTGGTAAACCGCCGTCTTTCGTTTTGTTCAGACAAGGCTCAATTGCCTATCGACAGAATGCAGGTATCGACCGCCACAAAACGGGGAAAATCACGCTTAATGATGTTTCCTACAAAGTGAGGAAAAAATTAGAAAAAGGTTTGCAGCCCAATTTCATGGGCTAAGATTGTGTCATGTTCCTAGTTTTTCGCGCATGAATCCTTCTGTTACTTCACGGGGATTCTGATACACTACGCGCCCATTTCCTCTGTTGAGACCTTTCTATGCCATTTTCTAAGCTTGGTTTAAGCGCATCGATTGCTGATGCAGTAAAAGCGCTAGGTTATGAAAAACCCACTTCTATCCAACAAAAAGCCATTCCAATCGTATTGCGTGGCCGCAATTTAATTGCAGCAGCGCAAACGGGCACAGGTAAAACGGCCAGTTTTGTTCTGCCAATCTTAGAAAAGCTTAGTCGAGGCGAAACGCAACGTAAAAAACGCGCTCGTGCGATTATCCTAACGCCAACACGCGAACTTGCGCTTCAGGTTCATCAAAGTATTGAAGCTTATGGTAAAAACTTACCATTACGCTCAATGGCGATGTTTGGTGGTGTGGATTATGCACCACAAAAACAAGCCTTGATCGAGGGTGTCGATATTGTGGTAAGCACGCCTGGGCGTTTGATTGATCTGTACGGTCAACGCGCGATTCACTTTGATGAAGTGGAAATGCTAGTGCTTGATGAAGCCGACAAAATGTTGGATATGGGATTCATCGATGCGATCGACAAAATCGTCGACTGTATGCCAGAACATGTGCAAAGTTTGCTGTTCTCAGCGACGTTATCTAACCCTGTTCGTGACTTGGCGAAAAATGCGATTATTGATCCTGAAGAGATCACGATTGCAAAGCACAGTGCCTCAAAATCAAATATTAAACAGTGGATCACGACCGTCGATAAAGACATGAAGTCGTCGCTGTTAAGTCACTTGCTTAAAGAAAATGACTGGTCGCAAGTACTGGTATTTATTGAAACTAAACACGGCGCAGCCAAACTGGTAAGCCAACTTGAGAAACGTGGCATTGTGGCAGAAGCATTCCACAGTGGCCGTAATCAGCGTGTTCGCCAGGAATTAATAGAAAAGTTTAAAGCGGGTGAAATCCAGTACTTAGTCGCAACCGGCGTTGCTGCGCGCGGTATTGATATTGATAATCTGCCAGTTGTCATCAACTACGATTTACCTTACCCAGCGGATGAGTATGTACATCGTATTGGTCGTACAGGTCGTGCTGGCGCGAAAGGTGAGGCGATATCACTGGTTTCAAAAGACGACTTTAAGAACCTCTGCATGATTGAAAGTCGTTTAGGGCACTTGCTAGAGCGAGTGGAAATTGAAGGTTTTGCGCCAAGAAAGCCAGTACCAATTTCAATTTTAAATTACGTGCCTAAGAATAAACGTAAACCGCACGATAAGCGCGAATCAAAATAGCCAGTTTATCCCATGATCTAAAAGCCGCATTCTTGCGGCTTTTTGCGTTTTAAGGCATCCAATTATGTAGCCATCGCGACGGTTTCTATTCGGTAATGAGGAAAAAAGTTAATCAGTGTCATACGCTTAACACGTAAAGTGAATCAAGGTGCGTTAAGCTTTTGTCAATTATCTGTCCGCAGGTTTGCACAAGGTAAGGAATGGGCGCAAACTTTTTTGCTTGCTAATGAATGCATAAGATGGGGCACAAATGAAAACAGGTGATAAGCAATTCGCCGTTATTGGTCTTGGCCGATTTGGTTTGGCAGTGTGTAAAGAGTTACAAGATTCAGGCGCTCAAGTTTTAGCCGTTGACATCAACGAAGACAGAGTTAAAGAAGCCGCCAGTTTTGTTAGTCAGGCGGTTGTGGCTAACTGTACTCACGAAGAGACGGTTGCTGAGCTCAAACTTGATGATTACGACATGGTGATGATTGCCATCGGAGCGGATGTCAATGCCAGTATTCTTGCGACATTGATTGCTAAAGAGGCGGGAGTAAAGTCAGTATGGGTTAAAGCCAACGACCGCTTCCAAGCTCGTGTTCTGCAAAAAATTGGCGCAGACCACATTATCATGCCTGAGCGTGACATGGGAATACGTGTCGCGCGTAAAATGCTCGATAAACGGGTTCTTGAGTTCCACCCATTAGGCAGTGGCTTAGCTATGACGGAGTTTGTGATTGGCTCTCGTTGGATGGGTAAGACACTAAGTGATTTGGCTCTGTGCAAAGTCGATGGCGTGCAAGTGCTAGGGTTTAAACGGGGCCCAGAAATTACCAAGGCACCTGACCTTAATACCACACTAGAAATTGGTGACCTAATTATTGTGGTCGGCCCTCAAGATGCGCTCGCAAATAAATTAAAATCGCTATGACGTATTTTCATCAGAAAGGTGTTTTTTACGCACCAGATGGTAAACAAGAGAAAGCGAAAGGCAACGAACCGCGAATTATATTGCTCAGTTTTCTCGGTGTTTTACTGCCTTCTGCGGTATTGCTAACCTTGCCAGTTTTTTCTGTTACGGGCCTGTCGATAACGGATGCTTTGTTTACCGCAACGTCCGCTATTAGTGTGACAGGGCTTGGTGTTGTCGATACTGGGCAACACTTTACGCTTGCGGGTAAAATCTTGCTGATGTTTTTAATGCAAATCGGTGGGTTGGGGCAGATGACTTTGTCGGCGGTCTTACTCTATATGTTCGGCGTGCGTTTGAGTTTGCGTCAACAAGCGCTGGCGAAAGAAGCATTAGGGCAAGATCGGCAAGTCAATCTACACCGACTAGTAAAGCGGATTGTTGTTTTCGCGCTTGTTGCAGAAACGATCGGGTTTATTTTTCTCTCTATCCGCTGGGTCCCTGAAATGGGCTGGCAGACTGGTATGTTTTACGCCTTGTTTCATGCAATTTCTGCATTTAACAACGCTGGGTTCGCGCTGTTTTCTGACAGTATGATGAGCTTTGTGAATGATCCGTTGGTTATCTTTACACTGGCGGGGCTATTCATTTTTGGCGGGCTTGGTTTTACTGTTGTGGGTGACATCTGGCTAAACTGGCGCAAAGGTTTCCACTTTTGGCATCTTCACACCAAAATCATGCTGATTGCGACACCGATATTGCTCTTAGTCGGAACGATGCTGTTTTGGTTACTTGAACGAAGCAACCCAAACACAATGGCGTCTTTACCTGCAGCAGGGCAATGGTTGGCGGCATTCTTTCAATCTGCGAGTGCTCGAACGGCAGGGTTTAATAGTGTTGACTTGGCGCTGTTTACCCAGCCAGCCTTACTGGTCATGATTGTTCTGATGTTAATTGGAGCGGGTTCCACCTCAACGGGGGGCGGTATTAAAGTTTCCACATTTGCTGTTGCGTTTATGGCTACGTGGACCTTTTTACGCCAAAAGAAACATGTGGTTATGTTTAAGCGAACCATAAATTGGCAAACTGTGACTAAGTCACTGGCAATTATCGTTGTGAGCGGAGCCATCCTGACAAGCGCAATGTTTTTATTGATGCTTACCGAGAAGGCCAGCTTTGATAAAGTTATGTTTGAAACCATTTCCGCATTTGCCACAGTGGGGCTCACCGCCGGTTTGACTGCGGAACTTTCTGAACCTGGTAAATACATTATGATCGTGGTGATGATCATTGGTCGTATTGGGCCGCTCACGCTTGCCTACATGTTGGCACGTCCTGAACCTACCTTGGTCAAATACCCAGAAGACGCCGTTCTTACAGGTTAATATAGCGTTAAACAATGGCCGCGCGACCACTACGAGCATTGATTAATAGCAGTGCTCGTACATTTATAGAATATGTGGAATGTTGCCCAGTTTTACCTATAAATTCGTAGAAGTTCATTTCTTCTTCCTTTCGTTTCGATACTATTCATTCACTCAATTTATATTCTCAGAAGCTACGCTCATAACAGCGTTTTGGAATCCGACGCTTTTGTAGTGTGACACCAAACTACGTCGTGTTATCTGAGCGAATTGATACCAGCCTTCGTCAATAGTCACTCAGTCTTACTCTATGCCCATAGGGTTACTTTGTGTTTGTTGTGCTTGGTATGAATGAACGAATCGAAAAGATGGAGTCGTACTTTGAAATTCAACACACTCGCCATGGCTATGCTAACTGCGCTTCTTGCAGGGAAGAGCATGGCAACTACTCCGCCATCGCCGGTTTGGCATACTATTGCGTTGAGCGATGGTAGCTCCAGTGAGGCAATTCTACGTGGAACGGCAGATTTCCACTGGTTTGAAGATAAGCAGGGCAATGCCTTACTTCAGGAAGACGGCGTTTGGTTTTTCGCGCAGATTCAGCGCGAGTCAGACACGCCAATATTGATCTCGACAGGTGTGGTGAAAACGCAGTCGAGTGAGCCACCTGAGTCGGCGAAGTTTCGCCCGGATTTACAAGTTAAACCGCAATTATCTTCTCTAAAAACCATTGAGCCGATGGCACGAAAAAACCTACTGCGTTCGGCGCAAGGTTACCAGGCGATGAGCAGTTCAACGGTGAAGCAGCAGCCCCTATTGGTTGTGCAAGTTTCGTTTGATGACCAAGCAATGGTGCATGATTTTGAGCAACGCGTATTTAATACCAATGGTCAAAGCGTTGTGGATTACTTTGATAAAAACTCTCAAGGTAAATTCAAAGTTGTTCCTGCACTTGAGAGTTACGGCACCGCCAATGACGGTGTGATAGATGTGACTGTGGCACAAAGCCACCCTAACTGTCACTCTAGTTCGACTGATAAGACATGCACCGCCAAGTTGAATGCGGTTTTCACCGAGGCTTATCAAAAACTGGATCCATACTTTAATCTTTCGGCCTACGACAGCAATCAAAATGGTACCGTAGAACCGTCAGAACTCTCTGTCATGTTTATTTTTGCGGGGGGCGATCGTTCAACAGGGGTTCTCAACCGTCCTGCGATTTGGCCGCACAAATTCTCTCACGATGATGTCACACTAGATGGTAAAAAGATCACAGACTATTGTGTGTTCGCTGACTATCAAGTTGATCATCAAGCGACGTTGGGCGTGATCGTACACGAGCTTGGTCACTTAATGCTTGGCTTACCGGATTTGTACGCAAGGAACAGTGATGCCTCGATTGGCTCTTGGGGCGTGATGGGTGGCGGTTCATGGGCGCAGAAACCGGGAGATTCATACGCTGGCGACACTCCGGTGAACATGAGTGCATGGAGCAAACACGCTGCTGGTTTTGTTGTACCAACGGTAACTCATGAAAGTCCAGCGCCTATTTCTGTGAACAACGACGATGTCAAGCTGGTGTATCTCGACCCGTACTTGAAAGAGTTTGGTCCACGTATTTACTTGGAAAATCGCACCTTTAGCGGTTACGACCGAGCATTGGCGGCTGAAGGTATCCTGGCGACGTCGGTTAATGTCCAGAACCGCTTTAATGATGTTGGCGCGATGCAGGTTCAAATCATGCAGGCTGATGGTCTGAATGAGTTAGAAAATGATGGTAGGAGTGACGCTGACGATTTATATCCTAATGGTGGCGATGTCATTTCAGATACATCGACCCCGGGTCTGAGAGCGATCACAGGGTTTGATACTGGGGTTCGTATTTCCAACATTGCCAGCAACACCAACGGTGGTAGTTTTTCTCTTGAACATACAAACGAACCAAATAAATCAGCATGGCTGAACTCTCTTCACCAAGGTTATGTGTACGCGAGTGGGAGTAACACTCTGGCGGTGTCACTGGACTTGAATAGTGATACAGAGCTTGATGGCCTTCAACTTTACGCGCAAAGAGATAGCGCTCAAAGTGACATGACTTATCGAGTTTGGCGATTCCCATTTTCTGGAAACATTGGCTATCGATTAATATTGAATCAAAACAACGCTGAGCTTTTACAGCAAGGTAACTTCCAAAAGTCATCTCGAATTTTATTCCCCCAATCAAGCCAATTGAGTGCGGGTCAGCACTTATTGGTCGTTGAATTGGAAGGCGGTCAATTTGATGCAAACTTTGACTTCGGCCGCTTGCTAAAAACTGAAAAAGCCTCCCTACCTGTAATGTGGACTGGTGATTACAGTGAGATTGGCACGTTTGGTCTAGAAAAAGCCGGGTTCTCTTATATTCCGTTTGCAGCATTATTAAATGTGGATGCGAGCAACTTGGTTGAAGCGAAATCTGATTCGTTACAAACCAATAAAAATACGCCAATCAAACTGAACCTGATGGACAATGATTTCATGGCGGTAGGGTATCAGTTCAATGTGGACATTGTGCAGAAGCCTGAGCACGGCACCATCTCTGGCAACCAGTACCAACCTGAAGCTAACTTCGTTGGTCTGGACACTTTCCAATATCGTTTGTTGTCGGTTGATGGTGCGTACTCATCTTCAATCGTGAATGTGCAGGTGGAAGTGCTTGGCAGCAACGAAGCGCCAGTGGCCGTGATTGATGTTGATAATAAAGACATGACGGTTGGGCAGCGAGTCACGTTGTCTGCGTTAAATAGTACGGATGCTGATGGCGATGTGTTGAGTTATAAATGGGAGCAGTTGGCTGGCACTTCAGTTTCTCTTGGCAATGCAACCAGTGTTAGCACAAGCTTTACGGTGCCTCAAGGTGCAAAAGCGGGTGAGGTTCTGACATTCCGTTTAACCGTGACTGACCCTAGTAATGAAACGTCCAGTGCTACCGTCGATTTAACCATGAAAAACGCAGCGCCACTTACGCTTGCAGATACGGCGACCGTTGCCGTTGGTGAAAGTATTCTGATTGATGCAGCGAGCAATGATTCGGATGTGAACGGCGATAAACTGGTTGTAGAAAGCGTACAGAACGTAACGGGTGTGGGAAGTGCGAGTGTAGAGAATGGCAAAATCCGTTTTCAAGCACCGGATAGCCCTACTGACGGCATCAAGCTGCAATATACGGTTTCAGATGGTCATGGTGCCACTGCTACGGGGGAAGTTATCGTGACGGTTGTTGCTTCTTTGAAGACAACGACATTCAAGAACTCAGAAGGTAGCGGCAGTGTTTCTTATTGGGCTTTGATGTTACTTGCAACATTAGGCTGGCGACGTCGCGTCTAAAACGGTATTGAATTGCGGTATAAGCCACTCACATTGAGTGGCTTATTTTTTATCTGATCTATTTTGGTTTCGTTCTCATTGTCTTATGAGATGTGTTTCTCATTATTTTTAAAGCGATTTTTCTACTCTGCGGTTACCCTAGGGGCCGATTTTTATGAACTAAGGATGTTATATGTCTACCGAGGCCTTTTCTGTTTCGGAAATATGCCGAGAAGCGGCAGTGATGGTCAGAAGGAATCTACTCGCAATTGTTATTGCTTGTATTCCGTTGATTATCGTGCACTCAATTTTTGCTTTTATGTATCCTGAAATGACGGGGAAAGATCAAGCGAACGTTCAAGAAGGCAATGTCTCAGGATTTTATTTCGTCACAATTATTTTGTACCCACTTGTTGCCGCTATGGCGGCTGTGCGTGTGCATCGAATTTATTTAGCCGGCGATTACATGCACTCTGCGTTGGATGTATTTCGTTTGTCAGCTCGAGAATTCCGTTTCATAGGCTGGTGGATACTGTTTGGACTGATGATGATGCTCGTTATTGGTATCCCGATCTTTGTGTTGTCGTTTATCTACATTGCAGAAAGTGGTGAAGCCGACTTTGTTGCTATGGCTATTATCACAACGATTGCAAGCATTCCCGGCTATTGGGTAATGGCGCGATGGTCATTTGTGTTGCCAGCGACTGCAATGGATCATCAGCCTCGCAGTTTGCGTCGTTCGTGGAACCAGAGCAGAGCATACAACAAACAAGTATTCATTTTGATGGGACTAATTCCATTGGGTGCGGGCTTGCTCAGTCAGCTGATCTTTAGCCACTTTACGAATCTCTTTATGTTGAGCCTCGTCGGTGTGGCCTATGGTATTTTTGGCGCGTACCAGCTGGCATTGTTATCATTGAGCTATAAAACGGTAGTGGATATCGAACGCGCTCGTTTTGATACGCCATCACAGTCACCAAAAACGGGTGAAGAATTTTCCGCTTAACCCTTTGATCGTTTTTACATGCTACCTCCGTTTAGGAGACGGTCTGCGGCAGGTTGATACCTTCCTGCCGCCTTCGCGTTATTCACGCAAAATACCCATGCCCATTTCATGGCTGAATGACAGGGACATTCACACGTATACTCACAACAGTACTTCTTTTTATTAAGGAACCCTACATGTCCATTTGGCAACGGGTCAATTTCACCCATCGCTTTAGTCAATTACCGTCAGCGTTCTATACGTTGGTCGAGCCACAACCCTTGGACAACACTCGCTGGGTCGCTTGGAATGGTGAGTTTGCACAGCAGTTTGGTTTACCAGAAGAGCAAAACGATGAGTTATTGGCGGTTTTTTCTGGGCTAAGTGAATTCGAACAATTTCGTCCTCTTGCGATGAAATATGCAGGCCATCAGTTTGGCGTTTACAACCCAGATTTGGGCGATGGACGTGGATTACTGTTGGCAGAAATTGAGCATCAGGATGGTACTTGGTTTGATCTTCACCTCAAAGGTGCAGGGCTAACGCCTTACTCGCGAATGGGAGATGGGCGAGCGGTATTACGCTCAACTATCCGTGAGTACTTGTGCAGTGAAGCCATGGCGGGCCTTGGGGTTCCCACGACACGTGCTCTCGGTATGATGGTCAGTGATACACCTGTTTATCGAGAAAAAACGGAATCGGGCGCTTTGTTACTTCGAATGGCTGAAACCCATGTTCGATTCGGTCACTTTGAGCATTTCTTTTACACCAACCAGTTAGCAGAGCAGAAGCTGTTGGCGGATAAGGTGATTGAGTGGCACTTTGCTGACTGTGCATCGGCGGAGAAACCATATGCCGCGATGTTTGACGCCATCGTGACTAAAACAGCCGAGATGATCGCATATTGGCAAGCTTTTGGTTTTGCGCATGGTGTGATGAATACCGATAACATGTCAATTCTTGGGCAAACTTTTGATTATGGTCCGTTTGGCTTTCTTGATGATTATGAGCCGGGATACATTTGTAATCATTCAGACTACCAGGGTCGTTACGCATTTGATCAACAGCCTAGAATTGCGCTTTGGAACCTGTCAGCACTGGCGCATGCGCTATCGCCACTCGTTGAACGAGAAGATTTAGAATCGTCGTTGAGTCAATTTGAAGTTCATTTAAGCCAGCTGTTCAGCCGCCTCATGCGTGAGAAGTTGGGCTTAAAAACTAAGATAGCGGAAGACGGGCGTTTGTTTGAAGCTATGTTTGAGCTTCTTCACCAGAACAAAACGGACTACACTCGCTTCTTCAGAACACTTTCAAACCTTGATAATGCGCCTTCCCAAGCCGTAATCGATTTATTTCTCGACCGAGAAGCAGCGCGAGCTTGGCTTGATCTGTATTTAGCTCGGTGTGAGCTAGAGGTTGATGAACTAGGGGGCCTGATTTCAACCGAACAGCGTTGCAAACAGATGCGTCAAGCCAATCCCAAATACATCTTGCGTAACTACTTGGCTCAGTTGGCGATTGATAAAGCGGAAGAAGGGGACTTTAGCGAATTACACCGATTGGCCGAACTGTTAAAACGCCCATTTGATGAGCAACCCGAGTTTGATGATTACGCGAAATTGCCACCGGAATGGGGGAAGAAAATGGAGATAAGCTGTTCTTCATAAATGGGTCATTTCCCACCCATTTGTATCTTTTTCTTGGGTGGAATTCACTCGTTACACTTCTGATTCATGTTAATGGGCTTTGTTAATTTATTGAAATGCATATAAATTTTAACATGGTCCATTAATTGCTCTTTGTTGAACATCCGTACCCATCGCCTAACACCTAGTTACTCATGGACGGGATGGGATGTGATTCAACAAGGAGAATAATAATGTTTAAGCCTCTAACTCTACTATCTGTCTCTGCACTTGCTGTTACCAGTCTTAATGCTGCCGCAAATTGTGACCCGGGTGAAACGGTCATCAAGTTTAGCCATGTAACGAACGCGGACAAACACCCTAAAGGCATCGCGGCTTCGTTACTTGAAAAGCGCGTCAACGAAGAGATGAACGGTAAAGTCTGTATGCAGGTGTTTCCTAACTCAACACTTTATGATGATGACAAAGTGTTGGAAGCGCTACTGAATGGTGATGTTCAACTCGCTGCTCCTTCTCTTTCTAAGTTTGAGAAATTCACCAAGAAGTACCGCCTTTTCGATCTTCCTTTCTTGTTCGATGATGTCGACGCGGTTGACCGTTTCCAAAACTCGGAAGCGGGTGAAAAGCTGAAAAATTCAATGAAACGTCGTGGCCTACAAGGCATTGCGTTTTGGCATAACGGCATGAAGCAAATGTCAGCCAACAAGCCGCTCATTTCTCCAACTGATGCTGAAGGACTTAAGTTCCGTGTTCAAGCCTCTGATGTACTCGTTGCTCAGTTTGAGCAGCTAGGTGCTAACCCACAAAAAATGTCGTTCAAAGAAGTTTACGGCGGCTTGCAAACTAAGGTTATTGATGGTCAAGAAAATACTTGGTCAAACATTTACGGCAAAAAATTCTTCGAAGTTCAAGATGGCATTACGGAAACGAACCACGGAATTCTGGATTACTTAGTTGTGACGTCAAACGACTTCTGGAAAAACCTACCAGATGATCAGCGCGAGCAGTTAAATACCATTATTCAAGAGGTAACTGCGCAGCGTAATGCTGAGTCAACCAAAGTAAACCTTGCGAATAAGAACAATATCATCGAAGCCGGTGGTGTGGTTCGTACTCTAACGCCAGAACAGCGCCAAGAGTGGGTCACTGCACTTCAACCAGTATGGAAGAAGTTCGAAAAAGACATTGGTTCTGACCTAATCGAAGCCGCTTTGGCGTCTAACCAAAAATAATAACAGCTAGCACATTTAGCCCTCTCAAACTGAGGGGGCTCTTTCCCCCTACAGACGACGTGATGTAATTATGGAACAGACTTTTTTTGTCAAGGCTGGACGAATCACCGATGCCATTGAAGAGACTTTGATTGCTTTCTTCTTGGGTGCCATGACCTTGCTGACCTTTGCCAATGTCATCTTTCGTTATGTCTTTAACGACAATATTCTTTGGGCGCTTGAGCTCACCGTTTTCATGTTCGCATGGATGGTGTTGGTTGGCGCATCTTATGGTGTGAAAAAACACTTTCATATTGGTGTCGATGTCATTATTAACATCGTTCCGGAAGGTAAACGAAAAGCCCTGGCGCTTTTTGCAGCAATGTGTTGCTTAGCCTTCTCTATTTTGCTGTTAATTGGCGCTTGGAACTACTGGTATCCGTTCGCTACCGACCGAGCGTGGTATGAAACGGACGATATTCCGATGCCTGAAATACTCCAGTTCATGGCCGACTGGTTAAATGAGGGAGAGCGTTATGAAAAGCTGCCACGTTTTATTCCTTACTTCGCTTTGCCACTTGGAATGGCGCTACTAACGTTTAGATTTGTTCAAGTCACGTGGCAAATCGCTACTGGTAAGCTCGATCGCTTGATTGCAGGACATGAAGCGGAGGAAGAGCTCGAATCTCTTAAAGCTGAGATGAGTGACGCTGAAGACGTAATGGCTCCAAAGGCCTCGCAAGACGCTAAAAACAAGGAGCAATAAGCCATGGATATCTTATTTCTATTTTTGATGGTAATTGGCTTTATGCTGGTTGGCGTGCCAATTGCTATTTCGCTGGGCCTTTCCAGTGTTCTTTTCCTTTTAATGCATTCGGATGCCTCTTTAGCGTCAGTTGCTCAAACGCTGTTTAATGCATTCGCGGGCCACTACACGCTATTGGCTATTCCATTCTTTATATTGGCTTCAAGCTTTATGTCGACGGGTGGCGTAGCAAAGCGGATCATTCGTTTCGCCATTGCCATTGTAGGCTGGTTCCGCGGCGGTTTGGCGATGGCTTCGGTTGTAGCGTGTATGATGTTTGCCGCGTTGTCAGGTTCCTCACCTGCAACGGTTGTTGCCATAGGTAGTATTGTTATCGCAGGTATGATCAAAAACGGTTACTCAAAAGAGTTTGCCTCTGGGGTAATTTGTAACGCAGGTACGCTAGGGATTTTGATCCCACCTTCGATTGTGATGGTGGTGTATGCAGCCGCAACGGATGTGTCAGTTGGACGTATGTTCCTTGGTGGTGTGATTCCCGGTTTGCTGGCGGGTGTCATGTTGATGATCGCGATTTACATTGCCGCGAGAATCAAGAACCTTCCAAAGCAACCTTTTGTCGGTTGGAAAGAAACTTTTGATGCCGCCAAGGATGCAAGCTGGGGCTTGTTGTTGGTCGTCATCATTCTTGGTGGTATCTATGGCGGTATCTTTACGCCGACAGAAGCCGCTGCGGTTGCTGCTGTGTACTCATTCTTTATTGCTAACTTTGTATACAAAGACATGGGGCCATTTGCAGACAAGAAAAACACTAAACCTGCGCTCGTTAAAATCTTCCAAACCTTTGTTCATAAAGACACGAAACACACCCTGTATGAAGCGGGCAAACTCACCATCATGCTGCTGTTCATCATTGCTAATGCCTTAATTTTGAAGCATGTTTTAACGGAAGAACGCATCCCGCAAATGATCACCGAGTCGATGCTCTCGGCTGGTCTCGGACCAATCACTTTTTTGATTGTGGTGAACGTCTTGTTGCTGATTGGTGGTCAGTTCATGGAGCCATCAGGCTTGTTGATCATTGTTGCGCCGCTCGTGTTCCCAATTGCGATTGCATTAGGTATAGACCCAATTCATTTGGGCATAATGATGGTGGTGAATATGGAGATAGGAATGATAACGCCGCCCGTGGGTCTTAACTTATTTGTGACCGCTGGTGTTGCCAAAATGTCGATGATGAACGTAGTGAAGGCAGCATTACCCTGGGTTGGAGTGATGTTCTTGTTCCTAATTATCGTCACATATGTACCATGGGTTTCGACTTGGTTGCCTACTACCTTGATGGGGCCGGAGATCATTACCAAGTAATGGAAGCCAGAAAGTAGAAAGAGGTGTGAGAATTCACACCTCTTCGTCTATTGACTTGTAACAAGTTTTGCGCGGGTCTGAATTAATTCGACGTTCATAGTGTCGCCACCTCTTTTTATTTTTACGACGCTCTTCACCGAATCTTCTCTCTTCTTGATAGCAACCGTCTACGAGCACGGTATCTGTAACAATCGGTATTCTCACTTTTTCGTTCATATCTATAACAACCATGATAAACCCGTTGTTAAAAATTATGATTCAAGTTGAATATAATGCCAGCTATTTGAACGTGTTTTATTTGTAAAGGTCTTTATTTATTTGGTAGCGCTGCATCTTGTCGTAAAGGGTTTTTCTTGGCACATTCAATTGGCACATTGTCTGTTTAATACTACCGTTGTTTTCTAATAAAGCGCCTTCAATGGCTGCTCTCTCAAACTCCGCCACTTGCTCTGCAAGGCTTGAGGAAGACTTAGCGACTGGGTTTGATTCTCCCAACTGAATTAACTTACCCAATAGCACAAAACGCTCTGCAGCATTTCTGAGTTCTCGAACATTGCCAGGCCAGTCATGGCTCATCAGTTGCGCTAGATCTTGGGGTGACAAGCTAGGTGAGCTTTTGCCATAACGTGAAGCTGCTACCAACAGAAAGTGGTGAAAGAGGGCTGGAATGTCTTCTTTTCGTTCGCGTAGTGGCGGGAGATCCAAGGTCACGACATTGAGCCGATAATAGAGATCCTGACGGAAAGTACCTTCTTCAGCTGCGTGTTTTAAATCGACCTTTGTTGCGGCAATCACTCGAATATCTAAAGGCAATAATTCATTTGAACCGACACGCTCAATCACGCGCTCTTGTAATACCCTCAATAAACGAATTTGGGCTTGGATAGGCATCGACTCGATCTCATCCAAGAAAAGTGTGCCGCCTTGTGCAAACTCAAATTTACCGATACGACGGCTTTCGGCGCCAGTGAATGCGCCTTTTTCATGGCCGTAGAGTTCACTCTCAATTAAGTTCTCTGGAACCGCTCCACAATTTACGGCGACAAAGTTTTGGTTCCGGCGAGAGCTTTGCTCATGTAAAGAACGAGCGATTAACTCTTTCCCTGTACCGGTTTCACCAAACAATAAAATATCGGCGTCGGTATCGGCAATTTGGGTGATGGTCTCTCGTAATATTTGGATGCTAGAGGTTTCACCAATAACTCGTGGGCCAAGGGTTTTACTGGCTTTAAGTGACAGGCGCAGTTTTTCATTTTCATTGGTTAGTTTGCGCTTCTCAATCGCCCGCTTAACCGTTTCAACCAAATGCTCTGGCGCAAAAGGTTTCTCAATAAAGTCGTAAGCGCCTTGATGAAGGGCTTGCACTGCCATGGAAATATCACCGTGTCCAGTGATCATGATGACGGGTAAGTTTGCATCGCGTTGAGTCAAAGTTGTTAGCATATCCATACCAGAAATGCCCGGTAAACAGATATCAGTGACCACGACGCCAGCTTCTTCTCCTTGCTGCATCGCTATTAAAGCCGATTCTGCATCCACAAAAAACTTGGCGTCGATATCCGCAAGTTCAAAGGTCTGTTCTATAGCGAGTCTGAGATCGGCCTCATCATCAATAAAAAACACCTGACACATGATCTTATCCTTTTGATGGTTCAGTGTTGTAAGAAGTGATAGGTAAACACAATGAGAATCGAGCGCCGCCTTGTTCTCGATTATGGGCACATAATTTTCCATTCATACTGGCTAAGATTTGTTGCGAGATAGAGAGACCCAAACCTAAACCGTTCAGTTTAGTGGTTAGAAACGGCTCACATAAATCAGAAAGTGAGAAAGAGCCAAGTCCTGGGCCATTATCATCAACATGAATCCAAACTAAATCAGTGTGCTCATCGTGTTCTACAGATAATTCTACCTGTTTGTCTTGTTGTTCTTTGAGTGCTTCTATCGCATTAGTCAGTAAATTGACCAACACTTGCTCCAGTTGAATAATATTGATCTGCACTTCAACATCATGCTCTGGCAAATTTGTTTCTAACGTGACGCGCCCTGATTTAAATGCGGGCTTCATCAGTTCTTTTACAGAGGCTATCACAGGGAACAATCGAGATTGAGCCAACTCGTCACCACTGGTTTTTTTGGCGAAAGAGCGAAGTTGCTGACTGATATTTGCCATACGGTCAGTGAGAGCAGAAATGCGAGTGAGATTATCTTCCACTCGCTCATATTTTTCTTTTTTTAGAAACAGCTTGCCGTTCTCCGCAAAGCTACGAATTGCTGCAAGTGGATTATTCAGTTCATGGCTGATACTGGCCGACATTTGTCCTAACACCGCGAGTTTCGCCGCTTGCACCAATTCATCTTGAGTAACGCGTAAAGTTTGCTCGGTATCGATACGCTGTGCGATCTCCGCTTGCAACTCGGCAGTCCGTGCCATGACTTGATATTCCAACTTTTGATTTGCTTCTTGTTGAATTCGTTCAAGTTGCAAGTGACGCTGTTGACGGTGATAGATAAGCTGACCAATTAAAAACAAAACCATGAATGCTAGAGTGAGTACAAAGATGTAACCCATGGTGAACCAAACGATCGACTGTTTAGGAGACAGCACACGAATTGTCAGTTTGAGTTCGGGAAGGGGCAGCGAAGAGACCACCAAGGTTCCTTTATTGTATGGGTAACCCTGTTTAAGCTCAGAATGCACCTCGTCCAAACTACCCACTAATCCAAGCGTTTCAATTGGCGCATCAAGATATTGTTGGCTTGCCCAAACTTGCTTTTTCTCTTTTTTTGTCAGTGGTTGTAAGCTTTTGAGTAGCCATTCACTTCGGCTACTCATGAAAACAATTCCGTATGGGTCGCTGGCGACAAAAACACTGTTTGGTTGCTGCCAGTTGTCCTCTATCTTACTTAGGTCCATCTTCACCACGACGACACCAAGTACACCGCCAGCGTATATGATGGGATAAGAATAGTAGTAGCCACGTTTACCAGATGTTGAGCCCAGTGCGTAGTATTGGCTTCTTTTGCCTACAATGGCTTGTTTGAAATAAGGGCGAAATGCAAAATTTCGCCCGATAAAGGAGCGCTGTTTACGCCAGTTGCTGGCCGCGATCGTTGTACCCCATTGATCGATTAAGTACGTATCCGCTGCTTCAATCACGCCATTAACGGATTCTAAATACCGATTAGTGATTTCCAGTTGCGCACTGTTGTTGGGGTGCAGAAGCGCTTGATAAAGTGGATCATCTTTAGCGAGAAGATTTGGGATATGGGCGTACTTATCGAGTTTATTTTTTATATGGCCAGAAAATTGCTCAAGCTGTGATTGGTGTTTATCAAGTAGAGATTGATAACTGGTCTGCCAAACCCAATGGCCAGCGATAATTGCGCACAGGAAATAGAAAGCAAAAAATGTCAGCAGAATCCGTTTTTTTTGCGACATCCTTACACTCCTTACAACTTCCTTTGGTCACGTAAGAAAATGTTAATAGTTTGTAGGAAGGATTAGGGATTTAGTTTTCAACTCTGTGGAGTAAAACAAGAGCAAGATCTCTTTTTAGGCTTTTCGATAAAAAAACCGGTCGATTCTCTTGAAAAAGTCGCTATTGTCCCCATTCTAGATATGCTGGCGATGCTTAGACGGTGTCTGAATCGCATTTTTGAAGAAAAAATGGGTCAGCATTCGAGAATTTAGCGCAGACAATGTCCACATAGTGGCTATTGGCTCGACAGGGTTGCGACAGATCGCTAGAATGTCGCGTCTAAAAATTCTGTCCTGAGGCTAATAGGAGATACCTTTGGTTATTTTATCGAAGATATCACTGATTAGTCCGGTACTGACAACCAGTATCGATACTCGATTTAAATTAGGTGTTCGGACAGAACACTACACAAGGATGAAGCGTAAGCTCCTCTGAGTTTCGCTCATACGCTCGGAAAACCGAGCCACTTTAGAGGTTTATATATAATGCAAGTTACTGTTGAAACGCTAGAGGGCCTAGAGCGCCGTCTAAACATTACTGTTCCAGCTGCAAACATCGAAGACGCTGTAACAGCTGAACTACGCAACATCGCTAAAAACCGTCGTTTCGATGGTTTCCGTAAGGGTAAAGTGCCTCTAAAAATGGTTGCTAAGATGTACGGCAAAGCAGTACGTCAAGACGTTCTTGGTGAAGTAATGCAACGCCACTTCATCGAAGCTATCGTTAAAGAGAAAATCAACCCAGCTGGCGCTCCAACTTTCGCTCCTGTAGAGAACAAAGAAGGTTCAGACCTAGTTTTCACTGCAACTTTTGAAGTTTACCCAGAAGTTGAGCTTAAAGGCCTAGAGAGCATCACTGTTGAGAAACCACTAACAGAAGTTAAAGATGCAGACGTAGAAGAGATGATCGATACTCTACGTAAGCAACAAGCAACTTGGGTTGAAGTTGAAGAAGCAGCAGAAGATGGCAAACGCGTAAGCATTGACTTCGTTGGTTCTATCGACGGTGAAGAGTTCGAAGGCGGTAAAGCTGAGAACTTCCCTCTAGAAATGGGTGCTGGTCGCATGATCCCTGGTTTCGAAGACGGTATCGCAGGTAAAACTGCTGGTATGGAATTCGACATCGACGTGACTTTCCCAGAAGATTACCACGCTGAAAACCTAAAAGGTAAAGCAGCTAAGTTCGCAATCAAAGTGAACAAAGTTGAAGCTCGTGAACTTCCAGAACTAAACGACGAGTTCGTTGCTAAGTTCGGTGTTGTTGAAGGTGGTGTTGAAGCACTTAAAGCTGAAGTTCGCAAGAACATGGAACGCGAACTTAAGCAAGCTGTTAAGAACCGCATCAAAGAGCAAGCGATTGACGGTCTAGTTGAGCAAAACGACATCAACGTACCATCAGCGCTTATCGAGCAAGAAATCCAAGTTCTACGTCAACAAGCTGCACAACGCTTCGGTGGTAACCCAGAAGCTGCTGCTCAGCTTCCACGTGAACTGTTCGAAGAACAAGCTAAACGTCGCGTAGTTGTTGGTCTTCTACTAGGTGAAGTAATCAAATCTGAAGAGCTAAAAGCGGACGACGAGAAAGTTAAAGCTCTAATCGAAGAAATGGCTACTGCATACGAAGATCCATCAGAAGTTATTGCTTACTACGAGCAAAACGAAGAAATGATGAACAACATGCGCAACGTAGCTCTAGAAGAGCAAGCAATCGACGCGATCATCGCTAAAGCACAGGTTTCTGAGAAAGAAGTAGGCTTCAACGAGCTACTTAACCAACAACAACCTGCTGCTTAATAAGCAATATCTTGCGTAGAAGGTTGACTTAACGTTAACTATTCTGCTAACAATGGTCCGTATGATAGTCATCATCCGGGCCATTTATTTTAGGGACATAAGAATATGAGCTACCAAGAAAAAAATGCAATGTCGCCAATTATGGACGCGCTAGTACCAATGGTGGTTGAACAAACTTCCCGAGGCGAACGCTCTTACGACATCTACTCACGTCTGCTTAAAGAGCGCGTGATTTTTTTAACGGGTCAAGTGGAAGACCACATGGCAAACCTTGTCGTGGCTCAGCTACTTTTCCTAGAATCTGAAAATCCAGATAAAGATATTTTCTTATACATCAACTCTCCAGGCGGCAGCGTAACAGCAGGTATGTCTATTTACGATACCATGCAGTTCATTAAGCCAAATGTGAGCACAGTATGTATGGGTCAAGCATGTTCAATGGGTGCCTTCCTGCTTGCAGGTGGTGCGCCAGGTAAGCGTTATGTACTGCCTAACTCACGTGTAATGATCCACCAACCATTGGGTGGTTTCCAGGGTCAAGCTTCTGATATCCAAATCCATGCTCAGGAAATCCTGACGATTAAACAGAAGCTAAACAAGTTGTTAGCAGAACATACAGGCCAACCTCTTGAAGTCATTGAGCGCGATACTGATCGTGATAACTTCATGTCATCAGAGCAGGCTGTGGAATACGGTATCGTGGATGCAGTGTTAAGCCACCGTGGCGAGTAATTTGCCAGCGCATTTTGGCAAAAATTGATATACACTCATTCATGAAGAGTAAAGGCTAAGAGGTTAGCGAATGACAGATAAAAGCAAAGAAAGTGGCAGCGGTAAATTGCTGTACTGTTCTTTCTGCGGCAAAAGTCAGCACGAAGTTCGCAAGCTAATCGCAGGTCCGTCAGTGTACATTTGCGACGAGTGTGTCGACTTATGTAACGATATTATTCGCGAAGAAATCAAGGATGTTCTCCCTAAGAAAGAATCTGAAGCGTTACCAACGCCAAAACAGATCCGTGAACACCTTGATGACTATGTGATCGGGCAAGATTACGCGAAAAAAGTGCTCGCAGTTGCGGTATATAACCACTACAAGCGTTTATGCAATGGTGATACAACGAGCGAAGGTGTGGAGCTTGGTAAGAGTAACATCCTTCTAATTGGTCCTACAGGTAGCGGTAAAACACTACTTGCGGAGACATTAGCTCGATTCTTGGATGTGCCATTTACAATGGCAGACGCGACGACACTAACCGAAGCCGGTTACGTAGGTGAAGACGTTGAAAACATCATCCAAAAGCTTCTGCAAAAATGTGATTACGATGTAGCTAAAGCGGAACGCGGCATCGTTTACATTGATGAAATTGATAAGATTTCACGCAAAGCTGAAAACCCATCTATTACGCGTGACGTATCTGGTGAAGGTGTTCAGCAGGCGCTACTAAAACTTATCGAAGGTACGGTTGCATCGGTTCCACCTCAAGGTGGTCGTAAGCATCCTCAGCAAGAATTCCTACAAGTGGACACATCTAAGATCCTGTTCATTTGTGGTGGTGCTTTTGCTGGCTTAGACAAGGTGATTGAGCAGCGTGTTGCAACAGGTACAGGTATTGGCTTTGGTGCTGAAGTTCGTTCGAAGAATGAATCGAAGACGGTAGGTGAGCTATTTACTCAAGTTGAACCTGAAGACTTAGTGAAGTACGGCCTCATTCCAGAATTCATTGGTCGTCTACCTGTAACAACAACACTGACTGAGCTTGATGAAGAAGCGTTGATTCAGATCCTATGTGAACCGAAGAACGCACTGACCAAGCAATATGCAGCATTGTTTGAGCTAGAAAACGCCGAACTTGAATTCCGTGAAGATGCGCTGCGCGCTATCGCGAAAAAAGCAATGGAGCGTAAAACAGGTGCTCGTGGCTTACGCTCGATTCTTGAAGGCGTGCTACTTGAAACCATGTACGAATTACCATCTGCAACAGACGTTAGTAAAGTCGTGATTGATGAGTCCGTCATTAATGGCGAGTCAGAGCCACTGCTTATTTACAGTAACGCAGACAATCAGGCAGCTGGAGCAGAGTAAATTCAGCCATAATGAAAAAGGAGGTAAGTAATTACCTCCTTTTTTTATTTCTCTTATTGAATCCAAACAATTAGCCCCCATATACTGCCTTAAGTAATACGTTAAACGTGAAAGCGGAAGAGAGAATTATATGAACTTGGAACGTTCCGAGCGTATCGAGATCCCGGTACTACCTCTACGTGACGTAGTGGTCTACCCACACATGGTTATTCCATTGTTTGTTGGTCGTGAGAAATCGATTAGCTGTCTAGAAACGGCGATGGAAACCAACAAACAAGTTCTTCTTGTGGCACAAAAGCAAGCGGATACTGACGAGCCTACGGTTGACGACCTATTTGACGTAGGTACGGTAGCCACCATTCTCCAGCTCTTGAAGCTTCCGGATGGCACAGTAAAAGTATTGGTCGAAGGCCAGCAGCGAGCAAAAATCAATCACTTTAAAGAGAGTGACTTCTTCTTAGCGGAAGCTGAATTTGTTGTTACGCCAGAATTGGATGAGCGTGAGCAAGAAGTGATTGTGCGCAGCGCGATTAATCAGTTTGAAGGGTTCATTAAGCTAAACAAAAAGATTCCACCAGAAGTGCTAACGTCACTTAATGGTATCGACGAAGCTGCACGCTTAGCGGATACCATCGCGGCTCATATGCCGTTGAAGTTGGTGGATAAGCAGCAAGTGCTTGAAATTGTTGACGTTACTGAGCGTCTGGAATTCCTGATGGGTCAGATGGAATCAGAGATCGACTTGCTGCAAGTTGAAAAACGAATTCGTGGTCGCGTTAAAAAGCAAATGGAAAAATCTCAGCGTGAGTACTATCTGAATGAGCAAATGAAAGCGATTCAGAAAGAACTTGGTGAGATGGAAGACGCACCAGACGAGTTCGAAACGCTACAGAAGAAGATTGACGAATCAAAAATGCCTCAAGAGGCACGTGAAAAGACAGAGCAAGAGCTGCAAAAGCTTAAGATGATGTCTCCAATGTCTGCTGAAGCAACAGTGGTTCGTAGCTACATCGATTGGATGGTCAGCGTTCCTTGGGCTAAGCGCTCAAAAGTTAAGAAAAACTTAGCGAAAGCAGAAGAGGTTCTTAATGAAGATCACTACGGTCTAGAACGCGTCAAAGAACGTATCCTTGAATACCTGGCGGTTCAAAACCGTATCAACAAGCTAAAAGGTCCTATCCTTTGTCTTGTTGGTCCTCCTGGTGTAGGTAAAACGTCTCTTGGTCGTTCAATTGCTTCAGCTACTGGCCGTAAGTATGTTCGTATGGCGTTGGGTGGTGTGCGTGATGAAGCGGAAATTCGTGGTCATCGTCGTACTTATATCGGCTCATTACCAGGCAAATTGATCCAGAAAATGTCGAAAGTTGGTGTGAAAAACCCGCTGTTCTTATTGGACGAAATCGACAAAATGTCTTCAGATATGCGTGGTGATCCGGCATCGGCTCTACTAGAAGTCCTTGATCCTGAACAGAATAACTCGTTCAACGATCACTACTTAGAAGTGGATTACGATCTCTCTGACGTTATGTTTGTTGCGACATCGAACTCGATGAACATCCCGGGTCCATTGTTAGACCGTATGGAAGTTATTCGTTTATCTGGTTACACCGAAGACGAGAAGCTGAACATTGCAAAACGTCACCTTGTTGATAAACAAGTGAAGCGTAATGGCTTGAAAGCGGATGAGATCGTCATTGAAGATTCTGCGATTATTGGCATCATTCGTTACTACACGCGTGAAGCGGGTGTCCGTAACTTAGAGCGTGAGATTTCTAAGATCTGCCGTAAAGCAGTGAAGAACATCTTGCTGGATAAGGACATCAAGTCAGTAACGGTAACGATGGACAACCTAAAAGAGTACTTAGGTGTTCAACGTTTCGATTACGGTAAAGCGGATGAAAGTAACCGAATTGGTCAAGTAACTGGTCTAGCTTGGACCGAAGTGGGTGGCGATCTATTAACGATTGAAACTCAATCAATGCCAGGTAAAGGTAAGCTAACACAAACGGGTTCTCTTGGTGATGTGATGCAAGAGTCTATCCAAGCAGCAATGACAGTGGTTCGCTCTCGTGCAGAAAAGCTAGGTATCAATACTGACTTCTACGAGAAGAAAGATATTCACGTACACGTCCCGGAAGGCGCGACACCAAAAGATGGCCCAAGTGCGGGTACAGCAATGTGTACAGCATTGGTTTCTTCTCTGACAGGCAACCCTGTGAAAGCAGAAGTAGCGATGACGGGTGAAATCACACTGCGTGGTGAGGTTTTACCTATCGGCGGCCTAAAAGAGAAGTTACTTGCGGCACACCGTGGTGGCATTAAGACAGTGCTAATTCCAAAAGATAACGAGCGTGATTTGGAAGAGATTCCTGATAATGTTATCGCGGATCTGGAAGTTATCCCTGTACAGTGGATTGATGAAGTACTGAAAGTCGCACTAGAGCGAGACCCGACGGGCGTTGAGTTTGAGTCTCAAAAATAGTGATGTGTAGCAAAAATAAGTAAAAGTTTACGCTGATAAGCCCAAAAAGGCTTGTCAGCGTTTTTTTTGGGCGCTAAGTTAGTTTCGATAGCTGCCAGCCCTTGATGAATAAGGGGTGGAGCATATTTTCTTAACAATGGAACGAAAGTCATCACAAAAATAATCACAGATGACACAAAGGGGAAATTACAGTGAATAAAACTCAGTTAGTAGAACAAATCGCAGAAAATGCAGATATTTCTAAAGCGTCAGCGGGTCGTGCTCTAGATGCATTCATCGAAGCAGTAAGCGGAACTCTTCAATCTGGTGATCAAGTCGCTCTAGTTGGCTTTGGTACATTCAGCGTTCGTACTCGTGCTGCACGTACTGGTCGTAACCCAAAAACTGGTGAAGAAATCCAAATCGCAGAAGCAAAAGTACCAGCTTTCAAAGCTGGTAAAGCACTGAAAGACGCTTGTAACTAATCACGGCGTTATTTCTGTAACCGGCCATTTGCTTAACTTTTGCTCAAACAATAAGTTTCGAACAAAAATTTACAAACTTCGAGCCGAACTTTCTTAAATTATGCGCATCATACTGATGCGCATTTCTTTTTCTGATATTATTGCGCCATTATTTCTATTAGATAGAAGCAGTAGGCTTCAATTGTGGAGAGCAGTTAAATTATGATGGATCGACTACGCGAAGGCGTGAATAGCATCGCGGTCAAAATTATCCTTGGACTTATCATCCTGTCTTTCGTATTTGCAGGTGTAGGTAGCTACATCGTTGGTGGTAGCAACAACTCTGCAGCGAAAGTCGGTAACACTGAGATTCCTCGTGGTGAGTTCGAGATGGCATACCAAAATGAGCGTAACCGTATGCAAGCTCAGTTGGGTGACTACTTCTCTCAAATGCTGGCTGACCCTGCATATGTTGAATCTTTCCGCAAATCCGTTTTAGATCGAATGATCAATGACGTGTTGCTTGACCAACAAGCTGAAGCTTTGGGTCTTCGAATCAGCGACACTCAAGTGCGTAGCATGATTCTAGACATGCCTCAGTTCCAATCTAATGGTCAGTTTGATCAAGAGATCTATCAAGCTTCTTTGCGTCGTGCAGGCTTTTCGCCAGACTCTTTTGCTGAGTACATGCGTCGTGAATTGGTTCGTGAGCAACTGCTGAGTGCGCTAAAAAACAGTGAATTTATTCTGCCGGGTGAAGTACAAGCAGAAGGCAAGCTGTTCACTCAAACTCGTGATATTCGCACGATTCAGATCGACTTAGCGGAGTTCGCGAAAAATATTGAATTGACCGACGAAGAAATTCAAGAGTACTACAAAGCAAACCCAGACAACTTTACACGCCCAGAGCAGGTTAAAGTCTCTTACATCGAACTGTCAGCTGAAGCGCTAAAGGAACAAGTTAATGTTTCTGATGCTGAGGTGAAAAAGTACTACGACGAGCACTTAAACAAATACTCTTCAGAAGAGCAACGCCGTGTCGCTCACATTCTTGTAGAAGGGGACGATGAAGCAAAAGCGCAAGCTATCCTAGATGAGCTAAACGCGGGTGCAGATTTTGCGACGCTTGCTCAAGAGAAATCTGACGATTTTGGCAGCGCTGAAAACGGTGGTGACTTAGGTTGGATCGAGCGTGATGTGATGGACCCTGCTTTTGAAGAAGCGGCATTCGCACTGAAGAATCCTGGCGATACGTCAGGTCTAGTAAAGTCGGACTTTGGCTATCACATTATCAAGCTTGAAGAGCTAAAAGATTCTGTGGCGAAGCCATTTGAAGAAGTCGCTGCTGAAATCAAACAAGAGATGGTGGACCAACAAGCGATCGATCAATTCTACGAGTTGCAAAATGAGCTTGAGCGTGTAGCGTTTGAATACCCAGACTCATTGTATGATGCTTCTCAAGCGGTTAACCAAGAAGTGAAGACAACAGACTTTATTTCTCAGGTTGATGCACCTGAAGTGCTTCGTAGCCCTGCGGTAATGCAAGCTATCCTTAGTCCTGAAGTTAAAGAAGATGGCCTAAACTCTGAAGCTATCGAAGTTGCGCCTGAGCATATTATCGTTGTTCGTGTTGAAGATGCGCGTGACGAGACAGTTCTTCCACTAGAAGAAGTGAAAGATCAGGTTGTTGCAGAGCTATCTCGTGTTAAAGGTGAGCAAGAAGCGATGAAACTTGGAACACAAGTCGTTGCGGCATTGAAAGAAGGTAAGACGAACGTGCTTGCTGAAAACAATCTTGCCTTTGGTGAACAAGAGACAGTAGACCGTCGTTCTCCGTTAGCAACAACGGTATTCGCGATGGCAAAACCAGTCGATGGTAAACCAGTATACGGTCAGTCTAAAGATCTTGAAGGTAACATCATTATCATCGAGCTTGATGCTGTAAATGCAGAGCTAGATAGTGAGTTAGAAGATCAAGTTGCGATGCAAATGCAGCGTGCATCTTCTCAGCAAGATTTATCATCTGTACTAGCCGTACTGCGTGCAAATACTGACATTGAGTACTTTATTGTGAGCAACTAAGCACAATTAGTGTAATTTGTATGTTGAATAAAACGGACCGCATAAGCGGTCCGTTTTATTTTTGTCTTTATGAACTTCAATCATCAATAGGCATTACTTAAATTAGTGCGCGTTTAAGTGATAGCGGCCGTTGTGAATTCCGGGTCATCTCAGTTTGTTAAATGCATAACCATATTGCTTTTCATTGCAAACTTGATAGTGACTCGCTCTCGATGACTGTTTTTAGCCTACTATTTTGGAGATTGTATGTTCAATATGAAATGGATTTTGACATTGTGCTTATTTGTTTTTGCACCTTTTAGCATGGCTGCGGATTCAGCCACTGACAAATATGAAGGAATTGAAATTACTGTAAATATCAACACGGCCACTGCTGAAGAAATTGCGACCATGTTGAAAGGTATAGGTGAGAAGAAAGCGCAGAGTATAGTGGACTACCGCGAGGAACATGGCCCTTTTAAAACGGCAGCAGATTTGAAGAGCGTAAAAGGCATAGGTGAAGCGACAGTTAAGAAAAACGAAGACCGCATTTTACTGTAGCTTGATGTATTGCAGATATTGAGTCTGAATTCAGAACAATATCTGTTTCCCTATTACTGCTTTCCCGAACCAGCTCCTCTTTCGTGGTTCGGGATTTTTTATCCGAATAAACGACGGCGAAGGCCTTTTTCCAGTAAAGCCATTACTAACCCACCGAGTGCGCCAAACATATGAGCATCAATAGCAACGTTTGCACCGATAAGCTCAGCAGTACTGCTGGATGGGCCATAGACCTGCTCCCATGCTACTTTGGCGATTAGCCCTCCGACTAACAACACACTGCTTCTTCTGCTTTCAAAGACTTCTCTGAGCGCCCAAAATCCAAACAATCCGTGTAATACGCCGGATAAACCCACGTATACCGACATGTTGGTAAACAAATTCAGCGCACCAACACATGCACATAAGATTGAAAAAACGATAAGGAAGTTACGAGTGCTTGGGCGAAAAATAAAAGTAATGATCCACAATCCGGCGAGGTTCATTCCTAAGTGCGCAAAGTTGGTATGTGTGAGATTTCCTGTTACGATTCGCCACCATTCACCATGGCGTATATTGTAGCTGTGCCACTCGGTTAGGCTTGCCATTGGTTCAAATTGAAGTATCAAACAGATCACGCTGATAATACTCAGCAAGGTATAAAGGTTCACTCTATGTCTCGTTATTGTTCTCGTTGTGGAAAATCGCAAAAAGCGTGTATTTGCCAATGGATTGTACCGCTGGCAAGCGAGGTAGAACTTATCATTCTTCAGCACACGAGTGAAGAACATCGTCCGCTTGGTACGGCACGGATTCTCAATTTGAGTTTAGATAACTGTATTTGTTTGATAGGAGAGGACTTTTCTTGTGATGATGTCTTAAATCACTTATTAGCGGATAAGTCATATCAACATTTTGTTCTTTACCCATCTGAAGAGTCACGATGCATTTCTGAAATCACTCAAGCGAGTCATAGTGTATCTAAGAAAATACGTTTGATTTTGCTCGATGGTACGTGGAAAAAAGCGTACAAAATGTGGCAACTCTCAAGCAACTTACATTCATTCCCAACCGTGCAGTTGCCTAAGCAACTACAAGGGCACTACACCATTCGTAAGGCGCCCTCTGAGAATAGCTTATCGACAGTCGAGGCTGGTTATCATTCGCTTCGCTTGCTTGAACCCGAGCGAGACTTTACACCGCTGATGCGTGCCTTTGAAAAGATGATCGAATTCCAAATCGCCCAGATGCCTCCGGGCGTTTTTGAAAAGAATTACTTGAAAGGTTGAGTGTTACTAAAGAACGATGGAAGAGAAAAGTTGGCGGTGTAGCTTTTGCGCGTGACCATCGGTCATTGCAGAAATATAATCGGCGATGACCCTCATCTTATTGCTCTCGCTCTTCGCCTGACACCACAGATCTTTTGTATGAACGGGTAGTAATCGCTCTGGGTCTGCTGTTAACGCTTCAAAAATATCCATAATAATTTGCTGACCCTTATACTCAACGATCTGGACCTGCGGGACTTGGATAACGAAGGTGCTGACAAAGTGCTTGAGTACGTCAAGTGCACGTGCCATCTGTGGTTCTAAACACGCATTCCAAGACAGTAACGGGTTATTAAACGGCTCATCCACCGCTTTGATTGAAATGCTGGTCAGTAGCGCGTTAACCATACCACCGATGGCATCTTTCCGCTCATGGTGCTTACCGCTAAATAGCATCTGTCCGATGGAATCGATATGAGCTTCAAACCACGGGTCGCCACAGTCCACTAATTGACTTGCTGCGCCTTCTTGCCATTGCTGACGTGTCACCATACCAAGTACGATTGCATCTTCTAAATCATGAACACCGTAGGCGATATCATCTGCTAACTCCATGATTGAGCAATCGAGTGATTTAAAACGCGTTTTACTGTGCTCAAACTCCGATTCTGGCGTTGAACGCATCAGACTAAGCAATGCCTTGTCGTTGTCAGAAAGCGGTGCAATTACCCAATCAAATAAGTCTTTATCACAATCATAAATGCCTTTAGCTGGGCTCCAATCTTTTGCTTTTAGTTTACGTTGATGCTCGGCTGGTTGAGGCAACTTGACGGAGCGTGTTTGACTAATGAGGGCAGGGTACTTAATCAAACCAAGCAGTGTGCGGCGTGATAAATTCATTCCGAAATGCTCGGTATAAGGCTCTAACTTAGTGACGATACGAAAGGTTTGGGCGTTCCCCTCGAAGCCGCCATGTTCGCGCATTACGTAGTTTAGAGCGACTTCTCCCCCATGACCGTATGGAGGATGCCCGATGTCGTGAGCCAAACATAATGAATCAATTAAGCTGTCTGATGGTAATAGTTCACGGAACTCTGGTTGTTTTTTCTTTAACTGGGCGACGATACCGGTCCCGAGTTGCGACGCTTCTAAGGAGTGCGTTAACCGACTGCGGTGAAAGTCTTCCAAGCTATTGCCGTGTACTTGGGTTTTTGCTTGTAGGCGTCGAAATGCAGCCGAGTGAAGAATGCGCGCTCGGTCTCGTTGGTACGGGCTCCGATGGTCGTCTCGACGGATTTTATGCTCATCATCATGGCGCTCTTGCCATTGCGGGTGTAATTCAAACGACACGATTATCTCCGTAAGCTAACTGATTTCATCTAACGATAATTCGAAACTTGGGGCAAAGGTATTGAGAAAGTAATCCATTTCAGGCGTTCTGCGTTCTTGCAAAGTGACGTCTAAGCGTTTTTTTGCCAGAGCGAACTCATGGTTGCCGGCGCTTAGTTCTTCGAGACATTTTAAATAGGCACAGATGGAATCGGCTTGCTTAACGATTTTTGCGTCCTCTTCATGTGCAGAGTGAGAAAGAAGATAGGGGGCAAAATCATCTCGGAACTCTTCCGGTAACATTGAGAGTAATTTTTGCTCCGCTGCCGATTCTATCTTCTTATATTCTTTGGCAATTTCAGGGTTGTAATACTTCACTGGAGTCGGAAGATCACCCGTTAATACTTCACTGGAGTCATGGTACATGGCAAGAATCGCGATGCGTTCTGGATTAAGGTTGCCGCCGAACTTTTTGTTTTTAATGAGGGCAAGGGCATGAGCGACAAAAGCAACTTGTAAGCTATGCTCTGAAACGTTTTCTGGTGAGACGGACCGCATTAAAGGCCAGCGTTGGATCAGCTTCATTCGAGCCAGGTGGGCGAAAAAATGGCTTTCTTTCATGGCTTTCTCCGTTTCTGGTGTAAAAAAGGAACTCACTAGGAGTTCCTCTAAGCATATGAGAGATCAGCACTAATTACTACCAGTGATTCATTACTGGCTGTAGGTTGATAGGAATCTTTCAAAACGTCCAATGGCGATTTCTAGATCTTCAACGTGCGGTAGTGTCACGATGCGGAAGTGGTCTGGTTTTGGCCAGTTAAAGCCGGAACCTTGCACCAGTAAGACTTTCTCTTGTTTTAAGAAATCTAAAACCATCTGTTGATCGTTCTTGATGTTGTACATTTTAGTGTCGATTTTCGGGAAGAGGTACATCGCACCCTTAGGTTTGACACAAGAAACGCCAGGAATCTGATTGATCAGTTCATACGCTCGGTTGCGCTGCTCTAACAAGCGTCCGCCAGGTAAAATCAGTTCATTGATACTCTGGTATCCACCTAACGCGGTTTGAATGGCATGTTGCATTGGTACGTTTGCACATAAACGCATCGATGAAAGCAGCTCCAAGCCATTCACGTACCCTTGAGCCAGATGTTTAGGCCCCGTTAAGAACATCCAGCCACCACGGAAACCACAAACACGGTAGGCTTTTGAAAGGCCATTGAATGTCATGACTAGCACGTCTTCAGTGAGTGTGGCGACTGAGGTATGTGTTGCACCGTCGTACAACACTTTGTCGTAGATCTCATCTGCGAAAATGATCAGTTTGTGCTGGCGTGCTATCTCAATCACTTCAAGTAGGAAGTCACGGCTGTATACCGCACCTGTCGGGTTGTTCGGGTTGATCAGAACAATGCCACGTGTCTTTGGTGTGATTTTCTTTTTGATGTCTTCAAGGTCTGGGTACCAGTCAGCCTCTTCATCACATAGATAATGAACCGGCTTACCACCAGATAGTGCAACTGAAGCTGTCCATAACGGATAGTCTGGTGCTGGGATCAGCATTTCGTCGCCATTGTTTAATAGCGCTTGCATGGCCATTACGATCAACTCAGACACGCCGTTACCTACATACACATCTTCTACATCTAGCGAGCGTATACCTTTACGCTGATAGTGTTGGACCACAGCTTTACGAGCAGAGTAAATACCTTTGGAATCACAATAGCCTTGAGAAGTCGGCAGATTACGAATCACGTCGACTAAAATCTCATCAGGGGCGTCAAAACCAAATGGGGCAGGGTTACCAATGTTTAGCTTTAGGATTTTATGCCCTTCTTCCTCCATGCGCTTAGCATGTTTGAGTACAGGACCCCTAATGTCGTAGCAGACATTGTCGAGTTTTGACGACATCCCGATATTTTGCATTGTTTAATTCCTAAAAATTCGTTAATTTCTTTATTAAAATACAATAATTTGTTTTTTATTAGAATATATATCTGTAAATAATCTGTCTGCTGGTTAAGTTTTGCTCGCTTGCTATCACAGGATTTTGCAAAAGATCGCATACGACCTTGATTTGCTTTGGGTCTAAACTTAGAGTAGCCGTCAGTTACCATTTATCCTCACATACAACGAGGTTGATTTGTCACAGTTCCATCAAGCCGTAAAGAGAATTATCGAGCGAGTTCAGCAATCGGAAGGCAATCAAACACGTCTGGTCGAGCCCCTTAGCGAGAAACCCAATTTCTCATTTATTGATTGGCTTGATGCACAACCACTTTTCCCTAAGTTTTATTGGCAGTCCCGCGATACACGTGAAGAGGTCGTTGCACTAGGGCAATTGCACGCTTTTGTTGAGCCAGGTCCTGCTTATACCATTCTAGGTGAAGGGCAAAGAGTCTGGGGCGGGCGCTCTTTTGATGGACAGCATGAGAAGAATCGTCGCTGTATGCCTTCTTTTTTCTTTTTGCCTCAAATTGAGTTAATTCGTTTTGACCATCAGTGGTCTCTCGCAGTTAATATTTCAGAAGACAAATCGCGAACTCTAGCTGGGTTGAATAAACTGGTTTGTGAGGTCGCGGCCTTAGCTCCAATTTCGTCTCACATCCGCTCTATTGTTCATACGCCAAGTCAGCCTCAATGGAATGAGTTAGTTCATAAGGTTCTGACTGGTATAGAGAATGATGATTTTAAGAAAGTGGTTTTAGCGCGTCGCTCTACCGTGCAGCTTGATAACACATTAAGTGCTGCACAGCTACTTAAAGCAAGTTACTTAAATAACCATCATAGCTTCCATTTCATGCTGAGCTTAGACAGTAAGCACAGTTTTATGGGGTCTACACCAGAACGTTTGTATTCTCGCGTAGGGCATGAGCTACATACCGAAGCGTTAGCAGGTACGATTGGTCGGGGAGACAATGCCACTCAAGATATGGAGTTGGCGAATTGGTTATCCCAAGACCAAAAGAACCTCAACGAAAACCAGTATGTGGTGGACGACATCATTGATCGTCTATCACCGCATTCTGAAATGGTTGAAGTGGAAGCTGAACCGAGTTTGGTCAGACTACGAAAAGTGCAGCACCTTAAGCGAAATATTCACGCTAGTCTAAGAGCGGGGATAAATGGTGTTCAGTTGTTATCGGCGCTTCAGCCAACAGCGGCGGTTGCTGGCTTACCCCGACAAGAGTCCATGCAGTTTATTCTTGATAATGAGCCCTTTGCACGCGGCTGGTACGCGGGGTCAATGGGTTATATAAGCCATGAACGAGCAGAGTTTTGTGTTGCAATCAGAAGCGCGCTTGTGCTCGGTGATCAAGTACAACTGTTTGCGGGCGCAGGGATTGTGCCTGGTTCTGTGGCAGAACATGAGTGGGCAGAACTTGATAAGAAAATGTCGACGTTACTTACGCTGATTTCTGATCATCCGCCATTGGGAGTCGCATCATGAGTCATGACCAAGCGGTGCTCAATCGAGTTTGGTCAGAAACCATATTGATTGAGCTTCAGCGATTTGGCGTTAAGCATGTTTGTATCGCTCCCGGATCTCGTTCTACTCCTTTAACTTTAGAAGCGGCAGAACAGTCCGACTTTTCCATTCATACTCATTTTGATGAGCGTGGACTGGGCTTTATGGCTCTTGGTTTAGCGAAAGCTACTCAGGAGCCAGTGGCAATTATCGTTACCTCTGGTACGGCAGTGGCGAACCTATTACCGTCGGTTGCCGAAGCCAAACTTACTGGTGAAAAACTGGTGCTGCTGACAGCAGATCGTCCAGTAGAACTTGTCGGCTGTGGTGCAAACCAAGCGATAAATCAATTGGGTATCTTTTCACATCATGTTTCGGCCAGTTTGAATTTACCAAGCCCAAATTTAGCAACGTCGCTTAACTGGTTGCTGACCTCTGTTGACGAAGTGATGTTTACTCAGCAATTGCAGGGTAGTGCTGTTCATATTAATTGTGCATTTCCAGAGCCTTTGTACTCCAATACAGAAAAGAGTACCTATCAGGATTACCTTGATACCGTTGCTGGCTGGCGAGATAGCAAGGTGACGTATTGCCAGCGCTTTAACCCGAAAACCAGCAGTGCAATTCCAAGCTGTGGGGATAACAAAGGTGTGGTGGTCATTGGTAGTTTGCCACTGGTTCAGGCTCAAGCTGCACGAGCGTTTGCAGAGCAAATGGGCTGGCCAGTCCTTGCTGATCCACAAAGTGGTGTCAGTTCGGATTGGGCGCATTTTGATTTATGGTTGCAGAATTCGAAATTGGCTAGCCTACTGGATGGCTGTGACTTAATCGTGCAGTTCGGTAGTCGAATCATTTCTAAACGTTTTAATCACTGGTTAGAAAAACACGTAGCACGTAATCAGCAAGGTGGTGACATTCAATATTGGTACGTATCGCCTCGATTAGAGCGAGATAACCAAAGTCACTTACCACAATGGCACTGGGCGGAGCAGCCAAGCTCATGGGTTGAACGTACGACGGAGTTTTCATCAGAACATGCTGGTTGGGCAAATGAACTTGCCGCGGACATCAAACAGGTCACGCAACACGCGAAAGGCTTGTTTGCTTCTGACCCTAAGAGTGAGCTGAGTGAGATTGCGTTAGCGATTGATGTGGCTGAGCGTGCTCAGGGTGTGGATCTGTTTGTTGGCAACAGTCTGTTTGTCCGATTGATCGACATGTTCGGCAAGCTTGATAACACAGAGGTTTTCACTAACCGTGGTGCGTCTGGCATTGATGGGCTGTTTGCTACAGCAAGCGGGGTACAACGCGCGCGCCAGAACCCGATGTTAATGTTTATTGGCGATACTTCTGCCTTATATGGGCTGAACTCATTGGCACTGTTTACGCACAACAAGTTGCCTTCGGTGTTGGTGATTACTAACAACGATGGTGGGGCGATTTTTGACTTACTGCCTGTACCGCAAGAGCATCGCGAGTCGTTCTATCAAATGCCTCATGGTTATGAATTTGAACATGCAGCGAAACAGTTTGGTTTACAGTATTGCAAACCGAACACGCTGGCTGAGTATCAATCTATAGTCTCTGAGCATTTTGCTAGCGGCGAAGGGGCGTTAGTGGTTGAAGTTCAAACGCCATCGAACCAAGCGGTAGAGCAACTAAAATCCTTCAACAAGAATTTGCATGCTCTATTCTAAACGCTTCCCAGCAACGGAAAAGCACCAAAGTAGTATTTTGCCTACTCTGGTGTTTTTGCATGGTTTGTTTGGTAGCGGTGAAGACTGGCAATCGTGTATCAACGCGTTACCCGAATATGAACGTGTTACGGTTGACCTTCCTGGTCACGGACGCAGCCAATCTATTTTTTGCTGCGATTTAAATGATTGCTGCAAACTTCTTGGTTCCACACTATCTTTATTATTTCCCTCACAACAACCACTTATTTTGATTGGATACTCTATGGGCGGCCGCATTGCGATGCATGGTATTGCCCATCAATGCTTTCCAGAGCTCAATATTGCAGGCGCGATTATTGAAGGGGGAAACTTCGGGCTTCAAACTGAGTCAGAGAAACAGGTGAGATTAGAGAATGATGCTCGCTGGGCAATGCGTTTCAAAACTGAACCACTTGAACGTGTTTTGAACGATTGGTACCAACAAGCGGTGTTTTCTTCACTAAACCATGAGCAAAGACAAACATTCATTGCGAAGCGAAGTGATAATCTTGGCTCAGCGGTGGCGAATATGTTGATGGCGACATCGTTAGCCAAACAGGCATATTTGTTGCCCTCACTGCAAAAGCAGAACATACCAGTGTATTACTTGTGTGGTGAGAAAGACCAAAAATTTAGCCAACTGGCACAACGTAGCGGGTTGGCGTATCGACAAGTTGAAGGCGCTGGTCATAACGTCCATCAAGAGCAGCCCAAACAGTTTGCGATACATACCAAGCAAATAATTCAGTCTCACTTTGGTGAGAGTAACGAGAACAATGGGAATCACCATGGCTAAAACAGTAGGCATTTCTGAAGAAGAACTTTACGCTCCGGTTCAATGGAAAGATTGCGGCGATAAATACGAGGACATTCATTACCATAAGTCTGAAGATGGTATCGCGAAAATCACCATTGCGCGTCCTCAAGTGCGTAACGCGTTTCGTCCTCAAACGGTAAAAGAGATGATTGATGCGTTGGCAGATGCGCGTTACGACTCTGGTGTTGGCGTGATCATTCTGACAGGTCTAGGTGAAGACGCATTCTGTTCTGGCGGCGACCAGAAGATCCGTGGCGACTACGGCGGCTATAAAGACGACCAAGGCACACATCACCTCAACGTATTGGACTTCCAACGCGATATTCGTACTTGTCCAAAACCAGTGATCGCATCGGTAGCTGGTTGGGCTGTTGGCGGTGGTCATGTACTGCATATGATGTGTGATCTAACAATTGCAGCTGACAACGCTCAATTTGGTCAAACAGGCCCTAAAGTGGGTTCATTTGACGGCGGTTGGGGCGCATCTTATATGGCTCGTATCGTAGGCCAAAAGAAAGCTCGCGAAATTTGGTTCCTATGTCGTTTCTACAATGCTCAAGAAGCGGTAGACATGGGCCTAGTAAACACAGTTGTACCACTAGCGGATCTAGAGAAAGAAACCGTTCGTTGGTGTCGTGAAGTACTACAGCACAGCCCAATGGCATTGCGCTGCCTGAAAGCTGCATTAAACGCAGATTGTGATGGTCAAGCGGGTCTGCAAGAGCTAGCGGGTAACGCAACGATGATGTTCTACATGACTGATGAAGGCCAAGAAGGTCGTAATGCCTTTAACGAGAAGCGTCGCCCAGACTTCGATAAATTCCCTCGCAACCCATAATCCGTCTAAATGAGGAGCGTGTTAGCTCCTCTGTTACTTTTTTCCTGAGCGCATCGCCCTCTGGGAGGCTGGTGGGATTGCTCGTCAGAACGCTCAAATATACGGCATTACATAGGACTTGAATTATGCGTGAAGCGAAAATTTATCGTTATAGCTTGCCCATGGATAGTGGTGTCATCCTACGTGACAACAAGCTAACCGAACGTGTTGGTTATGTTGTTGCGCTTTCCGAAGATGGTAAAACAGAGCTTGGAGAAGTCGCTCCTCTTCCTTGTTTTAGCTTAGAGAGCACCGAAGATGCGGGTGTTCAGCTACAAGAACAGGCGGAGCGTTGGGTAGCAGAGTTGGATGTGGATTATGCCAAGATGTACCCGTCGGTTGCGTTTGGTTTATCGATGGCACAGCTTGAATTAGCTGGTGGCTTACCACAACAAGGTAAATACCAAACAGCGCCACTATGCACTGGCGACCCAGATGAGCTCATTCCAAAGCTGAACGAGATGGAAGGTGAGAAAGTCGCTAAGGTGAAAGTTGGACTTTATGAGCCAATTCGCGATGGCATGCTTGTGAACCTTTTTCTTGAATCAATCCCTCAATTAACGCTTCGACTCGATGCCAATCGCGCTTGGACACCAGAAAAAGCGCAGCAGTTCGCTAAGTACATTGCTCCGTCTCTGCGTCAACGAATCACGTTTCTAGAAGAGCCGTGCCGCTCTCCTGGCGATAGTCTCTCTTTTGCGATTAATACTGGTATTGCTATCGCTTGGGATGAAACATTGCAAGATGCGGTTCGTCGTGAAGATTTCCGTCTTGAAGATCTAACTGGTGTGAAAACGATCATCATCAAACCCACACTCATTGGTTCAGTGGATTTTTGTATTACACTGATAGAGAAAGCGAAGTCACTGGGGATGAAAGCAGTGATTAGCTCGAGCATTGAATCCAGTCTCGGTTTAACTCAATTAGCGCGCTTTGCCCAATGGCAGCTGCCTGATGAAGTTCCAGGTTTGGATACGATTGGCTTATTCAAAGCTCAGCTAGAGCAGGGCTGGCCTAAGTGTGAACTTCCCGTTCTTCCTCTAAAAGACCAGGAGATTGTGTGGCATTCTGCGTAGACAATATTGCGAAGGCACCATGGAAATATTGGGCTCAAACGAGCCCTTTTTCTATTGCACTCAAGACATCAACAGAAGTATTAAACTGGCAACAACTCTCGAAGCGTATTGACCAATACACTCACTATTTGAATGACTTGGGTGTAACTCGGGGGGATGTGCTGACTTTGGTTGGCAAGAACCAAGTAGAAACACTGTTGTTTTATCTTGCCTCCAAACAGTTAGGCGCGCTCGCTGCGCTGACCATGGAACAACCACTAGATAAGTTGCAGAGTAAGCTTGCTACACTTTACAGGCCTGATCAAACTCGGTTTATCTGGTTTTCTCAGGAGTGCGCTTCGATCTTTTCTGAACATGATATACAAAAACTCAAGGCAACATTGCTTTCACCGCCTGTAGTATCACAGCAAGAGAGTGATTCGTTGACTGAAGATAGCTATCATCATGACCGGCTCGCTTCAGTAGTATTTACTTCTGGCTCTACAGGGGAGCCTAAAGCTGTGGTTCATACACATCGACAGCATCTTGCGTCTGCAGAGGGCTTGTTGCAGGAGTTCATTTTCACTCAGCAAGATGCTTGGCTGTTATCGCTTCCACTGTATCACGTCTCTGGATTAGCGATTGTCTATCGTTGGCTATATGTCGGAGCAACACTAAAAGTCGGTTCAGGGAAACTTGTTGATGATGTTCAGGGCGTATCACACGCTTCTTTGGTTGCGACTCAGCTCAAACGGTTATTGGATGATGATGCACATTTGTCATTGACACATGTGCTACTGGGCGGCAGCCACGTTGATCACGAGTTGGCACTACGAGCAACAGGGCAAGGCATTGAGACATGGTTAGGTTATGGGATGACGGAGGCGGCCTCTACCGTTACCGCAAAGAGAATTGACAGCACCAGTAATGCTGGACATGTATTGAAGCACCGTAAGATAAAATTAGTTGACCAACGCATTTTTGTTGGCGGTAAGACATTAGCGGCAGGGTATTTCCATCAAGGACATGTTACCCCATTTCTGGATGAGAAAGGCTGGTTTGACAGCAAAGATCTTGGCGAGTGGCAAGGTGATGAATTAAAGATAATCGGCCGTGCCGACAATCAGTTTATCTCTGGTGGTGAGAATATCCATTGTGAAGAGATTGAAGCCGCTTTGAACCAAATTGATGGTGTAGTGCAGAGTATAGTGGTTCCAGTCGAAGACGCGGAGTTTGGTCATAGACCAGTAGCTGTGATTCAGACCAATGGATTGCGCAGCAAATCGGAGTATGACCAGCATTTGCAATCAAAATTAGAGAAGTTTAAATGGCCAGTGGAATACCACGTAATGCCACAAACTCTACTAGAAGGTGGGATCAAAATTTCGCGTAAGGCAGTGAAAGAGTGGCTGCTGTCATCACTTCAGCATTAGTCAATTTTGCTATGTATTAGTCATAAAGAGAATTTCGTATCCTAATAACTCTGAATCATAATTATGCTTCTTCGTGGAGAGAAAATGCATAAGGTTCAGGATGGCAAAGCTAGTTTTAATTGCGGCAGTAGCACTACAAATTGGTATCGCGATAAGTAGTGAAGGGCTAGCCCGCTCTGTTGCAGAGCTAACGGCATTTTTGATCGCTATTGCGTTGGTCGTTATATACAAAAATAGCAAACGGGAAATGCCGTCCCCTCAACGCGATAAGCAGACCACCAATATCTAAAACAGTAACCAACTTAGAGAAGTGGTCGAAATTAACACCCACAGAGTCACACCAAACAACAGCGGCTTAGCTCCAGCTGACTTGAGTTTTGAAATTGAAATGCTGCAACCTATCAAGAACAGACATACAACCAACGCTTGCTTTGCTCCAATGAAAATGCCGTGATAGACCATTTCAAATTGAGGAAAGAAGTCGCTAAACGCGATAGCTGCACAGTACCAAAAAATGAAATAAGGGATAGCTAGTTTTTTCTTTCCATTCTCTTTTTGGCCTCTTGAAAAGATGACGGCACTGATCAAAGCAACAGGAATGATCCATAAAGCGCGCGCGAGTTTCAATGTTGTTGCCGTCGTTAGTGCTTCTTCCCCATAGGCCGAGGCAGCCCCGACAACAGAAGATGTGTCATGAATGGCAATCGCAGCCCATGTGCCAAACGTGTGTTGATCTAGCCCTAAAGCATGTCCAATCACAGGAAACACAAAGAGTGCAATGGAGTTCAGGACAAACACTGTTGCCAGTGCTAATCCAATCTGCTCGTCTTTCGCTTTAATCGCCGGTGCCACAGCAGCAATTGCGCTACCACCACAAATTGCAGTACCTGATGAGATTAAGTAAGCGGTTACTCGCTCCAATTTAATTACCCTGGCAATGAGAGTGCCCATGATCAGTGTGCCTGTAATAGTGGCGATGATCAGGCCGATACCATCCGATGTGACTGCAAGTGCTTGCTCAAAGTTGATGCCAAAGCCTAAGCCAATAATCGAGTAAGACAGCAGCTTTTTAGTAAAAGAAGCGATGGGCAGCTCGGAAGGCACAAAACCAAAACTTGCGAGTAGAAAACCGATAACTAGAGCAATGGGAGAGGAGGCAAGAGGGGTTAGACAAAAAAGTAACGCCAATCCAAACAGGAGGTAGTTTCTATTCAAGGTTTTTATTCGCTGTTGTGAATGAAAGGGAGAGTATATCGCACTGGGTGTGGTGAGTTTGTCTTAATGATTTGAACACATGTTCAGTTATTCTAAACATGTGTTCAAGCGTATTTTATCGCCAGTCGCCTCTGAGTTGATGCACTTTATCGAACATTGTTTTTGCCGTTGCCTCATTTGGTGGCACTGGTTGTCCTGCTTCAATTTCTAGCTTTGACCAAAATCGAGTCGGTAAGCCACAGCATGCGCGACCTTTTGCGCGGCTGAAATAGCTTCCCCATAAGCCTTTAAGTGCAACAGGTATGACAGGTACTGGACTACGACGTAGGATTATATCAATACCGCGCATGAATTCATTCATTTCACCATCTGACGTTAATCTTCCTTCAGGGAATATACAGACGATATGACCTTCGCTTAGCGCGGCTTCCACATCGTTAAATGCACGTCTGATAGAGCTTCTGTTACTCGCTGAAATTGGAATTACCCCAGTTCGACGTAAAAAGCGCCTTAATGGAGGTAGGTTGGCGTAATCTTCCTCCATCACAAAACGAATCAACCTTGGGCATACGGCACTAAGTAGCAATGCATCCATGTAGCTTACATGATTACATACAATCAATGCCCCACCATGCTCGGGTAGGTTGTGTAGATTCTTATGCTTAACTCGATAGATGGTGTGCGTAAGCATCCACATGACAAAGCGAACTACAAAAATAGGAATTTGCAAAAAGATGTAAGCGGCGACTAAGAAATTTAAAATGGCTAACAATGCAAACAGCTGAGGAATTGTCATCTTGATTACACTTAGGCACACAATACCTAAGACAGCGCTGCCGACCATAAACAGAGAGTTAAAAATGTTGAGCCCTGCGATGACTTGAGCACGTTCGGTTTCCTTTGCTCGATGCTGCATTAATGCGTAAAGAGGCACGATAAATAAACCGCCCGAAGCGCCAATCATCAATAGGTAGAAAAATAATGGCCAAAAAGGCTCATATCTAAAGAAGTCTACAAAGTTATGGAAAGTAGGTAGATCATTGGGAATGGAAGTGGCCATTAGGTACCCAAATGCCGTAATGCCAAAGGCACCAATTGGCACAATACCGACTTCGATACGATGGTTTGAGATCCAATTGCAAAGTAGCGACCCTAGCGCGATACCAATGGAAAATAGAGCGAGCAAGAAAGACACCGCACTCTCGGTGCCATTTAGGTAAATCTTAGTGAAATTCGGAAATTGTGTTAGATATGCGGCGCCTAAAAACCAAAACCAGCTTATTGCCATTATGCATTGAAAAACAACTCGATCGGATTTGGCGATAGAGAGCGTGTGTTTGGTTTGCTTGTATGGTTGCCAACGAAAAGAGAGATTGGGCGCGCTGGCTGCAGCAAAGGGGATTGAGCGGCTCGACAAGTAGCCTAACAATGCGAAGATCACGACACAAAATGCGGCAAGGTATTTTGCGTTGTCTGCAGAGGCAATAATCCCAGCGCCTAAGGTGCCAATAAGGATGGCGATAAAGGTACCAGCTTCAACAAGAGCGTTGCCGGGCACTAACTCTTTAGCATTTAACTTTTGAGGCAAAAGGGCATATTTAACTGGGCCAAAAAATGCTGACTGTGTGCCCATTAAAAACAGTAGCAATAAAAGCACACCATAACTTTCGGTTATGAATCCGATGGCACCCAAGAGCATGATGGCTATTTCAAATAGTTTAACCTTACGAATAAACCATGACTTTTCATATTTGTCGGCTAATACGCCAGCGGAAGCAGAGAACAAAAAGAACGGTAGAATGAACAAGCCTGCCGCAAGGTTGATGAACAAATTGCTCGAAATAGGCAGTGCACTGGAGCCCGCGAATGCGACAAACAACAGCAAAACGTTTTTAAAAATATTGTCGTTGAAAGCGCCAAAAAACTGAGTAATGAAATAGGGCAGGAACTTTCTCTGCGTAAGTAACGACGGCTGTCTGTCGGATGACATGGATAATCCTTTGTTACCAGTTCGTGAGATAGTTAGAAAGAAGATTACTGATCAACTCTTTGCCATCAATAGGTTCACTAGAGAAAAACTTATCATCAACACTGAGTAAAGTAATGCCATGTACGCCAGACCAAAGGACTCGACTCGCTTGAATCACTTCGGATTCAGTACGATGTGGTGCGATTTGAGCCAATAGTGACTCTAGCATTCCCGTCATACCATCGATACGTTTGGCATGCCATTCCGGAAGTTCTGCTCCATTCATGTTGTGTTCGAACACTAACTGCCAACGGTATGGGTGTTTTTGAGCAAAATCGTGGTAGCAATAAGCGAGTTCAAAAAGCGCTTGATGGGAGTCTTTGCTGTCATTAGTCGCTTTGCGTGCTTCTTGAGATAACTCATCTAAAGTTTGAGCGACAACATGAAGCAACAACAAATTATAATTACCAAAAACATTTACCAATGTGCTTGGCACGTAACCAATCATGTTAGCGATTTTACGAAGACTGAGTTCGTGGTAAGAATTCTCATCTAAAAAGTTTTTGACCGTTGTTAACGTCAAATTCACTAACTCTTCTCGGGTGTGATCGTTTCTGCGCGCCATACTCTCAAACTACTTTATTGAACATCGTTCAATATGATAGTCAGCTACCTATTAACCGTCAACAAGGCAATGTGTCCAAGTGCCCTCAAGGTGTAGGATTCTGAGCTGTGTCACTGATTCTAATTCAAGTAAAACAATCTGGAGTATTAGTGAACTTATTCCATACTTTTTTTACATTGATCAAGCGCCTTCAGCTGAATTGTAAGCAGTGTGAGCAGTCTGCATTTTTGGCAATATTCTGATACATGTCAGCTTCTATAAGCTATTTTCATCAATCGGTATACAGAGTATGATGACTTAAAAATCATCTTTGGCGTGCTACTGTTTGAAACAACGATTGTTTCGTCTTGAAAATGGGGCACTATCTTAGATAGCTAACTTTAAGGATAACGATGAAACGTTTATTTTCTATTGTTGCTTTATTGATGTTTACTGTTGCTGTAACGCCTATAGCGGAAGCGAAGAAGTTTGGTGGCAGTAAGTCTTTCGGTAAGAGCTACAAAACTGCACCAGCACCGAAACAACAGCAACAAAACACCAATACGGTCGGCAAAGATCAGACGACAAAGTCTTCAAGTAAGAAAGGCCTTATGGGTGGTCTGCTAGGCGGACTTCTTGCTGGTGGTCTACTTGCTGCATTCTTTGGCGGTGCTTTTGAAGGTATCCAGTTTATGGATATCCTAATTATTGGTTTGATTGCCTTTGTCATCTTTAAACTAATGCGCGGTATGCTAGGTGCGAAGCAGGGCAGTATGAACCAGCATCGTCAACAGCCTGCATTTGGTGGCAACGCATCTAAGTTTGAGCAACCAAACATGCAAAACTTTGAGCAACAACCAAACACAAATAATGGTGGCTTTGGTGGTTTTGGCGCTCAAACAGACGTACCACATAACTACCCACCGGGTTTTGACCAAGCAGCGTTCATTAATGGTTCTCGTGAACACTATCGAATCCTGCAAGGTGCGTGGAATCACAACCAGTTAGAAACTATTGAAGAATATGTTTCTCCAAGCTTGTTTGAAGACCTAAAAGCAGAGCGCGCGAAGCTCGACGGTGAGCAGCATACTGACGTAATGTACGTTGATGCGGAGATCGTCCGTGCTGATTACGATGCAAATAAAGCACAGCTTAGTCTGCAGTTTAGCGGTCGTTACCGTGACACAGTAGAAGGTGTTGAAGAAGAAATCGAAGATATCTGGCACCTAGAGCGTGACTTGACTACGCCTAATGCGCCATGGTTAATCGTTGGCATTCAAGGCTAGTCACCTTTAAACCAATTTAGTCACTAGTAAAAATCCCGCATCCCCTGCGGGATTTTTTGTACCTATCATTTGTATTTCTTGTACGTGTTTTTATACAAACATCACTAATTGAGTCCGCTTGATAACTTTTGCTCTAATTTTGCGAGCCCACTTTTTCTAGTAAGTCCTAAAGTGTTTTCCTATTTATATTGAACATTCATATTAAGGCCATACGAACTAACAAAATCAAAATAGCTAGTACATTGTTTGTAGGGTAAAGATCTGCTCCTCAGCCTTTTGTTTGTGGAGTTTCACATGGGGTTGGTTGCTTTAGTGAGATTGAGTATAGGTTATACCAATCGTAGTAAATAACTGGTCATTCTAGCTTGTTAAAATACTCGATAACTGCGTTGCAATTTTTGATTGTAGAATAACTACTTATCAAAAAATTGCGCCTTGTTCTCAAGCATTTTCCCTACGCTATTTCTGTTCACTTATTTACCGTGATAGGTATTCAATCGAGCAGAGTTTCGGTTAGGAGTGAAAGGTTCGTTGTAGTAGGACTATGCTATCAAGATCCTGAAACGAAAAAAGCCAGCTCAATGAGCTGGCTTCTTCAATATGGTGGAGGGGGACGGATTCGAACCATCGAAGGCAGTGCCGGCAGATTTACAGTCTGCTCCCTTTGGCCACTC
>NZ_JAWPOX010001096.1:0-525 GCF_033344475.1 Vibrio sp. 1288
CCTTCCTCTTACGGTAGTCGTTTGGACAATCGCCACTGTAGTCGTCTTTTCAAACAACTCTGTTTCTCTTGTTGCTGAGGATTACTATAAAAAAGGCAAAGGCATAAATATCGACATCAGTAAAATGAACGTCGCTCGTGACCTTGGTCTTAATGCGAACATCTCTTCTCTAGATAACAATATCGTAATTGGCTTTACGAAAGGAGCGCTAACGCACTACCCAGCGCTTACAGCAACGTTTACTCACCGTACATTACCCAATCGTGATTTTACGAAGCTAGTTACCGCAGATGCATCTGGCAACTATCGTTTTACCACTGAAGACGCTATACAAGGCCCGTGGTTTGTTGAACTTCAACCACACGATAAGCAATGGATGATTCAAGGCAAAGTCGAATTTCCAGCAGTTTCTGTCTCATTAATGAAGTAATTTTATGTGCAAATCCTGTTACCACTGTGGTGAAGATGTACCAGCAAACACGGATTTTAAAGTAGAAATACTTGGCGAAGTTCGTGAGATGTGCT
>NZ_JAWPOX010001097.1:0-524 GCF_033344475.1 Vibrio sp. 1288
TTGATGCAAGACTCTGAGGGCCTACTATTCTGCTGGGGTTCAAACCACGATGAGATGAACCAAGAGTACAAAGCGAACATCAGCGACGTCCTAGAAAACACATGGGAACACGATGCCTACGCCATTCTTGCAGATCTTGACCAACAAACCGGTTACGCGGAATACAACAACAAAGACTGTGAAGACGTCGAGCTAAAAGACGGCAAGCTATACAACAGCTACGGCGAAGAGTATGAAATGCTGTACCAGCACAAAACCGGGAATAACGGCACTCAGATTATCGTTAAAATCTCAGATGATGAACTGTTCTGGATGGATTCAAGCAACACACCGTTTGCGGAATCACTTTCGGTTGCAGAACACATCAAGCATGGCACGGTAGAGCATGACTTGATGGTAGAAAGTAAAGGCAAAGACGACGACAAAATCCTGAAATACTCTTCAGGTACGTACGAATACGACGCTGACACTTACAATTACTCGTCGTTCATGCCGACCGGCTTCCAAACGCCAGGAAACTGGGA
>NZ_JAWPOX010001098.1:0-524 GCF_033344475.1 Vibrio sp. 1288
CAATCAAATCAATGGTTTCATGCACAAGCGAAACGCTGCATTATTTTATTATTATTAATAAAACTACATTTTCTGTTCTTGATCTGTTCATAAGCGAAAGTCTCCTATTAACTTAACTTGTTTAAAATCCATGATCCTTCCAATGCTTAATGCCAGATAAAAATCAATTTGTGAGGCTATCATGTTTAACAGTATACGCACTCGAATTGCTGTCAGTGCGGGTGGGGCAATGGCCTTCACTCTATTGATTGCAATGGGTATGACAACCAATGCGTTCACGCAAGTGAATGAACAAATCACTACAAAAGTAAAATCTCAACTGAACGAAGCCACCACGACCGACCTGAGCAATACGGCGATTCAGCAAGGGCTGAATATTTCCAACCAGTTAGAGCCAGTGTTGGCGAACCTAAAGCAAGCGCGTTCAATTATCGAATTAAGCGCAGAGACGGCCGCGACGCCAGACATTATTGTTAAACAGTTTATTGCGTCGCTAGAAGCTAAGAACAAAGCTGTGTTTTCTG
>NZ_JAWPOX010001099.1:0-524 GCF_033344475.1 Vibrio sp. 1288
GTTGGTTGGGAAACAATTGGAAAGTGAACACATTTGCAGTTTTGTTTTCAAACCGACGGATGGCAGTAAAGTGACGAAGTACAAGCCTGGGCAGTACCTCGGCATCTACATCAACAGCGATAAGTTTGAAAACCAAGAGATACGTCAATACAGCCTATCTTCTTCGGTTCAAGAGAACACTTACCGCATCTCCGTAAAACGTAAACAAGGCGGTAAAGTATCCAACTACCTGCACGATGAGCTAAACATCGGCGATAAAGTAAAACTCGCAGCGCCAGCGGGTGATTTCTTTATGGATGTAGATACCAATACACCAGTGGTGCTGATTTCTGCAGGTGTCGGCCTTACGCCAACACTGTCAATGCTAGAAAGCTTGACGGAACATCACGCGCCAGTGACTTGGGTACATGCAACAGAAAACAGCAAACACCACGCCTTTAAAGAGCACGTAAACCAGCTAGTCACGGCGAAAGAAAACATGAACGCGCTCATTTGGTATAACCAACCAACGGCAGAAGACAAGA
>NZ_JAWPOX010001100.1:0-524 GCF_033344475.1 Vibrio sp. 1288
TGGCGGAAACATTCTCCCAAGCCTTTCCTAGCATTGCGCTAGATAGCAATAAGATATTGATCAATCACGGTGACATAGTAACGGCAGGTGGGATGATGTCATGGTTAGATCTTGGCTTTGAGCTGATCGCGAAATACGCTTCGCCGGGTGTTGTGCGTCAGCTTGGAAAAACGCTAGTTATTGATACCGCTCAGCGAGCGCAGAGCTACTACCAACAGTTTCATCCATCGTTTTCTCACGGTGATTATGCGATTGTTTCCATTCAACAAATCATGCATCAGCGCTATGCAGAGCCTTTGTCCATAAAGCAGTTAGCAAAGCAAGCCAACTTTACTGAACGCACGATGCAACGACGATTTTTGAAAGCGACAGGATACAACCCTAATCAATACTTGCAGCGTCTTAGAATTCAGAGCGCATGTGATTTGTTAGAAAGCACACAACATTCCTTTGATTCTATAAGCCATCAAGTTGGTTACGAGGATACGAGCGCCTGTAGGAAGGTTTTCATAAACGTCATTGGT
>NZ_JAWPOX010001101.1:0-524 GCF_033344475.1 Vibrio sp. 1288
ATCACGGCGAGAAAAATTACGACTTACCATAAACAAAAACACTGCTCAATTACTAAACAAAGAAAGCGGACGATACCGAAACCAATTTATCTCGTCAAATGCATAAATTGGTCCGGAATATCGAAGTCGCGCTGAATTTTTTGTTTACTTATTGAACAGAAAACGATTTTTTAGAATTGTAAATTTTCTTAAATTTACGAGCCATGCAGGCTTAGCCTTGATGGTCGTATTTGTAGATGTCATCTCGGTAATACAGCGTACCTTCTTCCAACCAAGCTGTTTGGTAGATGATGTGTACCGGAATACGCTCCCCTAGTGGCACCGAAGTCGTTGATGAACGAGCGCTTTCCCGCTTTTTCTCTAAACGCTCTTCCAAACCTTGAGTTTTGAACAGAAGCTCTGCAAGTTGATCGGCGTTTTCTACTCGAACACAACCCGAGCTAAACGCCCTTCTATCTTGTTGGAACAAGTTTTTACTTGGAGTGTCGTGTAGATATATGGCTTGTGGGTTCGGCATGTTGAAC
>NZ_JAWPOX010001102.1:0-524 GCF_033344475.1 Vibrio sp. 1288
TTCAGAGATATCTGAAGCTAGCTCTGGTGGACACTGCTCTAGCGCAACCATGACTGCAGAAACGATGCCTGATAGCGGCTCTTGAAGCGCTTCTAGGATCTCGTTTGAGTTCAAGCTAAAGCTGCGTGGCACACCTTCTGCAAGGTTACGGCCGCGAACTTCAATCTCTTGAACTTCATCACCTGGGTAAGCTGAACCGATTTCGTGCTTGATTTTTTCTGCCGTAGCTTCACCAATCAAACTGCCGTAATTACGACGCACGTAGTTGATAACGGCTTCATCAAAGCGGTCACCACCGATACGTACAGAAGACGAGTAAACCACACCATTTAGAGAGATAACGGCAACTTCAGTAGTACCACCACCGATATCGACCACCATCGAACCTGTTGGCTCAGAAACACGCAGACCAGCACCAATCGCCGCCGCCATTGGCTCGTCAATTAGGTAAACTTCACGTGCGCCCGCACCCAATGCTGATTCACGAATCGCACGGCGCTCAACTTGAGTAGAACCACAAGGAA
>NZ_JAWPOX010001103.1:0-524 GCF_033344475.1 Vibrio sp. 1288
ATGTTGTCGCGGCAAACGCTGTGTTGATGAGCTTCTTGATGATGATTTCCTACGGCATGGATGGTTTTGCCTACGCGATGGAAGCGATGGTGGGGAAAGCGATTGGCGCGAAAGACCGAGCTCAGCTTAGTGATTCTCTGATCGGGACATTCTTTTGGAGTCTGATCATCTGCTTAGGGCTTACTGCGGTATTTGGCTTAGCGGGATCGAATTTGATCGCCATGATCACTTCTATTGAGATTGTGCAGCAGCAAGCAGCGATCTATCTACCTTGGCTGGTGGTGATGCCGTTGACATCCATGTGGTGTTTCTTATTCGATGGCATTTTTGTTGGTGCCACCAAAGGTAAAGATATGCGGAACAGTATGTTCGTGGCGACTTGCTGTTTCTTCGTAATCTTCTTTTTGTTCTCTGGCTGGCAAAACCATGCACTGTGGTTTGCGATGACCAGCTTTATGGCAATGCGAGGGATTGGTCTTGGAGTAATATTCTTCTATCAATGGCGTAAAGGAACGTTCCTCGCG
>NZ_JAWPOX010001104.1:0-523 GCF_033344475.1 Vibrio sp. 1288
GTCGATACGGTGATCACTTATCAGGATGGAACCAATACACGCATTCAAACGTCGCTGGTGATAGAAACGCTTATTCAACATGAGCTGACACTGGTGGATAGCGAACAACGGAGGATCGCATAGTGAATACGGATTTATTACTGCAACTCGTCATTAATGGCGTGATCGTCGGCATGTTGTATGGCGTGGTCGCCATGTGCTTTGTACTGATTTACAAATCAACTCAGGTGGTGAACTTTGCTCAGGGTGAGTTTCTACTGATCGGCGCATGGGTGTGTTGGGCAGCATTGGTTCATCTACAACTGCCGTTTTTCGTCGGCTTTTTACTGACACTCGCCTTTATGATGGTGTTTGGTATCGCGGTGCAAACCATCGTGCTTAGGCCGTTGATTGGTGAGCCGATCATCTCGGTGATCATGGTGACGATTGGTTTGTCGATGTTCTTCCAAGCACTGATGAAATGGATGTTTGGTGTGTCTGCGGTGTCGTACCCACAGGTATTCGAAACCAACGTCGTCAATAT
>NZ_JAWPOX010001105.1:0-523 GCF_033344475.1 Vibrio sp. 1288
GTCACTGACCTGGATGAAGCTAATGAAGTCATTCAATCAGGCCAAGCAAACAACTTGCAACTGAGTGCTGCTGAAAAGAGAGTGATTTCAGAAAGGTTGCATATTCAAATTGATTATTTGACTGACGACGCAATCTCATTTTCTAGAAACAAAGCTTCGTTATTAGAACATTTGCAAGAATATACTGAGTGGCGCCAGACTAAAACATCAGACCAGCCCCTTTTTAATCTGATGAATGTTCTTTTTAAAACTTTAAACATATCTATTGAACGTATTGACCAGAAGCATTCTATCCCTAAATCCAGTTATTATGAAGCTTATGATATCATCAACCAGTTATTAAATGGTAATTCCGCACTCTGTAAAAAACTGAGTTCGATGAATACTATGTTGAAGCCCATCACTTCACAGTCACATTCTGAAGGCTATAAAACACGGGCAATAAATGATTTTCTTTCTAAACTCGGGTTTGACACTGAAGTTGATCATAAAACAAACGGGAATTATAGAAAGTATAACATCT
>NZ_JAWPOX010000110.1:0-1214 GCF_033344475.1 Vibrio sp. 1288
AGGCCAAAAACGACCGCAAGGTTGAAGAAAAAGATGCGGTTTCCGACACCGACTGCAGCTGTTGCGGATTCGCCAAGTAGACTCACCATGAAAATATCCACGACGCCGAGCAACGCAAAAAGCATGGATTGCAGTGAAACAGGGAGGCCAATCGCAATCAGCTTTTGCCAAAATGCTTTATCGATGTATTCGCGTGTTAAGAGCATCGCATTTCTCCTTAAAGATTGATGCGAGTAGTTTATCCCCATGATTTCGCGTTGTATTTTTCAAAGGCATCCAAAACTTTTGCAAAACTCTCAACTAACACCCGCAAATAAATTTTGTCATTGTAAAAACGCGATGACTCACAGTACGAGCCACCGACATGGAAGAAAAGCAAGAGCGCTACACCATCTCAGAGAAAACCTATCAAGAGTTCATTGATCACACGCGAGTGCTTGCACTGGAAGAACGAGGCATTGTGCAGTGTGGGATCGCGACTTGCCGTGACTTCTTTTCCGTTTATCGCAAGAACCAGAAGAAACACATGCTGCTTTATACTGTGCGTGGTAAAGGTTGGTTAGAAAGTGGGGCGTGCCGTTATGAGCTTGAACCCGGATCGCTGGTGGTCGTGCCTGCGGGGATTGAAAATGGGTTTGGAATGGAAGATGAAACATGGCAAATCGCGTGGGTATTTCTTTCCCAACATAAAGAGTGGTCGATGGTGGGAGAAAACATCAGCTATCAACTAACACCTGCACCGGAAGTGATGTATTCATGTATTCAGACATTGCTTCGTAGCATAAATCTGTCCATTGATTACGGCAGTGCGGTCGGTGCTCACAGCGTAGCGCAACTGGAATTGATGCTGAATATGCCGTCTTCGGAATCTGTTTCTCGCAATCAGCTTAAACTTCGCCGCGTATTTGACCTCGTTCAGCGTCAATTACATAAAGACTGGAGCGTTGAGCAGTTAGCGGCACTCTATCCATGTTCGGAGCCCCATTTACATCGTTTAACGCAGCAACAATTTGGTCGAAGCCCGATGGCACACTTGATGCGCATGCGAATGGAGTATGCCGCGCGTTTACTTCGTTCAACAGAGTGGCCGATTCAACATATTGGTGAGATTGTCGGGCACCCAACCAGCGCAAACTTTAGTACGCGCTTCAAAGCGTGGTCGAGCATGACGCCAAGAGAGTTCAGACAAAATGGAAGAATAGAACGAGATCCTG
>NZ_JAWPOX010001106.1:0-523 GCF_033344475.1 Vibrio sp. 1288
TGTATTCTCAAACCTAGAGAAACTACCAGATGTATTGATGCTGATCTTCAAGAGCGCATTCGGTCTGCAAGAAGCTGCAGCGGGTGGTCTTGGTTATGCGATTGCACAAGCAATGATCAACGGTATCAAACGTGGTCTATTCTCGAACGAAGCGGGTATGGGTTCTGCGCCTAACGCGGCAGCGTCGGCAACGCCTTACCCACCGCACCCAGCATCTCAAGGTTACGTTCAGATGCTAGGCGTGTTCATGGATACGATCGTTATCTGTTCTGCAACAGTAGCGATTATCCTGATGTCGGGCGAGTATGTAGGTCAAGCAACGGAAGTTACTGGTATTGAGCTAACTCAGCGTGCATTGAGCTCGCAAGTGGGTGATTGGGGCGGCATCTTTGTTACAGTTGCAATCTTCTTCTTCGCGTTTACTTCAATCATCGCGAACTACTCTTACGCAGAAACGAACCTGATCTTCTTGGAGCACAACCATAAAGCTGGTCTAAGCATCTTCCGCGTTGTGGTTCTGGGC
>NZ_JAWPOX010001107.1:0-523 GCF_033344475.1 Vibrio sp. 1288
ACGGAAATAATTTGGCCGCCTTCAATGAGGGTTAAATACGCCGGCATAAATTGTTTTAGCTCGGCAAAGAATGCTTCTTGATAACGCTGAGAAACATGCTCGATAACTTGGCTCCAAAGCGGATGCATTGGATAAACGATGTCTAAAGTAAAGCCATCTGCAGAAGTTTGTGCATGGTGTTTCATGAGCGCTTCCTTTGTTTGAGTAGTTATCAACAAAATAAAACGCGAAACTAAAGAAATTCTTAAGGAATGAAATTTTGATAAATTATTTAACGACAGGAAGGCTTAAATGGCAGTGCCTTTTGGGGTTTTGTGCTGGTATGCAATTGATATTAATACGATGTTTTCTTAAGTAATCTAAATAAAAAAGCCAGTCTAAACAATCGACTGGCTTTTCATTTTCTCACTGAGGAACCAAAGATACGCTAAAGCTTTAGCGGTTTCTTAAGATTTTTGGGCGTTACATTGCCGCTTTCTTCGCTTCTTCAATCCAACCATCAAAGGTTGTTTGGTTGGCTTTA
>NZ_JAWPOX010001108.1:0-522 GCF_033344475.1 Vibrio sp. 1288
CCTGGTTTTCTTCACCAATCACTGCATGTGGGAAAATACGGTTATCTTTACCAATTTTGGTATGGCCTTTGATTACTACGTGAGACATGACTTCAGTACCTTCACCAATCTCCACCGTTGAGGTGATGTAGGTAAAAGGACCAACCGTCACGTTAGCGCCAATTTTTGCGCCTTCTTCTACCACCGCAGCTGGGTGGATTTTAGCGGTTTCATGAATCATATTAAAACTCTCGACGAGCACACTTCAGCTCTGCTGAACACACTACTTCGCCGTCAACTTTTGCTACACCGCTAAATGCAGCAATGCCACGACGCTCTTTTAGAAATTCAACTTCAATAACCATTTGGTCACCAGGAACCACAGGTTTACGGAATTTCGCGCCGTCTACACTCGCAAAGTAGTACAACTCGTTTTCTGTCGGTGCACCAAATGATTTAAATGCTAGTAGGCCAGTAGCCTGAGCCATAGCTTCCAGAATCAACACACCTGGGAATACTGGTAGTTGAGGAAAGTGACCTGTG
>NZ_JAWPOX010001109.1:0-522 GCF_033344475.1 Vibrio sp. 1288
ATTTACTGAATGCTCGATTAAATAAGAATCTTTCTGGCGCAATGCAGAAACACACTGCAAAGCGTCTGAATCAATAAATACACTTTCGATCATGTCATCCGCCCACGATTCAATCTCGTTGACTTGGATAACTTTGCCTTCAAAAGTTTGGTTGAGAAGTTTCTGCGCTAGGCCTTTTGCTTCCGCAATCAGCTTTTTAGCACGCTTGTGTTGGACTTCTCGCGAGCGATACGCACGCTGTACTTTGCTTGATACGGAAAGCGTTTTATCCCCTACTTCGATATCGATAGGTTCTTCGACGGATTTGAATACGCACTGCTGAGCAGAAAGTGATTGATCAACCCAAACGAATTTCACGCCACTTGCGCGAAGCTTTTTAATGCCCTCTGCGCTCGAAACTCGACCAGCATTGGCTAAATTGACTCGTTTGTTATGCTCTATCGCGGTAACAAACATGCCGACAGCAACATCTGCGATTGCAATTTTAATTGAGTCTTCTGGGTTGTACTGCATATGGTGACA
>NZ_JAWPOX010001110.1:0-522 GCF_033344475.1 Vibrio sp. 1288
TGACATAGTTTAATTTGTTTGTCTGTCAAAGCCTGTTCACGGTTGAGTTGATCGAGTAAACCTGCAAGCATGTCTCTGTCCAAGTTACTCAGTTTTTCAGAATGCATGAGGAGTGTCGTATTGATAAGTTCAGAGAGGTTTCTTGAACTCACAATCCCCATTCCTTATCCCACTTCTTTTGTTCCTCAATCTCTTCTATTCGTTTGCGGACATCCTTTCTCTTTAACTCTTCTGGTATCCGCTTAATCCCTTTTCCTTTCGGATTAAGACCAAGTTGTTTCTGCTTTTGTGTCGGTTTAAGTAACTTGCTCACATATAATCCTATTTTTTAATGGTCAACTTAATTTCACACCACATCCATGTTGGCTATGAAAGAGACAATGATACTACACAAGTCAGCACAAAATAGACACAAGCGTGTTATATGCTTGCCTAAATTAGCTAAGCTTAAATTAACTAAGATAAGACTCTCTCAATGAATTGTGGCATTTCACTTTTCATAAAAGTCTGAAAATCTCAAAC
>NZ_JAWPOX010001111.1:0-522 GCF_033344475.1 Vibrio sp. 1288
ATCAGCCAATCGATGAGCCTATCATCGAACATGGCCCGGATGCGTATTTTTCATCTTTGCCAATCAAGCGTATTGCTCAAACGCTGCAAGAGAGCGGTATTCCTTGTCAGGTTTCTAATAGCGCGGGGACGTTTGTGTGCAACCATCTGTTTTATGGAGTGCAGCATTATCTGAGGGACAAATTGATTCGGCATGGATTTGTGCATATTCCGTTGTTGCCTGAGCAAGCGACGGATAGCAACCACCCGTCAATGAGCCTCGATATGATCGTGGCTGGCCTAAAGTTGGTGGCACAAGTTGTCATTGAACACGAAAGCGATGTTGTGGTGAGTGGTGGACAAATTTGTTAGTAAGCTACTGAAATAACTAATAAGTTACTAAGCGTATGTTCTGCCAAATGTTAACTTGCTCAAATTTTGCTTGCTTCGAAAGGAGTAGCATTAGAGTGTCGGATTGAAGGTGTATGACTTTCGTTCGGTGCCCTTGTCACAGGAGGTGTCAGGGGCTTACTCTCAAAAAAGG
>NZ_JAWPOX010001112.1:0-522 GCF_033344475.1 Vibrio sp. 1288
AAAGAAGCGCAAACACTACAAAGAGCAGCCTCTTTGGCGTGCAGTTTTGGCGGCGATAACAGTAAAAAGTTATTGATAGGCTATAAGGCACATGGCGGAATATTCAACTTTGGTAAACGAGATAACACCAGCAATCTGAATATGGGCAGCTTTCAATTGCCTTACTCAAGTCTATTAGTATTGATTGAATTGGGGTTACTGCATAGCACAGAACTGGAATCAGGAGAGATCGGCATTGAAACGCCATTGATACTGGCATATCAAGGCAAGAATTTGTCTCTGCAAGTGAATACGAAGGGCATCCGTCTGCTGTACTACCGTTTCACGCCGACGGGTAACGAACTGTGCAAACTGCTTGGCAACAAGCCAAATTCCCAGTACTACGATCAAATGCTCGCCTTGTTAAATCAAAAGTTTAGCGTAAGCACCGAAGCAAGCAGCAGCGTGAACTATACCGTTTAGTTTCGCTCTAGGAGCTTTAGGTCACCTATGATCTAAAAGCTCCTCAAGCAGTACACTAGG
>NZ_JAWPOX010001113.1:0-522 GCF_033344475.1 Vibrio sp. 1288
ATTCCCGCGGTGGGCACACCTCATGCGGATTATTTCTACGGACAAATTGCGTGCACTCGCGCCTTGAGCGACGAAGAGATCGCGCACAACTACGAGCTCAACACTGGCAAAGTCATCGTCGAAACCATCGGTGATTCAAACGTTATGGCGTCTCCCGGAATTTTGGTCAAAGAACACGCACCTTTTACTTGGGGTAAAAGCCCTGCTCAAGCGGTTCACAACGCCGTAGTAGTTGAAGTGGTCGCAGGCATGGCTTTGCAAACACTGCAAATCAATGCCGAGGTAGACACTCTTAACCCTTCGCTTCTCGACAAACATTATTTACGTAAGCACGGCGCGAACGCCTACTACGGTCAAAGCAAAAAATAAGGAAACATGATGAAGATTTTCAACGACAAACAAGTATGGTTTGTAACAGGCTCTCAGCATCTTTACGGCCCACAAGGATTGGAAAGCGTTGCGCAAAAGATCGAAGAAATCATTTCAGGATTAAATTCGTCTGATGACATTTCAGTTTCTATT
>NZ_JAWPOX010001114.1:0-521 GCF_033344475.1 Vibrio sp. 1288
ATATCCCATTTACCTGTTGCCAATTGCCATTTTCATCATGGTTATTGCCACGCTTTACCATATCTTCGCCCTTAAGCGAATGGTGACTCTACGAACAAAGCAGCTCACCTTAGCAAATCAGCAACTGCTTGAACTGACGCTGACGGATCCGCTCACCAAACTTTATAATCGCAGGCATTTGATCGAGCGATTGGCAACGCTGAGTTCATTGCAAAAAAACGTAACCGTGATGGTGTTTGATATTGATGACTTTAAATCGATAAACGACAAATACGGCCATTTAATCGGTGACCAAGCGATTGTCGCTGTTGCCGACACGGCAAAATCGCTGACTGACGAACGAATAACCTTAGCGCGAATCGGTGGTGAGGAATTTGCGTTGGTGACTGCCTCTCTATCTGAAAAAGAAGCTGAAACGCTTGCAAAGGCGATTTGCAGCTGTGTTTACGATCGACCTGTTTTACTCAATGGGCAAGCGATCCATGTCAGCGTGAGTTTGGGTTGCGCCTATTATCGCGAGT
>NZ_JAWPOX010001115.1:0-521 GCF_033344475.1 Vibrio sp. 1288
TGCAGGTTTAGGCTTTTTCGGCGTAGATTGGTTGGTTTTCTGGCTCTTAACTTTCTTTTCTGAGTGTGCCTTTTCAGCTTTCTTGCCAGATTGGCGTTTATCATTTAGCGCACTAACTTCACGAATTGGGTCAAAGTCTTTCTCAGCTTGTTCTATCGCAGCTTTGATAACATCTGAGATATCAGAAGAAAGTAACAACCCTTTAATGCCACTAAAATCATGAACCTTCCGGTTTGGATGAACTGGGTCAGGCACGATAGCGCCAGCGTCAAATAACGTGTTCAAGACTTCGGCTGGAGCCCCAAGCGCTCGGGCACCTTCTGGATAAAGGATCACTGCTTTTTTCTTCATAAAGCAAAGCACTTCACCTAATGTTTTGTGTCCATCCAGCACAGGAATAATGGCTTCTTTTAAAATACTTTCTGCCGCGCCGTATCCACTTAGAACATTCTCCAAATGACCACGCACATCAACATCACTCGATTTATCCTGCTGGCTGAAAGAATATGTCTCTGCATCTT
>NZ_JAWPOX010000111.1:0-1205 GCF_033344475.1 Vibrio sp. 1288
GTTGGTAAGCACACCATGATTAGCGCAACAATCAGCGTTCGGAATGTTGGTGGTAATGGTTGGCGACCGATATAGCGCGCAACCATCAACGGTACCGCAAGTTTGAGTAATTCGGACGGTTGGAATCGAACAAAGCCTAGGTTGAGCCAGCGTTGCGCACCTTTCGAGGCCTCACCAAAGAACAGTACGCCAAATAGTAAAACTACACCGGCAACAAACATTAGTGGCGCCAGGTTTTCATACGTTCGTGGAGAAAGTTGAGCCAGAACCACCATCACGACAAGAGACAATACCATGCGCATTGCTTGGCGATCCATCATCTCCAAACTTTGTCCGCTGGCACTGTACATGATCACGAGACCAAAACCCATTAAAGCAAAGATGCCGAGTAGGAGGGGCAAGTCGATATGGAAGCGCTCAAACAAGGCGCGGTTTTTACCTGTAGAGGGATCCATCTTCATTAGCGTGTAACCTCTTTTTGCGCGTTGGTTTTGTCATCTTCTGGTTTGATTTCTTCTGGGCCAAGTACCACTCGGTCAAAGATTTTTCTCGCCATTGGACCACCGTTACTTGAGCCACCACCTGCGTTTTCTAGCACGAGAGTAACGATAACTTTTGGATCGTCAAACGGAGCAAAGCCCGTAAACAGGGCGTGGTCACGCAAGTGTTCCGCGATTTCATCTGCGTTGTACTCTTCGTTCTCGCCCAAGCCAAAGACCTGCGCTGTACCTGATTTACCGGCTGTCTGGTAGCTCATATTGTAGAAAGAACGACGAGCTGTACCACGAGTACCATGGTTTACACGGCGCATACCTTCTTTCGCAATATCCCAGTATTTTTCTGGCACATTTTGAATCGGTGGGTAGGTTACGTATTCAGAGGTTTCTTGTTCCTCAAAGTTATCACCATTATCGATGGTGGACTTTAGGAGGTGAGGAGCGGAAACCGCACCATTATTCACTAACACCGATGTTGCTTTCGCAATTTGCATAGGTGTCGCCGTCCAATAGCCTTGGCCGATACCAACAGGAATGGTGTCACCTTTATACCAAGGCGTTTTGTGACGAGACATCTTCCAATCACGAGTTGGCATATTAGCCTTACTTTCTTCGTAGATATCGATGCCTGTGTAGTCACCAAAACCAAACATCATCATCCAGTTTGAAATTCGGTCGATCCCCAAGTCATAAGCAATTTGGTAGTAA
>NZ_JAWPOX010001116.1:0-521 GCF_033344475.1 Vibrio sp. 1288
TGAGAGTATCAATCCAGCTTTCCCAATCTTCACCCCCCATGACCTTAATGGTCGCTTCTGCTTCCTCTTCGGTGGCAGGCTCGAGCGTGGTTTCAACCCATTGATCATTTTCAAGTAAGATGGAAGCGCCAGTAACCGATTCACCAATAGGCTTAATCACACTGCGCCAGAACGTATCTGAATGAGGTTTTGGACGAACGCCCGCTGCAAGGCTGTAAATCACCAAATCGACTTCACCTTCAAAGTAGGTTTCGATCGCTTCGATAACTTCATTACGGACAGAGTCAGAGAATGCATCACCAACAATATTGATTGCAGTGCGTCCTGCATGTGTTGCTTCTTGTTTGAAAAAGATGTTGTTGTACCAGCCTGCGCTGCCAACCCCTTTCTCAGATGGACCTCGTTCAAACGAGACGCCAATGGTGTCTGCTTCAGCGCCGCCAAACGTTAGGGCAATACGTGCTGCTAACCCAAAACCGGAGGAAGCACCAATAATTAAAACTCGTTTAGGGCCGCTTTTG
>NZ_JAWPOX010001117.1:0-520 GCF_033344475.1 Vibrio sp. 1288
TGGAAATCATGCCAGCGACTGCGAAGTACACGGCACGTAAATACAAGCTGACTTATCAAGGTAGCGATGCTTTATACAACGTCGGCAAAAACATCGAGATTGGCAGCCATTATCTGCAAGGTTTGCTAGAGGATTACGATAATAATCGTATTTTTGCGCTCGCCGCTTATAATGCTGGCCCTAACCGAGTAAAAACGTGGCGAGAGCGAACCCAAGGCAAAGTGGACGCATACGCCTTTATTGAGGCGATTCCATTTAACGAAACTCGTGGGTATGTGCAAAACATTCTGATGTTTGAAACCTACTATCGTGATCTTTTGGGTATCGACGGCGCGTTCTTGAATCAACACGAGATCAATACCAAGTATTGAGTGAGGTAACTTGATGTCACACGAACCCGAGTACAGAGACTGGCAACAGATTGTCGAGCTAATCCGATCCAGCGTGGATAGCCAGCAACATGAGATGTTGTTAACCATGCTGATGACACCTGATGAGAGGGAATCATTAACTGCACGCG
>NZ_JAWPOX010001118.1:0-520 GCF_033344475.1 Vibrio sp. 1288
AGCCTTGGTCTGTCGCAGACTGGTTAGGGTTATTACGACGACCTTGACGGTTCTTAAACGCCGGTTTCGAGTTCAATTTCTCGATGTAAGATTCACGCTGTTTTGGCTCATAACCCGCAAGTTCGATACGACGAATGCGTTGCTGGATGAGGTTTTCCACTTGAACAACCGTTAGCTCTTCATCTCGGTTTACGAACGAAACCGCATGACCTTGCTTACCCGCACGACCGGTACGGCCGATTCGGTGAACGTAATCTTCAGCAAGGAAAGGCATGTCGTAGTTCACTACGTGAGGTAGATCTTCAATATCCAAACCACGCGCTGCCACGTCCGTTGCTACCATGACGCGCACTTTGCCCGTTTTGAACTCTTCTAGCGCACGACGACGAGCACTCTGAGCACGGTCACCGTGACAAACTACTGCTTTGATGCCGTCAAGTTTCAGCTCTTTCACCACATCATTTGCGGTTTCTTTGTAGTTTACAAACACCAAAACTTGTTGCCAGTTTTTGCGACCGAT
>NZ_JAWPOX010001119.1:0-520 GCF_033344475.1 Vibrio sp. 1288
GATGCAGAGTTTGGTTGCGAAGGCACCATTGGCCTTGGTCTACCAGGCATGGAAGACGCAGACGATGCAACGGTATTAACGGTTAACGTTCCTGCGGCGAAAGGCAAACCACTGCGTGCGGATCTTGAAGCGAAAATCGGTCGCAGCGTAAAGATTGAAAACGATGCGAACTGTTTTGCGCTATCAGAAGCATGGGACGAAGAGCTTCAAGATGAGCCTTCTGTACTTGGTTTGATCCTAGGCACTGGTTTTGGTGGCGGTTTTATCTACGATGGTAAAGTTTTCTCTGGTCGTAACCACGTAGCAGGTGAGGTGGGTCATACTCGTTTACCTATCGATGCTTGGTTCCACCTAGGCGAAAACGCACCTCTGTTGGGCTGTGGTTGTGACAAGAAAGGTTGTTTAGACAGTTACCTTTCTGGTCGAGGCTTCGAGCTGCTCTACGCCCATTACTACGGTGAAGAGAAGAAAGCGATCGACATCATTAAAGCGCACGCAGAAGGTGAGGCGAAAGCCGTCG
>NZ_JAWPOX010001120.1:0-520 GCF_033344475.1 Vibrio sp. 1288
TAGAGATTTCACCCCAAATGCTAAAGCATTTGTCGAAAATGACAGTAGCGCGTACGTAAACGAATACAACAATGTCATCAACAGCCTAACTGCTGACGGTAAAGCGGTCGGTAACCAGAGTATCAAAGAAGACTCATCTTCTCTAAAAACTCGTAATACCATCGTAGCTCCCGTTCTTCCAAATATTGTTACTGGAGATAGCGAAGCGAGTGTAGTAGAAAGCCACGCATGGAATACGGATGGTGTATTTACGGTTGGAAGCGTATCCAGAACTGCAAGTAATACTAATGGCACTCACCATACCTCTAAAGCCGCTATTTGGGATCAAACTAAAGTTATCAGTGAAGTTCCTTGGCAAAGTGGGACGTCAAAAGACGGCGAAAGACTTGCTCAAGGGAGCATGCGTGATCTCGTAGTAGATGGTACGACCGTGTATGGTGTTGGTTACAACACATATGCCAATGATAATTATCTAAACGCGACCGTATTTGTTGGCAAGTTAGAATCGGAAACCTCCATT
>NZ_JAWPOX010001121.1:0-519 GCF_033344475.1 Vibrio sp. 1288
GATTACGCCAATAAAGAAACTGTTGTCGTACTCATATTCACTGCTCTCATATACATCGAGTGCTTGTTTTAGATAGTTGCTTGCGCGATTCCAATCGGAGGAGTCTAAATAGACAGTACCGATGTTGTTAAGCGTCATCGCAACTTGAATCTCAAACACTGTATTTTCAAGTAACTCGTAGGCGGTACGATAATGTTTTAATCCGTTGTGGATTTGGTTACGCGCAATTTCTAAATTTCCCATCCAGCGATAAGCGCGGCCTTGCAGCGCCAGATAGCCAATATCACGAGACTCCCCAATTACATCGTGGAGCAAAAGCTCTGCGTGCCAATCGTCATCCAACTCAATCATTCGAATCGCTTTGTTCAATTTTGCTTCTGCGACAACCCAAGGCATATTGTGTTTTCGACCAAACTCGATCAAATCTGGCATGTCGTCAGGTAGGGGAACACCTTCATAGCGTTCTAAATAAATACGAGCAAAATAGTAGAGGGCGAGCGTTTCGGGAGAAGCATCTTG
>NZ_JAWPOX010001122.1:0-519 GCF_033344475.1 Vibrio sp. 1288
CCGTCCGATTGACCGTCAAACTGAATCATCACCGCTTGGCCCTGAGGGAAATCCAAACGAATTTGTTCCGCTCGGTCACTGAGACGATGCACATTCAAACCTGGGATAGAGAAGCGACGAATATCGGCTTTATCCAACTTGAGATGCAACTCGTTATCGATCACCTTCTGGCCATCAAAACGCGCTTGTTCCACAACACGTTGAATGTTCGCTTTAGAGCGCACAAGCGTATCTTGCAACCCCGGCACATTTTGTGTGCCTTGCGTAACGGCTTGAGTTAACCCACGTTTAATGTGCGTTAGCTCTTTACCAATGGTTTGCAGTGATTTTGAAGCAATTTGTACCGCTGTTGCTTGTTGCTGTCCCTGAGTCAGTTGAATGCCAGAGACAGAATAGGCTGACGCGGTGTCAGCCTGAACTTGAATTGGACGCGGTTTGATCGTACTGCTTGAATCCGCAGAGCGGGTTGGCATGATAGAGGCTTGTTCTTGGCCACCCAAGCGTATGCTATGAGCTCTA
>NZ_JAWPOX010001123.1:0-519 GCF_033344475.1 Vibrio sp. 1288
CAAGAAGTAAAAGGCCCAGGCTTGATCATTTTGATTCCTTTCATCCAACAAATGGTTCGTGTTGATTTACGAACTATTGTGCTGGATGTGCCAACACAAGATTTGATCACCAAAGATAACGTCTCTGTGCGCGTTAACGCGGTGGTGTATTTTCGTGTGGTTGACCCACAAATGGCAATCAACAATATTGAAAGTTACAGCGATGCCACCAGCCAGTTAGCACAAACGACGCTACGCTCGGTGCTGGGCCAACACGAGTTGGATGAACTGCTATCCGAACGAGAACGACTCAACAAGGATTTACAGTCCATTCTCGATCAACAAACCGACGATTGGGGCATTAAAATCTCCACCGTCGAAGTCAAACACGTCGATTTGAACGACAGCATGGTTCGAGCGCTGGCTCGCCAAGCCGAGGCGGAACGTAACCGTCGAGCCAAAGTCATTCACGCAACGGGTGAGTTGGAAGCGTCAAACAAGCTGAAAGAAGCCGCAGAAATGCTAAACGAAGCGCCAAAC
>NZ_JAWPOX010001124.1:0-519 GCF_033344475.1 Vibrio sp. 1288
ACATTTGTCGTCAGTTAGCTAAAAAGTACGGCGGAACGTCCGAAACGCTTTACGCGCCGGCTTATGCAGAAAACCGCGAGCAAAAAATGGCGTTCATGCAGAATGCGACTGTCAAACAAACGCTCGATTTGGCACGTAAAGCCGATGTCGCTTTAGTTGGTATTGGTGATATGAGCGAAAACAGCTACATGGTCGATCTAGGGTGGTTTACACCAGATGAAGTGGTTCAATCCCGACTAAAACAAGGCGTAGTAGGGGACTTTGCGGGTTATGACTTCTTTGATATTCACGGTAACGTTGCCAACACCGTAATGAGTGACCGTGTCATTGGCCTTGGAATTGAAGAGTTTCGGCCAATCGCAGAAGTGATTGCTATCGCTGCTGAAAACAGTAAACCGCTTGCATTACTTGGTGCGTTACGTACCGGTGCAATCGACGTGATTGCTACCAGTGTAAGCAACGCTTTGACAGTATTGAACTTGGATGAGCAGATGCACGGTAACGCGGCATCTGAGAGTT
>NZ_JAWPOX010001125.1:0-518 GCF_033344475.1 Vibrio sp. 1288
CTGGGCAGACTTCGTAAAATCTGCTGACAACGCAACGCTAAAAAACGTGATGGTGTCTACGGGAACTTCTGACGCAGATTTCCAAAAAACAAAAGATATCATGGCGCTTTCTGACGAGCTCATCTTTATCTGTGTTGATATCGCGAACGGCTACTCAGAGCATTTAGTTGAGTACGTAGAGCGTGTACGTGCAGAGTTTCCAGACAAAGTGATTTCTGCGGGTAACGTGGTTACTGGTGATATGTGTGAAGAGCTTATTCTTGCTGGCGCAGACATCGTAAAAGTGGGCATTGGCCCAGGTTCAGTATGTACTACTCGTGTCAAAACGGGTGTGGGTTATCCTCAGCTTTCTGCAATCATTGAGTGTGGTGATGCGGCGCACGGCCTTGGTGGTATGATCATCGGTGACGGCGGTTGTTCATGCGCGGGTGACGTATCAAAAGCGTTTGGCGGCGGTGCAGACTTCGTGATGCTTGGCGGTATGTTAGCGGGTCACGAAGAGTCAGGCGGCGAAATCA
>NZ_JAWPOX010000112.1:0-1203 GCF_033344475.1 Vibrio sp. 1288
AGAACAGCAGTTCAGTTGGAATACTCTCAATCAACAGCAGCATCCAAATGACATGCGGAACGGCGATGCTTGGCGCAATCCATGCCCGATGCACTTTTTGCATCAATAAGGTCGCCGCGAACGAAATCGCGCAGATGTATCCGGCTAACAAAAAGTAGTTCGGTTCATTACCTCCAATCCAAAGCGGAGCTGTGTAGCCACCGATTAAACCGAGCACCGCCATTAACGGCCCTTGTCGCAATGACAACGCTAAACTGCAAAATGCCGCCGCAGCCAAGATGATCAACGAGACACTTGGCGTCAGCATTTGATAAACCACAAAGGCAAAAATGACGGTGCAGTAAATGCCCGTTAGCCCCGTTCCGGTGACAGCAGCAGGCACATAGGTAAAGCCTTGAGCGCGTGCGGCGCGATCCGGGTTGTTTTGCTCTTTTCGATGGAACCACTCGCCAGCGAGTACCATAAGTAACGAGAGTGAAAAGGCAAAAGAAACACGCATAAGTGGCGAAAACTCAATATGGCTACCAATCACTTGTACCAGATAGCCGCCACCGATCAACATGGCTAATGCGCCGACCCAAACTAGCCAGTTCTCTTGGAAGTTAGCAATGAGTTTTTGCGCGTGCTTCTGGATTAGTGGGTCTTCTTGCTCAGTAAACGTCGCCAACTGAACTTGTGTTTGCTGGCTTTGGTTGAGTTCGGTTTGCTCTTGCTCACTATGGTGCTGCTGAGTTGCAATGTATGAAGGCTCAAATTCAGGCTCGATATTGCTTGGAGCGCTTAACGCCGAGTCGCCAGAATCTGAACGCATCGAAGAGGCCGCCCCAAGGCTGGATTCCGATGTGTCAGGCTCTGGTTGGGAGGCTTCGAGTTTCGAATCGCGACGCGTGCTGACGCGAAGAGAGGCAACTTCTTTCTGTAATTTCGACAGTTCTTTTTCCAGCAACGATATCCGACTGGCGGCTTTCAAACCGATCAATATGGCAAAAAAAGCCGTGATCAGCGCAAGTGTCGTAAACAATCCATTTCTCCCTATCCTTGGTCGTTTGTCTCACACGATAGATGATTCTTAACTTTGAGCACGTACACTAAAGCTTAGTTCATGCTCTATGCCTGAGCGTTTTATGATGCTAGGTTCCGCGTGAAATTTTGTACCTACTTTACCTTGCTCCGAGGGGAACTGCGAGAATGACGCAAGTCTTG
>NZ_JAWPOX010001126.1:0-518 GCF_033344475.1 Vibrio sp. 1288
TTTTTTCGTTTATGGTACAAAAGTAACGACGTTGAGCTTTGAAACCTGCTCAATTTTAATCGCTTATAAATCAAACGAGGGCGCATGGAAGATCAATATGGCGTATGCGATAGCAGTCAGAGTGAAATAGAAAACCCGTTGCTTTGGCCAATGCTTGAGATTCTCAAAAAGCAACCGTCTGGTTGGAAAGTACACACCTTGGCCAGCAAGCTCAGTGAGCGCGGTTACATTAACCAGCTTGACCCCTCGCCAGATAAAGACTTATTCAAAAGAAACTTTCTGATAATGAATGCGCTGTATCAACTGCAAGAGACGCTCTTTCCGGACAGTTGGTTGCAAGTAGAAGCGATGGATATCATGTTGATGTCAGCATTAGAAGCGAGTAGAAATAGCGTCGATCCAAACGATCCTTTGCGACAATACTATTTGGATTGGAGCCATTATGAAGCGAACAAAGATGAAGTTCGTCGATTACTCAATGAGTTTTGGAGTCGTTATCAACGCTTTGTCGGCGGCGC
>NZ_JAWPOX010001127.1:0-518 GCF_033344475.1 Vibrio sp. 1288
TGAAAGTATGTCTTATCGCAAGATACGTGCCTAACTTGAATATTCTTTTAAAACATTGACTTGCGATACTATTTAAATTTGAGAGGAAGTGTATTTTCCACCTTATGTGTTCCGCCTTCCTCTCGAAAACATCTAGTGTTTCCCTATAAGACAAGGCGACTAAAAAGCTGAAAATATTTAATTCATTTTAGGAATGTGACGTGTTGATTAAGCCGTTAATAAAGCGCTGCTTTAGGTGTTTCCTGCTATGTAAATAGGACTATTCCTACAGAGGAAGTACATCGATTTTTGGTATCTTTTAACTCGGCATATTTTGGTGTTTTAGCGCACCTTACCAACGTCAGGCTATCACTTAGAAAAGAACGACAGAAATGAATGAATTTGTTTTACGACTAATGAAATGCGCTCGATCTTACGAGACATTTATTAGTGCGAAGTTATTGAGTAAACAAAATATTAATGCGGATGAATTGGCCAGTATTCAGCAGGAAGCGATATCTACTTCCCCTGAGCTAAAA
>NZ_JAWPOX010001128.1:0-518 GCF_033344475.1 Vibrio sp. 1288
CTCTTTTAGAACTTCGTGACATGTTTCACGCATTACGGTCGCTCGTGGATCGTAGTTCTTGTAAACACGGTGACCGAAGCCCATCAAACGGAATGGGTCATCTTTGTCTTTCGCACGTTCCACGTACTCTGGAATGTTATCCACGCTGCCGATTTCTTCTAGCATCTTCAGACATGCTTCGTTTGCGCCACCGTGAGCTGGGCCCCAAAGTGATGCGATACCAGCGGCAATACATGCGAATGGGTTTGCACCAGAAGAACCTGCTAAACGGACTGTTGATGTCGACGCGTTTTGCTCGTGATCTGCGTGAAGTGTGAAGATTTTATCCATCGCACGAGCAACAACAGGGTTCACTTCATACTCTTCACATGGGTTAGCAAACATCATGTGTAGGAAGTTTTCCGCGTAGCTCAAATCGTTGCGTGGGTAGATAAATGGCTGACCAACAGAATATTTGAAACACATTGCAGCCAGAGTTGGCATTTTAGATAGCAGACGATAAGCCGCAATTTCACGGT
>NZ_JAWPOX010001129.1:0-517 GCF_033344475.1 Vibrio sp. 1288
GACCAAATCGATGGCGTTCAAATTGGTCTGTTGAACTGTGCGGATAACGGCTTCTTCAAATGTTTCCCTATCATCAACTTCGCTAAATAATCTTAGCGAAAGCCAGATACCAAAAAGCCCGCGATGTTCGCGGGCTTTTTTATTGGAAAATTGAAACAGGCCAACCATTCTCTTATTTGATCAAGCGAGAGGAGGTTTTGCGCTGCTGAATTTTTTGATGAACACCGCGACGTAACGCCTTGATACGGTTTTCAGCTTTATCCACGCCAAGCAGAACGCTCAACGCAAGCAAGGTAATCACGACCGATTGCATTAAGTAACCGAGGCCGATCATCAAACCAAGCCCAGCCAGTACCCAAATGACGGCTGCCGAAGTGACGCCATGGATTTTGCCATCCAGCGTCATCATCACGCCAGCACCCAAGAAGCCGACGCCAGTAATGATCTGACCAAGCACACGAGCTTGGTCGAGCGTGTTTGGTGATAACGACACTGCCATCGACATAAACAGGTAGGT
>NZ_JAWPOX010001130.1:0-517 GCF_033344475.1 Vibrio sp. 1288
TTGCTGCCCGCCAGATAGCTGCTTGGGATAACGACTGGCAACGTGCCCCAACTCGACCATGTCCAGTGCGCTCTGTACTTTATTTTGAATGGTTTGATTATCGAGCTTGCGCACTTTTAGAGGAAAAGCGAGATTCTCCGCAATCGTCATGTGAGGAAACAGCGCGTAGTTTTGAAATACCATTCCGATGTCGCGTTTATGTGGCGCGAGATTATTTACTGGAACGCCATCAATGTAAATCTCTCCGCCTGTTGCCGTTTCAAAACCCGCCAGCATCATCAGACACGTTGTTTTGCCTGATCCAGAAGGCCCCAACATGGTGACAAACTCTCCGGGTGCGATGTCTAAGTTGAAGTCTTTAACCACCAAGTTTGCACCGTCGTAGGTTTTCTTAACATGTTGAAAGCTCACATAATCCTTGTTTGCTGTGCTCATGGCATCCCTCCGTTCATTTTTGTATAGCGAAAACAAGTAGAGCGCCACAAAGCGCCCTACTCACTAGCTCAATTACAGATTG
>NZ_JAWPOX010001131.1:0-516 GCF_033344475.1 Vibrio sp. 1288
CTTGTTCACCATCGCTCAACGTTCCCATGACCACCAAAGGCTTATGTGTGCCCAACGGCATTTCCAGTGCGGTTGACGAAATGTCCATACTCACTAATACCGCAGGCGTGACAGTAATAGAACCATGCGTACTGGTTAAGCCATCAAGCTCGGCATAGATATCCGCGTCACCCTCATCTTGTGCGGTGAAAATACCATTTGTGCCTGGCATGACAACGCTACAATCTGTGGAATCCCACTCTACGAGATGGCTAATATCACGGGTTTGTTTGTCAGTATATTCACCGTAAGCTTTCGCTTGAAAGCTTAGCCCTTTGGCAATCGCCTTATGTGGCAGATCGAAGTAAATGTTGGTCAACTTCGCGTCCACAACCTGTACGGTCATTTCGCTACTGAACTCATCTAGGTCTGCGCGAATGACCGAAACACCTGTTTTAAGCGCTGTAATCACACCGCGTTCGTCGATGTTAACAATGTCAGCATTTTCAACGTTCCAAACAACTTGTGATGTAAGGT
>NZ_JAWPOX010001132.1:0-516 GCF_033344475.1 Vibrio sp. 1288
TGGTCGAAGGCAACAGCGATGTTCGTGTGGTGACGGGGGCGAAAGGCGTGACCATGGATTCGAACATGACCGCACAAGAGATCCTAGATATTGGTGGCGGCAAGAACGTGCTTAACCAAATTGATGCTTTGATTGCAGAATTTGAGAAGCCGAGTCCGAATTTTCAAGCCGAAGTGGACGCTAGCCTAAACGCCATCGATGATACGATGGCAAACGTACTAGGCGCGATGACGGAAATCGGTGGTCGCCATAACAACCTAGATTTGATGGATGGCGCACACAGCGAAAACAAGTTGTTTGTCGACAAAGTCTCTGGTGACTTATCTGCATTGGACTACGGTGAAGCTTCGGTACGTTTAAGCAACTACATGGCTGCTCTGCAAGCTACGCAGGCGAGCTACGTGAAGATCAACGATCTTTCATTGTTTGACCGTATTTAAGGTTAGGAAGTTCTTTTATGGTAATGAGTACAGTAGAGGTTAGAGCCCATAGCATACGCTTGGGTGGCCAAGAACA
>NZ_JAWPOX010001133.1:0-516 GCF_033344475.1 Vibrio sp. 1288
CATAAGCGTCAACCATTTCGGCGATGCCAACCCAAATTCTGTCTGACTTACCGCCTAGCGGGTAGCGCTTTAACAAAGAATCTAAAGTGTCGACAACGACTTTTTTTGTCTCTGCATCTTCAGTTTTTACCAGCCTAGCGAGCTCTCGTGCGGCATTGCCAAGTAGTTGTTCAGAATCCGTGCCTATCGCCCATTCGTTGTTGGTAATAAAACTACTCAAACGATGGATATAACTTGAGTCAGATTCAATCACATCGTAAAACGCTTTGGTTTGTGAGTGTCCAGCCATAGCGACAAAGATATTGTTTATGGCTTTACGGTAGTAATAGCTGTCGCTTTTATCCGCTGAAAAGCTATCAAGAATAGCGAAAACATCGGGTGCGGCGATGGCGAGTTGACGAATACTATCAACAACAATCAACATGGATGCGAGCGCTTCTTGTTGTTCGCGACCTTCAGTTAGAGCGTATGGCGAGCGCAAAAATTGTTGAATGGTATTGGCAATATCTACGCTTA
>NZ_JAWPOX010001134.1:0-516 GCF_033344475.1 Vibrio sp. 1288
AGCACCTACGCCGACGGTATAAATAGTGGCATTGTATTTCTTCGCAATCTCAGCCGCTTCGATTGGATCTAACACACCAGCGGTGTTACTGCCGTCACTGAGCAAAATCATCACGCGCTGGGGCGCATCGCTATCGACAAAGGTTTTTGTTCCTAAGCCGATACCATCGCCAATTGCGGTTCGTTGACCAACTAGGCCAATTACGGTTTGCTTGATTTGTTGGATAACGGTTTGTCGGTCAGCCGTCAGTGGCGTTTGTAAGTACGCGTGGTCACCAAATAGAACTACTCCAAGCCGATCGCCCTTTCGCTTCGCGACAAAATCTGATAGGACTTTTTTCACGGCAGAGAGTCGGTCGATGTACTCGCCATCGAAGTTCATGTCCTCATTTTGCATGGAACCTGAAAGGTCAACCACCAGCATTAAGTCTCGGTACTTAGGTTGAAACTCGACAGGTTCACCAAACCAAACTGGTCTCGCACAAGCGATGACCAATAGCGTCCAAATGGCTACCGA
>NZ_JAWPOX010001135.1:0-516 GCF_033344475.1 Vibrio sp. 1288
AATGGAGCACGGAAAGCTGATTCGACATTGTTTGTTCTTAATGGATGAAGTCACTATTGCGTGGCTAGCAGTTGAGCAACGAGATGAGTTGCATGATGAGTACCACATGAATTGGCAAACCATTATCGATAGCCTCGAAACCTTGACTCAACTTCGTATTAGCATTCAAGACTTAAACGAACAAGGAGGAAGCGTTCGAGTAAAGAACTACGCATCTGTAATGACACGTAAACTGAATCAGTTAGCGGTAATAGCACCGCTGACTATCGCAGCGCCGATCTCTGTACGTTCGACACAAGCGTTAAACGACTATGTCGAAGGAAAACACACCGGACTAACAGAAGAAGAACTTTATGGCATCACCTCAGATCTGTCACTGACGATTTTCAATACCTATGATCACGTGCTATCAGATATTGTCGAAACACTGTATTTGCCTTTGCCCAGACTCTCATTAGCCTGAAAGACTCATTTTTCGACATAATTGCATGCAGAACTAGATCAAAAACCGCAAGT
>NZ_JAWPOX010000113.1:0-1201 GCF_033344475.1 Vibrio sp. 1288
TCCCGATAATGATGGCGCAGATTTACGCGCCTTCGTTGTGCAGCTCTAGGTTCGCTAGATCTTGCTGAATTTCACGTTGCGTTTTTGCATCGTCATTACGCAAACCATCTAGGAAGTCGAGGTATTGTTGATCGATATCGCCAGTTACGTATTCACCATTAAATACTGATGTATCGAACTGCGTGATATCTTGGTTACCTAAGCCTACCGCTTCAACTAAGTCATCTAGACGTTGGTAAATAAGCGCATCCGCACCAATCTGTTTACAAATGGTTTCGTTGTCACGACCATGAGCAATCAGCTCTGTCGCGCTCGGCATATCGATACCGTAAACGTTAGGGAAGCGAACTTCTGGTGCAGCAGACACCATGTACACTTTCTTCGCGCCGGAGTCGCGAGCCATCTCAATGATCTGTTCTGATGTCGTACCGCGGACGATAGAGTCATCCACCAGCAACACGTTCTTATCTTTGAACTCAGAGCGGATAGCGTTTAGCTTGCGACGCACTGATTTCTTACGTTGTTGCTGACCAGGCATGATAAACGTGCGGCCAACGTAACGGTTTTTAACAAAGCCTTGGCGGTAAGGAATATCGATCGCTTGAGCAATTTGTAGTGCGATATCGCAAGAGGTTTCAGGAATCGGGATTACGACGTCGATATCAAGATCGGCGTAATCTTCACGAATTCGCTCACCCAGCTTTTTGCCCATTTCAACGCGAGCACTGTACACAGAGATTTTATCGATGAAAGAATCAGGACGCGCAAAGTAAACAAATTCAAAAATACAAGGATTTAGCTTTGGATTGTCTGCACATTGCTTAGTGAACAGCTCACCTTCAAATGTCGCATATACCGCTTCACCCGGCGCTACGTCACGCACAAAGTCAAAACCGACCGCATCCAACGCAACAGACTCTGATGCAACCATGTATTCCGTGCGACCAGCGACTTCACGCTTGCCTAAACAAAGAGGGCGAATACCATGCGGGTCACGAAACGCAATCATACCGTGGCCGATGATCATCGCAGTTACTGCATAAGCGCCGCGAATAGTACGGTGCACATTGGTAACAGCGCGAAATACATCTTCAGCAGTCACATTGCCTTTTACTGTGTCAATTTCGTGTGCAAGTACGTTGAGCAGCACTTCTGAATCTGAAGTGGTGTTGATGTGGCGGCGATCTTTTTCAAACAGTTT
>NZ_JAWPOX010001136.1:0-515 GCF_033344475.1 Vibrio sp. 1288
TGTCTTTCCGTGGCCTTAAGACAGATAAAGAGCATGTGGCAGTTATTTTTAAACAAGCGGATCAAACGCAAGACACGCCGCTAGTGCGTATGCATTCCGAGTGTCTGACTGGCGATGTTTTCCACTCATCTCGCTGTGACTGCGGTGAGCAGTTAGAAGAAACGATCCAACGTATGGGCGAATCTGGCGGCGTGATCCTTTACCTTCGCCAAGAGGGTCGTGGTATCGGTTTGTACAACAAGATTGATGCGTATCGTCTGCAAAGCCAGGGGATGAACACTTACGAAGCAAACAACCATTTAGGCTTTGATGATGATTTAAGAGACTTCACCGAAGCGGCACAAATGTTAGAAGCGTTAGGTATCAAGAAAATTCGTCTTGTGACCAATAACCCTAAGAAAATCCGTGAATTAGCGGAGTACGGAATTGAGATTGTCGAAGTTGTCAATACTTCGGCGCACATTAAAGATGGTAATGAAAACTATCTTAGAGCGAAAGTTTCTCACGGCAAACAT
>NZ_JAWPOX010001137.1:0-515 GCF_033344475.1 Vibrio sp. 1288
CATCGACCATGGTAAGTCGACCCTATCAGACCGTTTAATCCAAGTTTGTGGAGGATTAAGCGATCGTGAAATGGCCGCACAGGTTCTGGATTCAATGGATCTTGAACGTGAGCGTGGTATCACCATTAAATCTCAGAGTGTGACGCTAAACTACACCGCTAAAGACGGTGAAACTTATCAGCTGAACTTCATCGATACTCCGGGACACGTAGACTTTGCATACGAAGTATCACGTTCTCTAGCGGCTTGTGAAGGCGCGCTATTGGTTGTTGATGCTGGTCAGGGTGTAGAAGCGCAAACACTTGCTAACTGTTACACCGCGATCGAAATGGATCTGGAAGTAGTGCCAATCCTAAACAAGATCGACTTGCCAGCCGCTGATCCTGAACGTGTAGCTGAAGAAATTGAAGAAATCGTTGGTATTGATGCGATGGAAGCAACACGCTGTTCTGCGAAGACAGGTCTGGGTGTTGAGGACGTTCTAGAAAACATCGTATCAGCAATTCCAGCACCAG
>NZ_JAWPOX010001138.1:0-515 GCF_033344475.1 Vibrio sp. 1288
GCAAAATGACTAGTCATAATGATGCAGTAGGTCGAGCATTTCTTTTCTTTGTAGATAAACAACCGAATTTTCCTGATAACTGTAAACTTGATAAATCATCGCTTTGGCCACTTCTTCGGCTTTAATCGGCAGAAAGTTAGACAATTTCCCTATCATAAGTGGGCGAATGACTTTGAATAAAGCTTGAACAAGCTTTTCATCACTTCGCGGGTGATCGCGTTCACCAACTAAAGGGCCTGGACGCACAAACACCACTTCATCAAATCCCATTTTTTCAATGTTCTGCTCCATTTGTCCTTTGCAAGCAAGATAGTGAGAAGGAGAGGAACGGTTGGCACCTAAACTAGACACCACCGCAAGGCGTTTTACGCCGACCATTTTCATTTGCTGTGCGACCGAAGTGACCAGTTCGACATCGACTTTACGTAGGTTTTCTTTACTGCCTGCTTGCTTGAGAGTCGTGCCCAAACAAATGAAACCTATATCGGGCGTTGTTTGATTTTCATTCCATTGAT
>NZ_JAWPOX010001139.1:0-515 GCF_033344475.1 Vibrio sp. 1288
TTTGGAATGGGTTGTCGTTGTTTGAACCAGCAGTCGAGCCAGTAATAACAGGCACTTCTTCACCCACGATGAATGAGGCTTCGCCGTTATCCATCACAGTGATACTTGGAGAAGACAGGATGTTTGAGTTGGAATCCGAAGCAACCGCACTAATTAGCGCCGTCCAGTCACCCATCACGATGCTCATTGCGGCACCATTTACGCCGCCAAGAGCAGATGCAAGTGTTGAGTAGTCACCTTCTTCAGTGTACTGACGGTTTTCCCACTTGTTCGTGTCACTATTCCAGTAGCTTTCCGTTTTGGTAACGTCTTTCGCTTCTTCCAAACCAACCATGACTTGGCCGATTGGCGCACCTGTGTTGCCGTACTGGATCACAGCACCCGTTTCTAGTGACCCCCACTGAACGCCTAGGTTAATACCATCACCTTCGGCCATTTCAACAATCAAGGCTTCAATCAGAACCTGAGCACGGCGAATATCTAATTGAGAAATTACATCTTGCAAAGCCATCATG
>NZ_JAWPOX010001140.1:0-515 GCF_033344475.1 Vibrio sp. 1288
GAGCCAATTCATCAATTTCATCCCCTTTAAGGCTCTCAGGATAACCGGAGCCATCTCTTAACTCATGATGCTGAGCAATCACGGTTTTAGCTGGTTCAGGAAAACCTTCGATCTGATTCGCGAGATCCAAACCATATTTAGTATGTAACTTTAGGTAGTTGGTTTCTGGCTCGGTTAATGGCACTTGCTTTCTTAATATAGCGGTAGGGATTTTGATCTTACCCATATCATGAAACAGAGCAGCGAAAGAGAGCTCTTTTAGTTGCTTGGCAGAATACCCTTTCGCACGCCCAATCATCATGGCAATAACCGCAACGTTTAGAGAATGGAAATAGATATCTTCAAATTCGTTTTTGCCGTTCATTAAATGAAGCGTGACGTTATCATCGCACATCAACTTCTCAACAATGTCTTCTATTAACAGTTGAGCTTCATCAACAGCGGCAGTTGGGCGGTTACGAATTTTCGTCATGACTGATCGCATCCGCGCAAGTGAGCGCTCAAACTCTTTCTCA
>NZ_JAWPOX010001141.1:0-515 GCF_033344475.1 Vibrio sp. 1288
TAGTGTTGTTGCCAAACTGGTTGTTTTCATCATTACGTACGCTGGCTTCGAAGGTCCATGCATTCAATGCATATTGAGCAATTGCGCTGATGCCAATGTTTGTTCTTGGATTCTTCTCTGGGTTGTAGTCTTTCGCTGGTCCCCAGTCACTTGGTGCAAGGTAGCCTTTTGCTAACTTCTCATTACGGTAATCTAAGCCGCCTCCAATACTCAGTTCATCATTGATGCTGTATGAGTTTAGCCAAATTGCATTGAACTGTTCGATGGCCACGTGATCGCCGGTCGACTTACTTTGGCCCGATTTAAGGTCATAGTTGTCTTGTTGACCGTAAGCTAACTTCAACTCAGAAGTGTAAACATCTTTAGAATACTCAAGTGACAAATCTGCACCTACGTATTCCACTTCACCCGTTTTCTTTTCGTGCTTATCTACTGTTCCCCACCCAGGATTGCCATAACTGCTGTTGTCATAGTCGTATTCGTTGCTGTATGTACTAAAGCCAACGTAACCAGAA
>NZ_JAWPOX010001142.1:0-515 GCF_033344475.1 Vibrio sp. 1288
GCACAGCTGTTCAACATCGACCTAGGCATGGGCGCTTACATCGCGATCATCGTGACTTCAACACTAGGTGCGGTTGGTCAAGCTGGTGTTCCGGGCCCTTCTTTCCTAGTGGTAGCAGTACTACTAGCGGCGGGTATTCCAATTGAAGGTCTGCCTCTACTCTTCGCTCTTGACCGTATCTTCGACATGATTCGTACGGCTCTAAACATTACTGGTGATGCGGCATGTGCGGTCATTGTTGATGCTTTAGTAGAAGAAACTGCCGCTGAAGCGGAGTTACAAAAGCAAGAAGCTTAGTTGCCTAACAAATACTTAAAAGCCGCTCAAAAGAGCGGCTTTTTTTTCGATTCTTTGCATTACGTAACCATACAAATAGAAACTAATAGCATAATTTTTCTGAAGTGATATAACGCCCGTACTAACTATAAAAAACGTCAGATCTAGGTTGTATCATGAGTCTTAAGCTGTCTTTGGTTTCGCTTTCCAATACAGATTTGCCTATTGAAACAAAACAA
>NZ_JAWPOX010001143.1:0-514 GCF_033344475.1 Vibrio sp. 1288
AAGGCATATCTCCACTTTGGCTCCTGCCAATTTTGACGATGGTGCTCGCCGGCTGGCTTGTGGTGAAGTCCATCCATGATGCGGGGCAACGAGTACAGATTTACTTCTCCGACGCTGCTGGTTTGGTGGCGGGACGCACAACTATCCGTTACCAAGGTTTGGAAGTCGGTATGGTGCGTGACATTAATTTGTCCGAAGATCTCGGCAGCATTTACGTGGATGCAGACATCTACCCTGAAGCAACGAAGTTACTAAACGATAAAACGCGTTTTTGGCTTGTTAAACCAACCGCGAGTTTAACTGGTGTGTCGGGCTTGGATGCGCTTGTTTCTGGTAACTACATCTCTATCCAACCGGCGGACGGTCAAGAATTTGAGACCACATTCCACGCTCTCGATTCGGCGCCAACGGACCTACGTGTTTCACAGGGTTTGAACATCAAGCTTAAAAGCAGAGACTTAGGCGGCGTGTCGATTGGCTCTCAGATTGTCTATAAGAAAATTCCTATCGGTGC
>NZ_JAWPOX010001144.1:0-514 GCF_033344475.1 Vibrio sp. 1288
GCCGACGCATTTGCCGCGAGAAGATTCATACCTATCCTCGTCACTTCAGCGAAGCGTTTATCGACGGTGATCCTAAGCGCGATCCGGAAGATTGGAGCTTAAACATCACCCACTACGCATTGGTTGACCGCAATAACGTCGAGCAAATCAACAATGCTGGCGTGCCCGAGTGTCAGCTCAAATGGTTCCCATTGCAGGCGATCCTCAATGGGGAAGAAACCCTAGCGTTTGATCACCAGAAAACCATCGAAAAAGCATGGCAGAAACTGCGTGCTTCGATTGAGTACACATCAGTGCTGCTGTTCGCACTCGATAAAGAATTTTTGGTCGCAGACATCATTTCTGCATATCAAGAATTTGGCATCGACATCAGCCGCATGACCATTAAACGCCGTTTGATCGACTCAGGTGTGTTGAAGCCGACCAACAAAGTCGCGTCCACCAACAAAGGCAAAGGCGGTAAGCCAGCCATGGTGTACACGCTGACAAGCGATGAAGTGACCTTTTTTCAAAA
>NZ_JAWPOX010001145.1:0-514 GCF_033344475.1 Vibrio sp. 1288
CGGAACTGAGTGCGTCAGCGTCTCTACCGCAGCAAATAACTCATGCGTATTGCTAACACGCAGCATAACCGTTCTTCGTATCGCAGAGTCATAAATCACATCGAGCGTATCGCCATCTTGCTGCTCGAACGTATTCATTTCTTTTGAACGACCAGCTTTCAACACCAATATACGACGATTGCGAGAAGCGGCACGGGCTGCGGACATAAATCGTCGTGCATCTTGAATGGAGTCGACATACAACAATATTGCTTCGGTATTGCCATCCATACTCAAATAATCGAGCAAATCTGCAAAATCAATATCTTGCCCACGACCAATCGAGATAAATGAAGAAAACCCGATATTTTTGTCGTTGGCCCAATCTAAAACCGTGGTACAAACGGCAGCCGATTGAGAGATAAAAGCAATCTTTCCCGGCTTTGCTGCGACAGGCGAAAACGTACAATTGAAATTATGCCAAGGTAAGATAATTCCAAGACTGTTTGGTCCAAGAACCCGAATATTAAGAGAT
>NZ_JAWPOX010000114.1:0-1191 GCF_033344475.1 Vibrio sp. 1288
CATTCGAATTTTTGCTCATCGTATCGCCAATGGTGCGCCAGCTCTGGTTTTACGCGCCCGTAATAATCACTTGATACCAAACAGCAATAAATTTGGCGTAGCAAAAAGCGCTCACTGCTTCGCTGCAATTGATGAGGAACAACACGCTCGAACATGCGTTTGTAGGTCAGCTGAATATTGAGCCGCCCCTCTTTTACCGATGCGCCCGACGTTGTTTTGAGGAGTCGCCCAAATGCGGCTTCATCTTCATCCAGAATCGACAGCGCTTTCTCGTACTTACCAAGCTTGATCCGCTCTAGTGCAAGGCTTTCTTTTAGCGCGCTGAGTTCAACATTTAACAACAATGTTGAACGTTGGTTCCGTCCTGGTTTTGGTCGCCAACTTAACCACGCTATCTCTTGCATCTGCGCCAGCAAACTGCGCGCATGACGAGGCGAAGTAAACAACAAATCGGCGATTTCTTGCAGCGTAGTTTTTGCTTCATTACCAACACCAAAAGAGAGCAAGCGTTGGTAATAACGAAATAAGTTGAGATCAGACACCGCACGTACCTTAACTCTAGGAGGTCATTGAATAGGCGTATTTTACTGAACTTGGCGGCAATAAAATAAGAAAACTTCCAAACACTTTGTTCCCCTTTTACTAGCATTTTGTCCCTATATTGTAGGAAAAACCCACCCATTCGGTCTTATCAGGAATAAAGCGAAGAAATCTACTCTCTTTTTTACCTCCCCTTTTTTCACCATACTGATTTGGCTCGCAGGAAATATAGAAAATTGCTCACAACCTAACCCCCAAGCAGAACTTAGCTCCTGATACCACACCCCCAATTCGTCGTATCTTTAAGTTCTGCTTCTTTACTTGCTGCCATTTGACCGAATTCTTTGTTAGTCCGCCAAATATTTGCGAGACATCATCCCTTCCCATTTTTTGACGTCGCTTATCTTCAATTCTCCTTTCAACAGTTGCGCCTTAGAAAAAGCACACGTACACTTAATCGTAATTCGACGATTAACTATAAAGGTCTGCTCATGAGCAACAAATGCAACGAAACGTGCCAAATTGCTTTTGAAACCACGCAACAACAACTCGATAAAGAACAAGCACTCGCCGCTCAAGCGAAAGCGCTGTCTCATCCTGCTCGCTTACGCATTCTGCATATTCTTCACACTTTAGACACCATGGGCGGCT
>NZ_JAWPOX010001146.1:0-514 GCF_033344475.1 Vibrio sp. 1288
GATCCATACGGTTCGCTTTGACAACGTATGACCATTGGGGAAGTTATCACTGTTGGGTTAACCGTCCACCGGTCATATTTAAACAAGAAAGAACGCATGCAAAAAGCGCGTGATGTTCTGCGCGAAGTACGTTTGGATCCCGCATCTATAAACCGCTATCCGCACGAATTTTCCGGTGGGCAACGTCAACGTATTGCGATTGCACGAGCCTTGATTTTGGAACCGTCGTTTATCTTGCTTGATGAGCCGACCTCAGCCTTAGATCGCTCAGTGCAACTCACTGTCATCGATCTTCTCAAAGACTTGCAGAAAAAACACAATATCGGTTATTTGTTCATAAGCCATGATTTATCAGTGGTTAAGGCGCTTTCTGATCGCGTATTAGTGATGCAAAAAGGAGAAGTGATGGAGCAAGGAAGCGCACAAGAGATTTTCCATCACCCAAAAAGTGAGTACACTAGAAAACTGATTGATGCCTCATTTGATCTTGAAAACAATGAAAATCAAAATGATG
>NZ_JAWPOX010001147.1:0-514 GCF_033344475.1 Vibrio sp. 1288
GCCGAGTTGTTTGTTGGATAAATATAGATATCTGCGGCCAAGCGTTGGCTTAACCATTTGTCAGTGGTGTCTCTAAAGCTACCCACCATGGTCTCAACACCAATATTCGCAGCGAGTGCTAACATAAACGCCATCGTTGCGACACCACGATAGCTCATACTTGCCGCCGCATCAGCAAAGAACCAACGCACACGAACCCAGCGTAACGTGTATGAGAAGCTTTGGAACATGTGCCACATCAAAAATGGCATGAATAGAGCCACACTCACCAACATCAATGCGATAATGGCAAAACCCGTCTCTTGCGTTTTAGGTGCTTGGTAAACCGCGACCGCGGCTACACAGAAAGCACATGCCGCCAATGCTTGCCAAGAAAACTCTCTGCCTGCAAAGCGCATTAACGATAAACGCGAAGACAAGCGAATTGGTTGCGATTTCAACAATCGAATCAGTGGCCACAAACAGGAAATCAGAGCGCCCATTGCCGACATAATCAAACTGTATAAGCTCGACT
>NZ_JAWPOX010001148.1:0-513 GCF_033344475.1 Vibrio sp. 1288
ACGCGATTCAATTTGCGGATGTGAACCAAATCGTATCCATCGGCGGCTTTGCCTTTGGTTTGTCGCAACTGATTTTCTTGTGGGTCGTGATCAAATGTATTCGTGGCGGAGAGAAAGCGTCGGCCAAGCCTTGGGAGCGTGCAGAAGGATTAGAGTGGACTGTGCCAAGCCCTGCGCCTCATCACACCTTTAGTACGCCGCCTAAAGTGGATTAACGGAACGAGAGGCGAAGAACATGGCAGAAAAATCATCCCACAAAAAGCTCACGATAAAGTTAGTGCTGGCCACTTTTGCCATGTTCGGGTTCGGTTTTGCGCTCGTGCCGCTCTATGACGTGATGTGTGATGCGTTAGGCATCAACGGTAAAACCAGTGATGTTGCAGCGATTCAACCTACGGGGATGCAACCCGATTTGAGCCGGACGATTCGTGTGGAGTTTATGGCACACGTCAACCCAGATATGCCGTGGGAGTTTAAGCCGAAAGTCATTTCGATGAATGTTCATCCAGGTGA
>NZ_JAWPOX010001149.1:0-513 GCF_033344475.1 Vibrio sp. 1288
TTCGAGACGGTAAAATCATGGAAAGTCACGCCTTGAGCAATCCCCGTACCTAGCGCTTTCGATGCTGCCTCTTTAGCGGCAAAACGCTTAGCAAGATAACGCCCTTGCTGCTTGAGTTGCGAAAACTTTGCCATTTCATCCTCAGAGAGAATACGTCGGGCAAAAGGTTCACCACTGCGGCCTAGCGCTTTCTCTATACGCTCGATTTCAGCAATGTCGGTTCCTAAACCTAAAATAGCCATTCGCAGAACCTAGTTATTTGCGTGCCGCGATCATCAGTGCTTTCATCTCTGCCACTGACTTTTCTAGGCCATCAAACACTGCACGTCCAATGATAGAGTGACCAATGTTCAACTCGTAAATTTCTGGTAGCGCAGCAATTGGTGCCACGTTGTGGTAAGTCAGACCGTGGCCAGCGTTCACAATAATACCAAGGTCATCAGCGTAACTTGCACCCGCAGCAATCTTCTTCAATTCTGCTTGTTGCTCTTCTTCTGTTTCTGCATCAGCGTA
>NZ_JAWPOX010001150.1:0-513 GCF_033344475.1 Vibrio sp. 1288
TCGGAGAAAAGTAATGAAGCGAATTATGTTATTCCTAGCAACTAACCTAGCTGTTGTGCTGGTTCTTAGTGTTGTTCTGAATATTGTTTACGCGACCACTGGAATGCAACCAGGCAGTCTGTCTGGTTTACTTGTCATGGCAGCTGTATTTGGCTTTGGTGGCGCATTGATTTCGTTAATGATGTCAAAGGGCATGGCACTACGCTCAGTTGGCGGCATGGTGATTGAAAGCCCACGTAACGAAACAGAGCATTGGTTGCTTGAGACGGTAGGCCGTCAAGCGCAACAAGCGGGCATTGGTATGCCAACAGTAGCGATTTATGATTCTGCAGACATCAACGCATTCGCGACAGGTGCTAAGCGTGATGATTCACTGGTTGCTGTATCGACTGGTCTTCTACACAACATGACGCGTGATGAAGCTGAAGCTGTTCTGGCGCACGAAGTGAGCCACATTGCGAATGGCGACATGGTCACGATGACGCTAATGCAAGGTGTTGTGAATACGTTTGT
>NZ_JAWPOX010001151.1:0-513 GCF_033344475.1 Vibrio sp. 1288
CAACGGTCTATTTTGTCAAACAACCCAGCTTGCTCGGCGATTGGAATAAATTCGGTCGGTGGCACTGGCCCCAAGCCTTCTGCGTCCCAACGTAGAAGCACTTCCAAGCCTTCAATTTCGTTGTCTTTGTTATTCATGTAAGGTTGAAACACAAGCCTAAACTCATCTTCAACGTTGCTTTTACGCAGTGCACGTTCGATCTGACTGCGTCGCTGAGATTCCAAATTTAGCTCTGCTGAGTAGTACGCGTACTGATTTTTTCCAGCACGTTTGGCTTGGTACATTGCTGCGTCTGCATTGGACAACAGTTTCGCGATGTCTTGCCCATCTTGCGGGTACTGAGCGATGCCAACACTGGCGGTCACCGGGAAGGCGTTCGCCCAAGTTTGGCTGAGGTTGCTAATTGGTTTTAATAGTTCTTTGGCGAGTAAATCTGGGATGCTGCCCACGTCTTTATTGGAGCTGAGTAGAATGGCGAACTCATCACCAGATAAACGCGCACCAAAACAAGGG
>NZ_JAWPOX010001152.1:0-513 GCF_033344475.1 Vibrio sp. 1288
TTATAAACCTTTTGAGGTCATCAATCTTTGTAAGCAAATGCATTGTGATTTGGTGATTTGTGACTACAACTTTCAAACTCAGCTCAATGGCTTTCAGTTGTTAGAAGAGTTAAAGCACGCGCAAATTCTGCCTGCACATACAACGTTCGTCTTTTTGACCAGAGAAAATGATCACAAAATCGTTCGTTCAATAGTGGACTGCGACCCTGATGACTACTTGCTAAAACCGTTTAATCACACCTTTTTTCGCAACCGACTGCTGTCAGCCATGAAACGCAGAAGCGTGCTACTACCGATTTACGAAAAACTGCGTGAGATGGACTTTGAAGGCGTGATTGAAGCCACCGATACCCTTCTTCCCTTTCATCCCGAATATTCAAAACTGATCAGACGTTACCGTGCGCATGCAATGGTGCAAAACAAACAGTTTTCTAGCGCCCGTAGCGAATACGAAAAGTTACTCAAAGAAGACAATTTTGACTGGATTAAAACTGCACTCGCCAACACGCTAAT
>NZ_JAWPOX010001153.1:0-512 GCF_033344475.1 Vibrio sp. 1288
AACGCCCTCTGATGGCGTTACTTGCGAAAGAAGGCGACCTAGTACAGCAAACCAAAGAGGGTTTTGTCGATCTCGCTGAAAGCTTGGTGGCTGGTGCTCGCAACATGATCGGTATCGGTGTCGCAACTGCGGCGGCAGGTACGGTTGTTGGCGTTGTGACACTAACCGGCATCGGCTTGGTGATGACGGATTTTGTTGAGTTTATCTCTGGCGGTAGTGTCATCCTAATGTTGCTGTTTACTGCGGTTATCAGTCTGATTCTCGGTATGGGTCTGCCTACCACAGCAAACTACATTGTAGTATCAACGCTAATGGCGCCAGTTATCGTAACGCTCGGCGCAGCGCATGGTCTTATCATTCCACTGATTGCGGTGCACTTGTTCGTGTTCTATTTCGGTATTCTCGCCGATGATACACCACCGGTCGGTCTGGCTGCCTTTGCCGCTGCAGCAATCGCGAAGTCCGATCCAATTCGTACCGGTATCCAAGGCTTTACCTACGATATTAGAACC
>NZ_JAWPOX010001154.1:0-512 GCF_033344475.1 Vibrio sp. 1288
TCAAGGTTATGTGTTTGCTAGTAGCACAAATACGCTGGCGGTTTCACTAGATTTAAATAACGCTACAGAACTGGATGGTATTCAGCTGTACGCGCAAAGAAGCAGCCTTCAAAGTGATATGACTTACCGAGTATGGCGATTCCCATTCTCAGGTAATGCGGGTTACCGGTTGGTGTTAGACCAAGACAGCGCTGAACTGCTACAACAAGGTTCTTTCCAAAAATCATCACGAATCTTATTCCCTCAGCCAAGTCAACTAAGTGCTGGTCAGCATCTGTTGGTGGTGGAATTGGAAGGCGGTGAGTTTGAAGCGAACTTTGATTTCGGTCGTGTTCTAAAAACTGAAAAATCCTCTTTACCTGTGATGTGGACAGGCAGCAATAGCGACATGTACACATTTGGTTTGAATCAGACAGGCTTCTCTTTCGTGCCGTTTGCCGCGCTGCTGAATGTGGATGCGAGTCATGTCGTTGAGGCAAAAGCAGACTCATTGCAAACCGATAAGAACAAGT
>NZ_JAWPOX010001155.1:0-512 GCF_033344475.1 Vibrio sp. 1288
CAGGCTTAGTTGTGAGCTCGCTAGGCGACTTCGCGACGATTTTCCAACACGCATTTGGCATTACAGGCGTGGTTCCAAACAACGAAGCTATCGTCTCTATCGCGCAAGAAGCGTTTGGTAAAGAGATGGCGATGATCATGTTCTTCGGTATGTTGGTGAACATTCTGATCGCTCGTTTCACGCCGTGGAAATTCATCTTCCTAACAGGTCACCACACGCTATTTATGTCTATGATGGTGGCGGCGATTCTGGCATCTAGCGGCATGAAAGGTGTTCCACTGATCGCTCTTGGCTCTGTGGTTGTGGGTTCTGTAATGGTGTTCTTCCCTGCAATTGCGCACAAATACATGAAGCAAGTAACAGGTTCAGACGACGTTGCGATTGGTCACTTCTCAACGCTTTCTTACGTCCTAGCTGGTTTCATTGGCAGCAAGTTGGGTAACAAAGAGCATTCAACAGAAGAGATGAATGTCCCTAAGAGCTTGTTGTTCTTACGCGATACGCCAGTGGCT
>NZ_JAWPOX010000115.1:0-1190 GCF_033344475.1 Vibrio sp. 1288
TATGAATTAGTCGAAGATCTTAGCAACAACACCAGCACCTACTGTACGGCCACCTTCACGGATCGCGAAACGTAGACCTTCGTCCATTGCGATTGGTGCGATTAGCTCTACAGTCATCTGTACGTTGTCGCCTGGCATTACCATTTCTACGCCGTCTGGTAGCTGGATGTCACCAGTTACGTCAGTTGTACGGAAGTAGAATTGTGGACGGTAGCCTTTGAAGAATGGAGTGTGACGACCACCTTCATCTTTAGACAGTACGTATACTTCTGATTCGAACTTAGTGTGTGGAGTGATTGAACCAGGCTTAGCTAGTACTTGACCACGTTCAACTTCGTCACGCTTAGTACCACGTAGAAGTGCACCAACGTTCTCACCTGCACGGCCTTCGTCTAGAAGCTTACGGAACATCTCAACACCAGTACATGTAGTTGTAGTAGTGTCTTTGATACCTACGATAGCAACTTCGTCACCTACAGTTAGGATACCACGCTCGATACGGCCAGTTACTACTGTACCACGACCTTGGATTGAGAATACGTCTTCGATAGGCATTAGGAATGGCTGATCTACCGCACGCTCTGGCTCAGGGATGTAAGTATCTAGAGCTTCTGCTAGTTCAACGATTTTCGCTTCCCACTGCTCTTCGCCGTTTAGTGCGCCTAGTGCAGAACCTTGGATAACTGGTAGGTCATCACCTGGGAAATCGTATTCAGATAGAAGTTCACGAACTTCCATTTCTACTAGTTCTAGTAGCTCTTCATCGTCAACCATGTCACATTTGTTCATGAATACGATGATGTATGGGATACCAACCTGACGGCCTAGTAGGATGTGCTCACGAGTTTGTGGCATTGGGCCATCTGTCGCAGCAACAACTAGGATACCACCGTCCATCTGTGCAGCACCAGTGATCATGTTTTTAACATAGTCAGCGTGTCCTGGACAGTCAACGTGTGCGTAGTGGCGTGATGGAGTGTCGTACTCAACGTGAGAAGTTGCGATTGTGATACCGCGCTCACGCTCTTCTGGAGCGTTATCGATAGATGCGAAGTCTTTAGCTACACCGCCGTAAACTTTAGCAAGAGTAGTACAGATAGCTGCAGTTAGAGTTGTTTTACCGTGGTCAACGTGGCCGATAGTACCAACGTTAACGTGCGGTTTCGTACGTTCAAATTTTTCTTTAGACA
>NZ_JAWPOX010001156.1:0-512 GCF_033344475.1 Vibrio sp. 1288
GATCAAGCTCTGGAAACTGGTTTGTGGGCATTCAAATCACAATGAACAACACCAACAAATTCAGTTAGCTTTGGTGTTGATTACGCTTGGTATTTTTTGATAACCAATGTTGCGTTGGTACCACCGAAGCCAAAGCTGTTTGACATGACTGTCGTTAGCTCTGCGTCGCGAGCTTCTGTCACGATATCCAGACCTTTTGCCGCTTCATCCAAGTTTTCAATATTGATGCTTGGCGCGATGAAGTTGTTGTCTAGCATTAGAGTCGAGTAAATCGCTTCGTGAACACCAGCCGCACCTAGAGCGTGACCTGTCATCGCTTTTGTTGCAGAGATTGCTGGGCTGTTGTCGCCAAATAGCTCTTGGATTGCGCCTAGCTCTTTTACGTCGCCAACTGGAGTAGACGTACCGTGAGTGTTAACGTAATCAATGCTGTCAACGTCTTGCATTGCCATCTTCATACAACGCACAGCGCCTTCACCTGAAGGTGCTACCATGTCGTAGCCATCAGAAGT
>NZ_JAWPOX010001157.1:0-511 GCF_033344475.1 Vibrio sp. 1288
GTAATTTGGTAGCACCATAACGGTAATAACAAAAATTACCGGAGCAGGCCTAGCAACTTACGCTAGGCCTGACACATTCAATGTCATTCAAAACCATCGCCCTATCCTTTACGTTAAGCAGCTGTCTTTCTGTATCTGCACTTGCTTCCCAAACACCAACATCCCCAGCAGAACAATTTGAACTGGCGCAGCAACTGGCTCTTTCTCCAAAATCAGATTCGCCATCGGATGTTCGCTATTGGCTAGAGCAATCCGCAAGCCAAGGCTATTTACCTGCGCAGAAACAGCTGGCCGAAGACTATTCCCGAGGATTGACCGGTGCGGTTAATTACTCACAGGCAACGTATTGGTTTACCTCTGTAGCGTTGAATGACCCTCGCGACCGCGGGTTCTTGTTAGCGGACTTTGTTCAGCATCACCAAAAAGACATCACCACCAGCGATCTCGTTGAGGCGTGGTACCAATTAGCCTCGGACACCAATCCTCAAGCGGAAGAAGCTTACAATCACTA
>NZ_JAWPOX010001158.1:0-511 GCF_033344475.1 Vibrio sp. 1288
CATAAACGGTGGAAGTAAAAATGAGAGACGTTAAAAGGAGGGTTCTTAGCATTATGGATTCTCGATTTAGCGATAATTGACCGTAGAATAAAGCTTCCCCCAAGGGGAAGCTCAATGATCAAAATCAATCTAAAGCAGAGATTTAAGGCTCGATAGGAAGGTTTGAATATCTTCAGCAGAGATGTCTTTGTGTGTGACAAAGCGAATTGGGTTTCCTGGGCTGATGATGATGTTTTGTTGCTTGAGTTGCTCCGCGATGCTTTGGATATCGACTTTAGCATCCAACTTAGCAAACACAATGTTGGTTTGAACGAAGTCAGGATTTACCGAGAAACCCGGTAGTTCAGCTAAACCTTCCGCCAATGCTTTTGCATTGATGTGATCTTGCTTTAACTGCGCGACTTGTTCCGTGATCGCCAGTTTACCTGCTGCCGCTAGAATGCCCGCCTGACGCATTCCGCCGCCGACCATCTTTCTTAAACGGCGAGCTTTCGCTATGTATTCCTTGCTG
>NZ_JAWPOX010001159.1:0-511 GCF_033344475.1 Vibrio sp. 1288
TCCCGCTTGGTCAATATTGCCGGAACGTTTTTATTAATTGGCCTGCTATGACGACGCAGGTGAGTAATGTACTGTTGTGCGAATTTACGACTGAACCACATATCGCCTTGGAGCACCTTGTCAATGCCCGTTTGTAAGGTTTGTATATCGTCTGAGGTATAGAAAATGCCGGCAAGTGAACGCCAGACAAAGAGCTCATCCGTTGAGATAGATTTGTCACAGTTGATGAGGATTTCAAGCGTTCCAGTTAAATGGGGGGTTTTAAATTCCATATAACGAGCAAACACTTCATCTGTGATAACACTGTAATCCAAGACAATCGCTGATATGGATTGATTTCTTACAAATGGGCTAGCAAGATTTTCTGGAGTGATCAGTAGAACGTTAATACCGAGCTTCGTTTCCAAAACATCCTTTAAGAGAGATGACTGTAGACTGCCCTCCGTGATTAAGATGACATTCCTTGTAGTTTGATGCTCCATCCTACTCGCATTCCTTTAGTAGTTTTGAT
>NZ_JAWPOX010001160.1:0-511 GCF_033344475.1 Vibrio sp. 1288
TACTATCGGTTTAGTACCTTTCAATCTAAGACGTATTTTTCTTCGCGATGCTCGACATTGGAAAGTAAGGCCTCAGAAAAAGTTGGATGAAGATTCCGTTATCATCCACGGTATCACTCACAGCGAATTGATTGATGCGCCAGATCTGAGCGATATTTTGGGTGAGTTGCTGCCTTGCTTAAGCGGCAAAATCATCGTTGTGCATTACCGTCGAATCGAGAGAGAATTCTTGGATCAAGCGCTGAAAGCGCGCATAGGGGAAGGGATTGAATTTCCCGTGTTAGACACGCTACAAATCGAAGAGAACATCCAAAAGAGAAGCGCTGGCGGCATTTGGAATCGCCTGAAAGGAAAGAGACCAGAGTCTCTACGTTTGGCGCAGTCTCGACGCCGCTATGGGTTACCAGACTACTCTCCGCATCACGCGTTAACTGATGCGATTGCTACTGCCGAGTTGCTTCAGGCGCAGATGGCGCATCACTACAATGATGACCAACCCATCAGTGATTTT
>NZ_JAWPOX010001161.1:0-510 GCF_033344475.1 Vibrio sp. 1288
AATCTGTTTTTGCTTATTTTTAACCCAACAATGACCTGTTAATTGTATTTAACCGATAAATACTGCTGAACAGAATCAATTGAAACAAAGCGATATGTGACCAACACTTTCTCGAATATGAAACAGATATAATGAACAGAACCCCCTAGGATACTGAGCACATTACAAAGAAAGGTCTTGTTATGAAGAAAACATTATTGGCGTCACTCGTATGTGTAGTGGCTTTAGCTGGATGTAATCAAAAGGAAGAGACCGAGGCACCAGCCCAATCGCAACCGGAAGCGAACCCAATCTGTAACTTAGAAAAACTGCCCGGCGGATGGTCACAAAGTGACATGACCGATGAAGCGCAACCATTGCTTGATGTGGTACTCGCGCAAATGAACACTTCCGCTAAGTTAAAGCAAATCCTCAGTGTTCGCACTCAGGTGGTAAGCGGCATGAATTACGCGATTGAATTTGAAATGGATAATGGCGAAATCTGCAATACGATTGTCTACCGCTCGTTAG
>NZ_JAWPOX010001162.1:0-510 GCF_033344475.1 Vibrio sp. 1288
CCTTTTTCTATGCGGGAAAGAAACTAATAAACCTTGTTTATCTTCACGTGCTTTTCAACAAGCCAACGTTGTTTACCCGCATCATCAAGCAGCAACGCCAAATCGACGGATTTATCTGTATCGGCTTCAACTTGCCAAGTAAACGTCACTTCCCACTGATTTTCGCTGTGAGTGCGAGTTTCCAAGTCCCCACCATCAATCATCCACTCGGTAGTACCCTGCTTTATAATCAGAGCCTCAGCAGTCAAATTCGCAGGCAGCTGTTTGTCGCCTTCCAGATACAAAGCACCTTGAATACTCAACTCTTGAACGTCTTGCACAGGTTCTTCCTCAATCGCAGGCATTAAGTTCACCCAAAGATTGCTCTTTAGTTCAACATTCACCTGATTCATCGTAATTTGGCTGCCTTGTTGCCAGTTCACTTGAGGAACAGAACTACAACCTACGAGCGATGCAATAAGTAAGGCTACGGGTGCAAGTTTCTTCATGTTATTTCCTTTGATCTAACCA
>NZ_JAWPOX010001163.1:0-510 GCF_033344475.1 Vibrio sp. 1288
CAACTTCTTTACCTGGTAGAGCAACATTAAATCCATTCTCTTCAGGCAAATACATATCGAGTTTGTCTGCCGTATTAGAAAACTTCACTTTTGCAACCTTTCCTGCGACTTCCGTTGCTGCCTTTTGATTTTCCGATAACGTTACTTTCGATAACCCCACTTCCTTTTGTATTGCACGCAGAAGTGATTCAATTGGTCTTTCTACACCGGATAAAACTCTTGATTGCTCTGTTGCTAAAGCCAAACTCGGAGCTTGTTTAAGCTGAACATCCTCTATCAGAGTTTTCCACTCATTGACATAATCTTGATAATAGCGGGCTTGAACCCCCTGAATAGCACTATCATGATCAATTTCATGAGCTTTAAGATCATCCCCATACACCCAGTTTTCTTCCATCAATCCTTTGACGGTGCGATTAATCTGAATTTGGAAAATGCTGTGAAAACCGTTGTAGGTATAAAAACCGGAAATACCTTGCGATAGAGGTTTTCCACTTGCTCGCTCAAATT
>NZ_JAWPOX010001164.1:0-510 GCF_033344475.1 Vibrio sp. 1288
ACGCTGACGGTGTGAAACAGCACGATGACCAAATCGGCGAACTACTGAAAAAAGTGAAAGATCTTGGTGTTGATGACAACACTATCATCGTTTACACCACAGATAACGGCCCGATGGTTGACCTATGGCCAGACGCAGGTATGACGCCATTCCGTAGTGAGAAGAATACAGGTTGGGAAGGCAGCTTCCGTGTTCCTGCTCTTATCAAATGGCCTGGTCACATCAAAGCTGGCGAAACCTTTAATGGCATGATGTCTCTTGAAGACTTCTTCCCAACATTGGTTGCAGCAGCAGGTGACACTAAAGTTAAAGACGAGCTACTGAAAGGTAAGAAAGTTGGCAAGATCAACTACAAAGTTCACCTAGATGGTTATAACTTCCTGCCATACCTCACTGGTAAAGAAGAGAAAGCACCGCGTGAAGAGATTTTCTACTTCTCGGACGATGGCGATTTAACTGCGCTTCGTTACAACAAGTGGAAATTGGTCTTCATGGAACAACGTGCAAAAG
>NZ_JAWPOX010001165.1:0-510 GCF_033344475.1 Vibrio sp. 1288
TCCTTTTTGCTACAGAAAAGTTAGTTGTCGATTTTGATGACCATTCCCTAAGTTCGATCATCGAACAAACAGCGCGCCAAACTGGTTTCCCGCTTTCTGCGCTGGATAAACCAAAGCAAAAGAAAGAGAACAAAGGCTGGTTCGGTTTTGTTCAAGACAATCTACAGATTTTATCGATCGCAGGTGCAATGGCATTTGCGGGCCTTGTCGCAAGCATCAACCCTCAACTTAGTAGCTGGATTTTTACTTTAACTTGTTTGCTGGGTTTGTATCCTATTGCCCGTAAGGCCGTCAAACTGGCTCGTGGTGGCACACCATTTGCCATTGAAACACTGATGAGTGTTGCTGCATTAGGTGCGTTGTACTTAGGTGAAACCGCAGAAGCCGCGATGGTGTTATTGCTCTTCCTTATTGGTGAAAAGCTAGAAGCATACGCATCGTCGCGAGCTCGAAGTGGCGTTCAGGCCTTAATGGATTTGGTGCCAGAAAACACCACGCTGATTATTGATG
>NZ_JAWPOX010000116.1:0-1188 GCF_033344475.1 Vibrio sp. 1288
GGCATCTTTCAAATTACGGCGTTCAAAATCGGAAAGATTTTCTGGCTCAATGTTGTTATCTGGCTCAATTCCAAGCTCAACATCGGTCGCTTGATGTCGAATTCGTACCATAGAGATGAACTCTAACGCGTCTTTTAAATCCTGTGCTCGACCTTTTGGCAAGATGCCTGCGTCAATAATGTCGTCGAGACGTTCAAACGAGTTTTGTGCACGAGAGCCAACCGCCAAGGCATGCACACGAATCAGATCAACCAGCGGCGCGGTGCCACGACGTTTTAGGTTGATCGAGTTTTTGTGCTGGCCGTCTTTTTCCATCACAAAATCTTTGAAGAAGCCTAATGGCGGTGTGCGGTTTAGCGCATTTCGAGCCAAACATGCTAAGAAGCGATTATTTTTACGCGCTCGACGCACAATGAAGCTGGTGAGCTGTTCTGCCCATTTTAAGCGGCCATACACGCCATCTAAATCGAAAAATATTGATGCATTCAGTAACGCTTTCGGGTTGGGATCGTCAATCCAGTCAGCGAAACATTCTTCCCATTCGGAGCGAGTCATTCGCCACATCGGGTTTGTGGCCATGATGTCACCGGTACAATATTTGTAACCACAAGCGTCAAGGCCGTCACTGACAAACTTAGCGAGATCTTCAAAGTACTTGCCATGTTTCTCTTCTTGATAGGATTCGTCCAGAATAATGGCGTTGTCTTGGTCGGTAACCAGCAACTGTTCGTCGCGTCCCATTGAACCTAATGCGAGGAAACAATAAGGAATCGGAGGCGCACCAAGTTCTTCTTCGGCCAACTCCAACAAACGCTGTTTGAAACTTCGGCCAATTACCGACATCGCGCTGCCAACCATGTGTGAATTGGCGTCTTCGTTAACCAGACGTACGAAGCTGCTTTTGACTTCTTCTGCGACTGTTGCTAAATCTTCGATGCTTTGCTGCTGAAAAATGCTGCTTACGAGAAGCAGTGAGTTTTGCGATTCATAACGAACAATATCGGTAGTTTCGATGATGCCTATCGGCAGTTGATTTTTGACCACCGGCAGATGATGCACGTTGTAGCGTAACATCGTTAGCATGGCTTCATAGATGTAAGCATTATGGTCTAGAGAGATCACTTCCGTCGTCATGACCGTTGAAACATCATCTTGAGGAGACAAGCCTTCTGCAAGCACTCGAGTACA
>NZ_JAWPOX010001166.1:0-510 GCF_033344475.1 Vibrio sp. 1288
GTAAGTTCAAAGAAATCTCAACGCAGCCAAACATCGATACCAACAGCTATGAAGCGATTGTGACGATCACTCGGCCAACCGATCGCAACTTGCTCACTGGGATGACAGGACAAGTACACATTGCTAAGCAAAACAAGTCTAACGCCATGACGTTGCCGACATCGGCTTGGGTAAACAAGCAAGAGAGCCAAGGTGAAGTTTGGGTGATGGATAGCTCAACGCAACAAGTGAATAAAGTGACATTGTCACTAAATGAAAGTGGCGCGATTGAGTCAGGTTTGGATAACAACGACTACGTGGTTATTGCTGGCGTAGAACGATTAGTCGAAGGGCAAGTGGTGAAAGCTTGGATTCGTGAGGAAGGCATTTAATGAAGCATTCTCTATTCGCAGTATCGGCCATCGCCTTGGCCGTTCTTACTGGTTGTCAAAGTGATAGCCAAAACGTAGCCGAACAACCGTTGTATGTTTCGACCATTTCAGTTGACGCGCCAGTGAAAAGCCAATATCG
>NZ_JAWPOX010001167.1:0-510 GCF_033344475.1 Vibrio sp. 1288
GGCTACGCCAATGCCACAGAATTAGCGGACTACTTGGTCGCGAAAGGCATTCCTTTCCGAGAAGCGCATCATATTGTCGGTGTAGCTGTCGTTGGCGCGATTGCCAAAGGTTGTGCACTGGAAGAGCTGTCACTGCAAGAGTTACAAGAGTTCTCTGACGTCATCGACAACGATGTGTACGACATCCTAACGATTGAGTCTTGTCTAGAAAAACGTAGCGCGCTTGGTGGCGTGTCACCAAAACAAGTCGCTTATGCCGTTGACCAAGCGGACAAGCGTTTGGCGCAGCGTGATAGTTCGGCCGTTAAAGTACGTCCTGCACGTTTAACGGATATCGAAACGCTTGAGGGCATGGTTGCGTACTGGGCGAATATGGGCGAAAACTTACCTCGTTCTCGTAATGAACTCGTTCGCGACATTGGCTCATTTGCCGTTGCTGAACATCATGGTGAAGTGACTGGTTGCGCGTCTCTGTACGTGTATGACTCTGGACTTGCGGAAATTCGCTCG
>NZ_JAWPOX010001168.1:0-510 GCF_033344475.1 Vibrio sp. 1288
AAACTCCCGGCGCGCCGTTTGATGCCTACTTATTGGGTTACACGCATGTTTTGAGTGAGAAAGCGAAACGCGGTTGGAAAACCTTCCAGAAAGCTGGGTGCGTACAATGTCATCAAGGGAAAAATGTTGGCGGCGCGATGATTCAACGCTTCGCTTACTTTGAGCACAAACCCGTGCAGAAAGACACAGGGCGCCATTTACTCACAACGGAAGGGGATGAGGGGTATTATTTCCGTGTTGCCAGTTTAAGAAACGTCGCATTAACGGGGCCGTATTTTCATAACGGGCAAGTGACCACCCTTGCTGAGGCCATTCAAATCATGGCACAAACGCAGCTTGGTATTACGATGAGTGATAGCAATATCGAAGACATCGAAGCGTTCTTGACGTCACTCAGCGCCCCAAGGCCAGTAATTTTAGAGGTGCTGGAAAATGAATAAGTTTAGGTTGGTCAATTCATGCTTATTTATTGCGATGCTGGTGGCGTGCACCTTTGCCTACATGGCTCAC
>NZ_JAWPOX010001169.1:0-509 GCF_033344475.1 Vibrio sp. 1288
GCTAAATGACGCAACTATAGGCGGTATGATCATTTGTGATAGCTCAGACCAAGCAAAGAAAATGTTTGAGCTGTTTAATGCTGTGTTCGCCTCAAAGCCCCTATCCAGTAGTGACAGTGTGGAACCTCAGCAAGCAACATCGGTAGCAGAGCCGATCCCGACTTACGTTCAAACGGCGAGCATGGAGCCAGCCAAGCAAGCCCACAAAGTGAGCAATGCTGCGCTGATTTTGCATGATGTCGGCACAAAACAAGAACGCAAAGATTGGGTTGAAGATTTCAAAGCAGGAAAAATCGACTTACTGTTTGTTTACAACATGCTACTCACAGGCTTCGATGCTAAACGCTTGAAGAAACTCTACCTTGGCCGCGTGATCCGCAAACATAACTTGCTACAAGCACTGACACGCGTCAACCGCACATATAAGGACTTCCGTTATGGCTATGTGGTTGATTTTGCAGATATCCGCAAAGAGTTTGACGCGACCAACAAAGCTTACTTTGACGAAT
>NZ_JAWPOX010001170.1:0-509 GCF_033344475.1 Vibrio sp. 1288
ATCTTAGCGGACAAGCTGGTTTCACTTGGGTATCAATTCCGATTCAATTCAACGCTGGATGCACTATGAAGTTATATCAACATATAGAAACGCTTTGGGATTACATGCAGCTCAAACAGGATTTAAAGCCTGCCGACTGCTTGTTTGTTATGTGCAGTAACGACGTGCGAGTTGCTGAGCACGCCGCTGCGCTTTACCACCAAAAACTCGCACCATTGATTGTGTTCTCCGGTGGTGAAGGCCGTTTTACGGATGGTTTGTTTGAAAAAAGTGAAGCCGAAACATTTGCAGACATCGCGCGTTTAGCTGGCGTACCAAGCGATGCCATCTTAGTAGAAACACGTTCAACCAATAGTGGAGAAAACGTCCGTTTCACCGAGCAGTTATTTAAAGAGAAAGGCATCCAATGCGAATCTATTATTTTAGTGCAAAAGCCATTTATGGAACGCCGCGCCATCGCTACGTTTGAGAAGCAATGGCAATCGCCCTACTCGCAAGTGCAAGTCAGT
>NZ_JAWPOX010001171.1:0-509 GCF_033344475.1 Vibrio sp. 1288
AAACGAGAAAGAAGCCGACCGCTTCGGCATCGCAACCTTGGCGAAAGCAGGATTTGATGTGCAAGCAATGCCGCGTTTCTTTGGACGTTTAGCTGATGAGTACCGCTACGCGAGTAAACCGCCACCAATGCTACTGACTCACCCTTTACCAGAAGACCGTGTGGCAGATAGCCGTCAACGTGCACAAGCCTATCCCCCAATGCGCATTGCACCCTCTATCGATTACCATTTGGCGCGCGCACGCATTGTCGCGCGATATGCCGGTATCGACGGACAAGCCGCACTAGGTTGGTTTGAGCGTACTCAAAAGAAAGCTTCAGCGGACATCATGCCGTCATTTGATTACGGCCGAGCGCTGGTTCATCTGGACAACAAACGCTTATCACAAGCAGAACCGATTTTGAAAAAGCTGTTAGCGCAAGATCCGGGCAACCCATTCTATTTAGATGCAATGACCGATCTATACATCGAGAAAAAACAGCCACAACAAGCCGTTGAGTTACTAAATA
>NZ_JAWPOX010001172.1:0-509 GCF_033344475.1 Vibrio sp. 1288
AAGCCCAACTCGTTAATTGCTCGCGCCTCTTCTAAGCTGCCACCAAAACAATGGAACACGCCACGCAGGCGACCGTCTTGCTCTTGACGAAGCAGAGTCAGCGTTTCTTCGATGGAATCACGGGTGTGGATCACCACAGGTAAATCCATCTCTTTTGCCCAATTGAGTTGGGTTACGAAAGCCATCTCTTGCTCTGCTTGGTGGGTTTTATCCCAATACAGGTCGATGCCGATTTCGCCTACGGCGATAAAGTTGTGTTTTTCGAACCAGCCTCGGATGATTTCTAGCGTTTGATCAACGTTGCTATCAACGTAACATGGGTGCAAACCCATCATTGAGTGGCACACTTCCGGATACGCTGCTTCGGTCTGCAGCATCGGTTCAATCGAGTCCAGATCGATATTCGGCAGCAAAATTTTAGTGATGCCTTGAGTTAAGGCGCGCTCAACCACTTCATCGCGGTCGTTATCAAATTCGCTCGCGTATATGTGCGCGTGGGTATCGATCAT
>NZ_JAWPOX010001173.1:0-509 GCF_033344475.1 Vibrio sp. 1288
CGCTCTGTATTATTGAGCTCTGGTGATAGTTAAAAGCCAGGACAAGACCCGCAGGTAAGGCAGGAACTATGGCTAGTTTCAGATTATCTTCTTGTCGTCACAGCTTCTTACCAATATTCAAATAAACTAATGATATGACAACCGCTTTTTAACGGGGTGATGCATGGATATCAACGAGTTTGCGACTGGCGAGCATCTTATCTGGAATCTGCTTATTGCCTTGCTATTGGGCGCGATTATCGGGACACAGCGCGGCTGGGTGATGCGAAATAGTGTTGAAGGTAGTCGTGTTGCTGGTATTCGTACGTTCTCTCTTGTCGGGTTACTTGGTGGTCTTGTCGCGATTCTTGCGGATCTCTATTCTCCTTTATTGCTTGGTTTTGCCTTGATTGCGTTGGTGATATTGGCGTGTATCGCGTTTATCATGCAGCAGAAGAAGAGTCGCGATATCAGTATTACTGGCGTGGTTAGCTTGTTGGTGACGTTTGTGTTGGGCAGTTTAGCTGTGT
>NZ_JAWPOX010001174.1:0-509 GCF_033344475.1 Vibrio sp. 1288
TAAATGCTAACTTTAAAGATCATGGTTCGCTGCGTGATGTGTCTGGTGAGTTTTACGTGAGTGCGCAAGATGTCTCGGTAACGCCTTGGCTTACCACGTACATGCAAGAAGAATCGGGTGCGGAGTCTGGCAAGGTCAGTTTGAATACCTGGCTGACTCTCAAACACAGCCAACCTAATTATGCGTACGTGGAGCTGCAACCGTCTGAGCTCGTATGGAATGAAAATGGCCGCCATGAACTGTTTATCGAATCGGGAGTGTTTAAGCTCTTGCCTGATAAGCAAGGTTGGAAAGTAAATGGTCACTCACTTCAGATTCGCACCGATGACAAATCCTGGCCTGAACTTGATGCGGCTTTTGATTGGCAACCAGATGGCTGGAAGCTCAATCTTTCTCAGCTCGACATTGAGGCGCTGATTCCACTCGTTAAGCTCGCGCCGGAATCGGAATCAACCAGTGACTTACTCAATAAGTTAGCGCCGAAAGGTCGTGTTGAAGACATTCGTTTA
>NZ_JAWPOX010001175.1:0-509 GCF_033344475.1 Vibrio sp. 1288
CCAATCCATCGTGCTGGACTGTCAACAAGTCAATCGCGTGAATGGAGAATCCCTCAGCCGTGCTCAATTGAGTTTTAACAAGCTCAATAACATGCTTCAACACACTCACGGCAAGATCGGTATGACCTACAATGCCGGCGGCAAAACCCACACCATGTCAACGCTAGGCACCAATATGAAAGCCTAACGCGCTAGCCTCCCCTCCTCAGTAGGCAAAGCCATCAAATCAACCCATAAAAAAAGCGACCAATTGTTGCCAATCAGCCGCTCGAAAAGATTATCTGTTTATTTAGTGAAGTGGTTTTAGAACAAAGTTTGCTGACGCTTCTCAGGCACTTGTTGAACTTCACCGTAATCGCGTAGCTTATCCATCTTACGGATATCCAAACGTAACTCTGTTACGTAACTGTCTTCAACTAAGTAACTGCGCACGACCTCTGCACCGCGAATCACGCCATCGACCGCGCCACTCGTGCTTTCAATGCCAAGACGCTGATCTTCAAGTTCGG
>NZ_JAWPOX010000117.1:0-1162 GCF_033344475.1 Vibrio sp. 1288
ATTCAAAATAGCGTTATCTACTCACTTGATATCGGTTCGCTGCTAGCAGGCACTAAGTATCGTGGTGATTTCGAGAAACGTTTCAAATCGATTTTGAAGCAGCTTGAAAAAGAAGAAGATGCCATCCTGTTCATTGATGAGATCCATACTATTATCGGTGCTGGTGCAGCGTCTGGTGGCCAAGTCGATGCGGCAAACTTGATTAAACCTCTACTAAGTAGCGGTAAGTTGCGCTGTATTGGTTCAACTACCTACCAAGAGTACAGCAATATTTTCGAAAAAGAGCGTGCGCTATCTCGTCGCTTCCAAAAAATCGACGTTGTCGAACCATCTCTGGACGATACAACCAAGATCCTGATGGGCTTGAAACCAAAGTACGAAGCTCACCACGAAGTGCGTTACACCAACAAAGCACTGCGTGCAGCCGTAGAGCTGTCTGCGAAGTACATCAACGAACGTCATCTACCTGACAAAGCGATTGACGTTATTGATGAAGCTGGTGCTCGTAGTCGATTAGCTCCAGCAAGTCGTCGTAAGAAGACGGTTGGCGTGGCTGATATTGAAGCCATGGTTGCAAAAATGGCTCGAATTCCAGAGAAGTCGGTGTCTTCATCTGACAAAGACATCTTGAAGAATCTTGATGGCAAAATGAAGATGCTAGTCTTTGGTCAAGACAACGCTATTGATGCGCTTTCGGAGGCTATCAAACTGTCTCGTGCTGGTTTGGGTGTAGATAACAAGCCTGTGGGTTCGTTCTTGTTTGCAGGGCCTACTGGTGTGGGTAAAACCGAGGTAACTGTTCAGCTATCGAAACTGCTTGGTATTGAACTGCTTCGTTTTGATATGTCTGAGTATGGTGAGCGTCACTCTGTGAGCCGCTTAATTGGTGCTCCTCCAGGTTATGTTGGTTATGATCAAGGTGGCTTGTTAACCGATGCCGTTATTAAGCATCCTCATTCCGTTGTTTTGTTGGATGAGATTGAGAAAGCGCACCCAGATATCTTTAACTTGTTACTGCAAGTGATGGATAACGGTACGCTGACGGACAACAATGGTCGCAAGGCCGATTTCCGTAACGTGATCCTTGTGATGACCACTAACGCGGGTGTGGCTGAAACTGAGAAGAAATCGATCGGTTTAATCCAACAAGATCATAGTCACG
>NZ_JAWPOX010001176.1:0-509 GCF_033344475.1 Vibrio sp. 1288
CTCGAAAGCGGACGTTGCCGTTTATGTCGATGATATTTCGGCGTTGAAAGGTGGCGAATATGCGCTGCGCTTCGATGGTGATCGCTACAGCGTGACAACACCGAAAGGCGAGCAAGTTCAGATAGATATAGACCAGTCGGATTCTACCTTCGTATTGGATGGCATGAGAGTGCAAATCGGCGAAGGCCTTGCCGCTGGCGAACGAGTGCTGCTGCGTCCTACTCGCAGTGGTGCTGCCATCATCAAGATGGAAACCAATGACGCTAAATCCATTGCCGCACAAAGTTATGAAGCGTCTACGACGTTTGCTCAAGGCAGTGCAAAATTCAATATTCGTGAAGCGGGTGATGTAAAAGAGTTTGAAGTGACGGTCCAGCCACCCGATGAAAAGCACGACAAAGCGTGGCTAAAGATTACCGATAACAAAGGTAACTTACTGTCTGATAAATACTCTTATCCGTTAGACAAAGATGAGCCGCTGATTGAAATCTCAGTGCCGAAAAGTCATC
>NZ_JAWPOX010001177.1:0-509 GCF_033344475.1 Vibrio sp. 1288
ATCTCCACGGTAATATTGGTTCTCGATTCGAACCGCAATCATTCCAGAGTTTGTTTTGACTTCGCCCGCCGAGCAGTTTGCCGAGTAACGACGAATGGCATTGCTTACGTCATTCAACGTTAGGTCATACTTACGCAGCACGAGGGGATCGACTTCAATCGCAATCTCTTCCTCTGGCGCACTTAAATACACCAACATGACGTTATTAAGCTGCAGAAGCTCATCTTCAATCTGCTTCGCAATCGGTTTAAGCTCTTCAAGAGGCCTGTCCCCCACCAGCCCCATTTCTATCACGTCTTGTCGCCATTCAACCCGATAGACATTGATGGGCTCCATGCCAAGAGGCAGGTTAGAAATAGTATCGATGCGCTGATTCACATCATCAAGCACTCGCTTGATATCCGCGTTGACATCAACTTCGATAGAAATATAAGCACTGCCACGAGAAGCTCGCGACACCACTTTTTTAATGCCAGTAACGTCTTTGATCGACTCTTCCACTTTGACCA
>NZ_JAWPOX010001178.1:0-508 GCF_033344475.1 Vibrio sp. 1288
ACGCAAACTGCGGTATCACCAAGAAAGTGAAAGCGACAGGTATCCCTGCATTGTTCGAAGCAACGCTAGAGCAAATCAAAGAAGCGGGTGATAACACCATCGTATTCACTAACTTTGTTGATTTCGACTCCGCTTACGGCCACCGCCGTGATGTAGCGGGTTACGCTGCGGCGCTTGAGTACTTTGATGGTCGCATCAACGAAGTGCTCGAACTGATGGGTGAAGATGACGTGCTAATCCTAACGGCTGACCACGGTTGTGACCCAACATGGCCAGGCACTGACCATACTCGTGAGCACATTCCAGTATTGGTTTACGGTCAAAAAGTGCCAGCTGGCTCTCTTGGCCGCCGCGAAACGTTCGCAGATATCGGCCAAACATTGGCGAGCTACTTCGGTACTTCTCCAATGGATTACGGTAAGAACTTCCTATAATTAGGATATTAAAAACTAGGAGCTGAGTGCTGCTAGTTTTATGTTTGCAGTATGCAAGTACTGCTTGTCGGAAA
>NZ_JAWPOX010001179.1:0-508 GCF_033344475.1 Vibrio sp. 1288
ACAAAAAAGTGCAGGGAGTGCAGCATTAGTCATGAAGAACAAACTCAAGCACACCATTAAGACGGGTAAAGGTAAAGATCCTGCCTTCTTTGGTGACTTGGAAGAAGAGCTAGAAAAGCTTATCCAAGATGAACGTGAAGGACGTATTGAACAAGCACTATTCCTAGAACAGCTAGAGCTTTTTGCTCAGCGTATACGTGATAAAGATGCGAAACCATCTGAAATGGGCTTGGGTACAGCAACAGAGCGAGCCGTGTTCAACTATCTGGAAAAACAGGTAGAGGAAGCTGAAGCTCTAGCATGGACTAAAGGCATCTTTAGCCACCCTGATATCGCTGAAGTCATGTTGTCACCGATATGGAAAAAGCAGACTGATATTCATAATGAGATCAAAAAAACAATCAGAACGATTTTACGTGGTCTTGGAGGCTGGGATATGACAGTAGCACGTCAGCACTCTGCTGAAATTTTCAGTATTATGCTGAACAACTGATCCTTTGCTTCATCA
>NZ_JAWPOX010001180.1:0-508 GCF_033344475.1 Vibrio sp. 1288
ACGGCTTCACCATCACGGATAAGACGCAGCTGCGCTTCACGGATGTCATCGCCCACACGAACATCAGCACCAAAACGGAATACCGCTTCGCTAATGCTGAATTTACCGGTTTCACCGATGTTGATGATCATCCCTAAACGACGTAGGCGACGAAGTGACGTACGTACTTTTTCAAACAGTTTTTCTTTGTCTAGATCCGAACCCGTTGCACGGTTCGTCACGAGTTTCATCAGCTTTTTCTCGTCTGCTAATGCAAGCAACTCGTCGTAAAGCTCTTGATTGGTGAAAATGCCTTCGTGCGCTAAGCGCTCTGGGCTTAGGTATAGGAAACACAGTACCTTACCCACCAGCATATCCAGCTCAGATAAAACACTGCGGCCAATCAATGACGTTGAACGTGGACGTAGGTAGAAAAAGCCTGCTGGCGCTTTTACCAACTAGGTGTTGTAGCGCTGGTAGAAAGAAGAAAGCTCAAGCTCGAAATCAGACAACAACGCGGGATTGTCGA
>NZ_JAWPOX010001181.1:0-508 GCF_033344475.1 Vibrio sp. 1288
ATCGATTATCAAGGTATGGATTGGGTAATAGGGCCAAATTACACCGCAGAACAAGCAAGGATCATTTTGCGCCTTGATGATCAGACTCGCTCTGTATTACAACCTGAAAAACGCCATTATCCCGTGCGAGTAATGAACATGACTGAGCCCGCGATTCTGAGTTTATGGCACGGAGACTATTATCTGACGTTGGGGGATAAAGTTGGCACAAACGCTTATGCGATAAAAGTTCAGTACCGGGCGGGGATTTGGTGGATATGGTCAGGCGGTTTGATAGCGGTGTTTGGCGCACTGACGACTGTGTATCGCAAAAGAAAGAGGGCCGTGAATGTCACCGAAAACTATGCCTAAACTATTCGGGTTATTTATTGTTGTTGCCGTCTTTGCGGTCGTGGTCGTTGCGGCGTTATCTGACCGTCCCCACGTTGAACAAGCGAAGGAAAGCACGCTAATGGTTCCAAATTTCAGCGCTGTATCGGTTATCTCTGGAAAAGAGGTCACTCAGGTG
>NZ_JAWPOX010001182.1:0-508 GCF_033344475.1 Vibrio sp. 1288
ACTTTGTTTAGAATATCGATCAACTTATTCATGAGATTCACTATGTAAAAATTGCAGATAGCGTCGATGCGCTTGGCGTGCGCCCTCGACGTCATTTTGTTTCCAGCGCGCTTGGCTCAAGCAAAACCAAATTCCCGCCGCTTGCACAGACTGCGATTGCGACTTCAGTAAGCCTTCACATATCGCAACAGCGCGGGTGTAACGGCCAGTTTGCAAACACGCGACCGCGAGCGTGTGTAACGCATCTTCGCGTTCTGGTTCGAGTTCTAAAACGGCATCCAGTATCGCGATGGCTTGATCGGGTTGTTGGTATTGAACTTGAAGCGCAGCGTGAACCAGCAGCAGCTCAATATCTTTGGTGCTTAGCATGTGGGTTAAACCTGAATAAGAAGATTGAGCGCCATGGTGAGGTAACGCTGGTCCAGTTGTGTGCTTTGTAGCGTTTCGGCGGCTTTAGCAAGGTTCGCTGAGCCTGATTCCTGTGCGAGTTGCTGAACACGAGCTAAAG
>NZ_JAWPOX010001183.1:0-507 GCF_033344475.1 Vibrio sp. 1288
CGTCAATCTTCAGTTTATCGAGACCGATGATGCTAAATACCACTAGCGCACCCGATACCGCACCGATTGCTACAGCATACAAAGGTGATGGTGATAGTGGGTCTGCCGTGATAGCTACCAAACCAGCCAGCGCACCGTTAAGGATCATGGTTAAATCTGCTTTACCCCAAGTGGTTTTACACACAAACAATGCAGCAATCGAACCCGCAGCCGCAGCCGCGTTCGTGTTAAGGAAGATTTGACCAACCGCCGTTGCGTTTTCAAAGTCTGAAACCATCAATTGAGAACCGCCATTGAAGCCAAACCAGCCGAACCAAAGAATAAACGTACCCAGTGTTGCTAATGGCATGTTCGAGCCAGGAATTGGGTAGATTTCACCGTTTTTACCGTATTTACCTTTACGAGCACCAAGCAGTAACACGCCAGCTAGCGCCGCAGACGCACCTGCCATATGAACAATACCTGAACCCGCGAAGTCGCTAAAGCCAGCTTCAGATAGGAAGCCAC
>NZ_JAWPOX010001184.1:0-507 GCF_033344475.1 Vibrio sp. 1288
AAAATCACAAGCGGTTTCAAATACGCCTTGGTCCAATTGTTGATTCAATGTTGAATCCCAGAAAATACGGCGTCCTAACAGTAATTCATTTTGACCATTCAACATGGTTGCTTGGCCATTTTCGTCAAACTCAAGCACACAATGGCCCATGGTCAGGGCATGGAAACCGGCTTGCACAACGTAGGTTCCATTTACTTTGATACCATAAGGATCATCTTCACCCAAACCAATCGCAGTAAAGTCACCTTGCAAACGGTGGCTATGACCACCCACGATGATACCGATGCCTTCTACTTGCTCTGCAAGTTCTAAGTCGCCCTCGTAACCTAGGTGACTCAGTAAAATAATGTTTTTGATTCCATCATTGTGAATTTGTGCGACTGTCGCTTTCGCGGTTTCAATTGCAGTCATAAATGGCGTATCGGCGTCAGGGTTTGCTATATCGCTCATTTTATCGATGGACAAACCAAAAATAGCGACTTTTACACCGTTAAACTCTTTCACAAG
>NZ_JAWPOX010001185.1:0-507 GCF_033344475.1 Vibrio sp. 1288
TTGGCAAAGTTGTCTTTAATATAGGCTAAGCAATTAGATTTAATGATGTTTGAGTTTACCGCGAATTTCATCACTTGATTGGCAATGCAGCATGCACGCTTAACATTTTCTAATTGTCCTTTAGCTTGCATAGGTTCGATGACCGAAATGACTCCAGCGGCGGTGATATAGGCCATAGGGAGGTTGCCTAGTTTAGGATATAGGTTACGTTTTAAGAAAAGACGCTTGCGATGTGACGAGCGTACTTTGTTGGTGATGCGGTCGATTTCATCTTGCCCGAATACCGTGCCGTTAATTCTAGCTCTCTCACGTTCTTCGACAATCAGCTTTTCTCGGTTAGTTGTCTCTTGAATTTCTTCTTTCAGAAGCATCTTTTCTGCGACCGCTTTAAAGGTCTGTTGGCTTTCAACCAAATGGTCTAACTTCTGCTTTTCACGAAACAGTTTTGGGTCAATACCGTTCGTCATTTGCTTACGAAGCTCTTTAGCGACCTTGCGTACTTCGTCC
>NZ_JAWPOX010000118.1:0-1153 GCF_033344475.1 Vibrio sp. 1288
GTACTATGCTGAGGACAGGCTTTCATTCGGAGAACCATCATGGAAAACATTGCGCTTATTGGTATCGATCTGGGTAAGAACTCTTTCCATATTCATTGTCAGGATCATCGTGGGAAGGCCGTTTACCGTAAAAAATTCACCCGACCAAAGCTAATCGAATTTCTGGCGACATGCCCGGCAACAACCATCGCGATGGAAGCCTGTGGCGGTTCTCACTTTATGGCACGCAAGCTGGAAGAGTTAGGGCATTTTCCAAAGCTGATATCACCGCAATTTGTCCGCCCATTCGTTAAAAGCAACAAAAATGACTTCGTTGATGCTGAAGCTATCTGTGAAGCAGCATCACGTCCATCTATGCGTTTCGTGCAGCCCAGAACCGAATCTCAGCAGGCAATGCGAGCTCTGCATCGTGTCCGTGAATCCCTGGTTCAGGATAAGGTGAAAACAACTAATCAGATGCATGCTTTTCTGCTGGAATTTGGTATCAGCGTTCCGCGAGGTGCTGCCGTTATTAGTCGACTGAGTACCCTTCTTGAGGACAGTAGTTTGCCTCTTTATCTCAGCCAGTTACTGCTGAAATTACAACAGCATTATCACTATCTTGTTGAGCAGATTAAAGATCTGGAATCTCAGTTGAAACGAAAGTTGGACGAAGATGAGGTTGGACAGCGCTTGCTGAGTATTCCCTGCGTTGGAACGCTGACTGCCAGTACTATTTCAACTGAGATTGGCGACGGGAAGCAGTACGCCAGCAGCCGTGACTTTGCGGCGGCAACAGGGCTGGTACCCCGACAGTACAGCACGGGAGGTCGGACGACATTGTTAGGGATTAGCAAGCGGGGCAACAAAAAGATCCGAACTTTGTTGGTTCAGTGTGCCAGGGTATTCATACAAAAACTGGAACACCAGTCTGGCAAGTTGGCCGACTGGGTCAGGGAGTTGTTGTGTCGGAAAAGCAACTTTGTCGTCACCTGTGCTCTGGCAAACAAGCTGGCCAGAATAGCCTGGGCACTGACGGCGCGACAGCAAACTTACGAAGCATAAAGGCAGAAATACACCAGTTTAAACAATCATTCATCTGGTTTTGCGAATACTGATATTGATGATACTAACGGCCCACCGGCCTGTTGAGGAACCTGTAAAACGGAAAGGC
>NZ_JAWPOX010001186.1:0-507 GCF_033344475.1 Vibrio sp. 1288
CCAACTTTATAAGTAACTATTTTTAAAGCGTTTATTTTAAAACAGCCGTTATATTTAAGATGAGAGAGAAACCATTCGTGAATAATTTACACAGAAGAAATGTAATTTTTAATCATTGAAGAAGAAAAGATAAATAGAGAAGAAATAACACCTCATCCTTTCGTTTATTTTTGTACGCAAAAACCATCAAGAGAGATTAATTTCTAAGGATTACAATTCCACACAACAAATAAGGAAAGAAAAACGATGTAGATATATAGTTTGCTGTTGATCTCACTATATTAATAACCAACCAGATTCTAAACAGACTTTGACAATATTTTGTCTTGTACAGCTTAAATAATACACGTACATTGTTTCTGTTATAGTGAAGAGGACATTTCTATGTCACTGCCAAGCCTGTTTCTAAGAATACAAGACCCCGCCCTCAAAGAGGCTATCGCTTCTTGTCAGGAATTACATAAGTTCCGTTTGTATGACACAGAAACGGACGATGATTGGATTGAT
>NZ_JAWPOX010001187.1:0-507 GCF_033344475.1 Vibrio sp. 1288
GAATTAAATCAACCGCTGGCAGCCATTCGTAATTACAGTGAAGGTGGGTTGCTGCGTCTTGCAAAGAAGCGTCCGCATGAAGATATTGTGCCTGTGCTAGAGAAAATACAGGGGCAAGTGGAACGAGCCGATGCCATCATTCAGCGTTTAAGAACGTTGATACGCAAACGCAGTGTTGATAAGACACCATGCGATATTCAAGCCTTGATTGCAGACACCATTGAGCTGCTTCATTTTCGAATGCAAAAGCAGAACGTTGCCATTGTGACTAGCGTTGAAGGAGAGATACGTCCTCTACTGGCAGACTCCGTGGGCGTTCAGCAGGTTTTGGTTAATGTGATCAACAACGCCATTGATGCGTGTGCTTTGTTTCAGGAGAAATACCACTCGTCGGACTACCAAGGTAAAATTGCCCTGCATTGTGACTACCAAGCTAACCAGCTTTCTATTCGCATATTGGATAACGGCACTGGGTTACAGCAAGATAATCCGACCCAAGCTTTTGTG
>NZ_JAWPOX010001188.1:0-507 GCF_033344475.1 Vibrio sp. 1288
GTCTTTCTTTTAGGTCCTCCAGGTATTGCAAAGAGTCTTATTGCAAAGCGTCTTATCCAAGCTTTTGATAACAGCAGTTACTTTGAATACTTGATGACTCGATTCTCGACACCAGAAGAAGTGTTTGGTCCTTTGAGTATTCAAGAGTTGAAGGACAACGGCCGTTATGTCCGACTCACCGAAGGTTACCTACCTACAGCGCAAGTCGTTTTCCTTGATGAGATTTGGAAAGCGGGCCCTGCGATTCTGAACACTCTGTTGACCGTCGTGAACGAAAAAACATTCAAAAATGGCAGTGACATTGAACGTGTTCCAATGCGTTTGCTGGTTTCTGCTTCCAACGAATTACCAGATGAAGACAGCGGCCTAGACGCACTTTATGACCGAATGCTCGTACGTGTGTTCGTAAACCGAATTCAGAATAAGCAAAACTTCAAATCCATGCTGACCGTTGGCACATCGCAAGAAGCGCAAATTCCGGAAGGTTTGGCGATTACCGATGAAGAG
>NZ_JAWPOX010001189.1:0-506 GCF_033344475.1 Vibrio sp. 1288
CCATCACGACGATTATCACCTTCATTGTATAGGTCGCCAACCATGGTAGAGATATTTGGCTTGAATAGACCGTTACCACAAATAAGCAGAGCAAGACCTAAATAGAAAGTGTGAAGTGCTCCGAAGCCTAGTGCGTCAGCCGGAAGTGCCAGTGTGAACTGGCCGATAGCCATTAATGCACCACCAAGCAAAATTGAGCGGCGTTGGCCAAGGTAGTTATCGGCAAGGTAACCACCAATCAATGGGGTAATGTAAACAAGGCCGGTGTAAATGCCATAAAGGTCGAGCGCGTCTTTCGTTGACCAGCCCAAACCACCATTCATTGTGGTATCAGTTAAGTAGAGTACTAGAATGGCACGCATTGCGTAGTAGGAAAAGCGTTCCCAGAGTTCAGTGCCGAACAATAAGAACAAGCCACGAGGGTGACCGAAATATTGATGTTGGTTTGACATAAGCTCTTCTAATAATAGTTATTACATTTTTTAACGACACCTACGTATACATTG
>NZ_JAWPOX010001190.1:0-506 GCF_033344475.1 Vibrio sp. 1288
ACCCCACGATTATCCAGTGTTTGAGATACCTTTCTATCCAACTCAACTTCATTCACTTCATAATTGATGTTGACCATTACCGCTGTTGCGTTGAGCTTATCCGCCCAATCGCAAATGACTTTTGTACAGTCATCGAAACGCGGAACTTCTTTATATAGAAGAGGAATGTTTAGCTCTGTGAGCTCTTGATGAACATGCTCAAGACGCCTAGCGATTAAATCCGCCTGCATCGGCGCCATGTGGTGCTCTTGCCACTGTTCTGGCGTTGCAACAAAACAAGCAACAACAGGTTGCCCTGTATCAAGTGCCGCCTTTAACGCCGTGTGGTCTAACGTGCGTAAATCACGCCTAAACCAAACCAGAATCATGTGGTCTCCTTACTGAATCTGTGTTTGTGCAAGATGAAGTTTCTCAATAACTTCCGAACACTGCACTTGCTCAGGATACCGCGCTAACAGCGCTTTGAATGCTTCCACTTGCTTGGCAGGTAGCGCCTTATTCGAGAA
>NZ_JAWPOX010001191.1:0-506 GCF_033344475.1 Vibrio sp. 1288
TAGAGGTGCTCTTGTTTCACGCGATTTAGGGAAGTTGCTTGCCGCCATAAATAGGCCAGAAGCACCATCACGAAGCACAAAGTACGCATCTGAGTTTTCACATGGCAATTCTGGGAAGTGCACAGGATCTTCTTTAGGTGGCGCTACTTCACCGTTCTTCAGGATTTTACGGGTGTTCTTACAAGTTTCACTCGTACAATCCATGTATTTACCAAAGCGCCCGTTCTTAAGCACCATGTCTGAGCCACACTTGTCACACTCAACAACAGGGCCATCGTAGCCTTTCACTTTGAATTCGCCGTACTCAACAACATAGCCTTCACAGTTCGGGTTGTTACCACAAACGTGCATCTTGCGCTTGTCATCAATCAAGTACGCGTCCATCGCAGTTTCACAGATCGGACAACGTTTTTTCGCACGAAGAGCAGCCGTTTCAACGTCTTCTTCTAAAACGTTGATAATACCTTCTTCGTCACCCAAGTTAATGGTTGTCTTACAACGTTCTT
>NZ_JAWPOX010001192.1:0-506 GCF_033344475.1 Vibrio sp. 1288
GTGTAATTCAGCAATGGCAATGTCATCTTCAATGATCATCACTCGCGTTGCCATGTTCCTACTTGTTCTTCCTTTGGCAAATACACGGTTATTCGCGTTCCATGTTCTGTGTTTGGTAGCATTTCAACATGCCCGTGATAGCGGGTCGCTAATTGGTTCACTAGGTGCAAACCTACCCCTCTATTTTGTCGAGATTTTGTCGAAATGCCTTTTTTGAAAAGGGTTTGAGGTTCAATGTTCTCTGGCAACCCACATCCGTGATCGCTGACTTCTAAAATCACTTCGTTGCCGTAATCGCTAACCGAGACTTCGATGTTTCGACGCTCTGATGCAACGTTGGATTCATTGCGAATAACGCTCAAAGTCGCATCAAACGCATTGTCGATCAAGTTGCCTAAAATGGTGACCAGATCTTCCGAATTTAACCATTCAGAAAGCGGCTCCAAGCGACTGCCCTCCTCGACCACCAGCTGCAAACCCAGTTCTCGTGCTCGCTCTGTTTTGCC
>NZ_JAWPOX010001193.1:0-505 GCF_033344475.1 Vibrio sp. 1288
GGTTGTCACCGTGGCCATCGCGGTTCTCTTCGCCATTGGCTTCGTTATGTTTGTGCTTGTAAGAGACTAAATCTTGCAGCGTGAAGCCATCGTGGTAAGTGATGTAATTTACCGTGAGTTTGTATGGCCAGTTGGCGGCGCTGTAAATATCGCGAGAGCCCATAAGGCGAGTGGCGAACTCTTTCAAATAGCCTTGATCACCACGCCAAAAACTGCGGGAAATATCGCGCAGCTTGTCGTTACATTCGTTCCAACCAAATGGGAAGTTACCAACTTGATAGCCATTAGGGCCAATATCCCACGGCTCGGCAATCAATTTGGTTTCACGCAAAATCGGGTCTTGAGCGACGGCTTTGAAAAATGCCGCTTCCGGGCTGTAATCATCCCCTTGACGTCCCAAAGTGGCGGCCAAATCAAAACGGAAACCGTCGATTTTGAATTCGCTAACCCAGTAACGCAGCGTGTCCATAACCAGGTTTAATGCTGGTTGATCTGAACTCCAGTC
>NZ_JAWPOX010001194.1:0-505 GCF_033344475.1 Vibrio sp. 1288
TTGAAAAAAGAACTCAGCCCGTTTGATCGCAACCTAGATATGCACATCAGTAACATTCGCCGAAAATTGGTTGAAGCGGGCTTATCTAAACAGCACATCAAAACGTTTCGAGGCAAAGGCTACAGTTATTTAGAATCTGTGGGCGCGTGATGAAGCTGGTGTGTCCATCCTACATAGCAAAACGCAAAGACAGCCTTGCGTTTAAGCTTTTCAGTTACATGACCGCGATAGTCATCAGCATTTTGCTGGTGCAAGCGTTAGCGGAACAAGCCTTGGTGAAAGCTATGTTGAAAGTTCCAAATAGCGTCAAAATGGAAATGTTGGATCTTGCTCACCAAGCCAACGTGCTGATTGAACATGGCGACATGGATGAGTTGGCTGATTGGGCGAACGCGCAGCAGTTCTATTTGTTTGTACTGAACGAGCAACTTCAACCAGTGACGCATCGTCTCATGCATCCACATTTTGAATTCAAGCTCCAATTCAAACGCAGTATTGATGATCA
>NZ_JAWPOX010001195.1:0-505 GCF_033344475.1 Vibrio sp. 1288
TTACTCGACGGTAAACGTCTTTCAATAATTCGCGGCTGTTTGCACCTTTCCATTTATCGTCGGTATCTGGAAAATGACGGCCAATATCACCCGCAGCAATCGCACCTAACAAAGCGTCAGTGAGAGCATGCAGAGCAACGTCGCCGTCTGAGTGCGCAATCAGGCCTTGTTCGTAAGGAATTGCAACACCACCAATAATCACAGGGCCTTCACCGCCAAATTTGTGTACGTCGAAACCATGACCAATTCGAATCATTTTTTATCCTTTATTTTCTAACCGCGCTCGCGGCTAAGATAAAACTCGGCTAAGGCGAGATCTTCTGGCTGAGTAATTTTAATGTTATTCGCACTACCTTGGACTAAAGCTGGCGTTTCTCCCAACCACTCTAAAGCCGATGCTTCATCAGTGATCGCAACACCTTGCTGCAATGCGTCTGCCAGTGCTCTTGTTAGCTGCTGAGTTTTAAACATTTGTGGAGTAAGTGCATGCCACAATGCTTCTCTG
>NZ_JAWPOX010000119.1:0-1153 GCF_033344475.1 Vibrio sp. 1288
GCGTTAAAGAAATACGCTTTTGTGGTCGGAAAACGTGATAAACGCTCGGCGTCGTGGGCAATCAAACTGGCGAGACGAGGACTGACGGCAAAACCTTCCTCAGCCAAGTTGATCACTGGCTGAATGATCTTTTTCCATTCCAGCTTGCCGTATTTTTGGTGGGTATCCCACAACAGTTTGACGGTGCTCGGTGTCGCGACAGATCGTCCGCCTACAACGGCATCATAGAATTGCAGCGGTTGGCCTTGGTCGTCCAAAAACAGTGTTGGGGTTGCGGCAAGGGGCGCGGTTTCTCGACCATCATAAGTGGTGAGCTTTTGTTGTTCGCCATCCCAATACACCAAAAATGCGCCGCCACCAATGCCGGAAGACTGTGGTTCGACTAAGCCAAGCATCAGTTGTACCGCCACCATAGCATCGATGGCATTGCCGCCTTGCTCCAGTACATCAGCACCAGCTTGGGTGGCGATTGGGTTCGCTGCTGTCACCATATAGTCTTTGGCTTTGACCAGTTGTTTGTGCTCAAACCCAGTACTCTGCTCTGGGGTAATCGCATCGGTGGCTTGGTTTGCAAACGCGGTGTGGGTGATAGAGGCGCTAAGAAAAAGACCCGTAGACACGAGTCGGTTGAACGTCCAATGCATGATGACTCTCCATGTTGCCAGTTTGATTGTTCAGCTTGGCAGCCATGGAGAAGATCGTCGAGTCAGCGTTTTAATAAATGTCGGGTGTGCGACGCTTTTAAATCAGAGAGTTAACCGATTAATGTGCTGATGGTTTGCACCAAGATACTGCCGCCAACGAGGGTAAACACCACACCACAGATGCCATCGATGTAGATGCCTGCCTGTTGTAATCGACGTTGTAAACGTTGCGTTGAGAGCATCCACGCCAAGCTGGAAAACCAAACCAGAGACAAGTTGAACAGGATAACTAACGCGATGCTTTTGCCTGAGACTGACATTCCGGCTGGCACCAAGCTCGACATCAAGCTGATGAAGAAAACCAGTGCTTTGGGGTTGAGAATGTTGGTTGCAAAACCTTTGGCAAAAGCCTGACGCCTGTTGCTGATCACGAAGCTGTTTGTTTTATTTTGTTGATCCGTTTTCGGGTTTTTGATCGTAGCGATCACACCGCGCAGGGCGCCAACACC